>ONPI01000043.1 GCA_900319685.1 uncultured Bacteroidales bacterium
CCGGTCCCTGGGCTCCTGGTGCCCGGTGCCATTGGTCTGCTATCCGAACGCCGGCTTGCCGAACTCAAAGGGTGGATATGACGAGAGCCCGGAAGCAATGGCGTGCCACATGGTGGAGATGGATGGAATGGTGAACCTCTACGGTGGCTGCTGCGGAACGTCGCCGGACCATATCCATGCACTGCCCACCCTCCGCTCGCGAATGGTGCCTTCCTGCGACAAGTCGCTTGTACTGAGCGGACTGGAGATATGGAACATGGGGAACGGGCCGATAAAGGTGGACACGGCGGCCCACGTCGGTAAGTCTGCCGGATTTGCCGGCATGATGGAGAGAGGGGAATATGAAGATGCCCTGTATGCCGTCTCCGACAGACTGGCTGCCGATGGAGCCTCTATTCTCGATGTCAACCTGGATGGCCTGCCTGATGCCCCGGCGGCAATGGAACGCTTCATACGCCTGATCCAGAGTGACCCTTCCGTCTCCTCGGCAGCGCTGCTGATCGAATCCACTGACCTGGAGACCTTGACGAACGGCTTGAAGAACGCCCAGGGAAAGAGTCTGGCCGGGCCTCTGGATCCGTGCGGATCCGGTTTCGCCGATAAGGCAGCCACCCTCCGAAGCCTCGGTGCCGCTGTCCTGGTCAATGCTTGCGAAGACCACGCACTGGTGCATGATATGAAAAAGATAACCTTGGTATTATGCGCTTTCCTGGCCGCAGGAGCGCTTTCCTCTGGTTGTTCCGACAAGAAGACGACAGCTGATGTTTCGTTGAAGCTGGATCCGCAGAAGGCGGAGTGGTTCAAAGAAGCCAAGTTCGGGATGTTCATCCACTGGGGCCTGTATTCTATCCTGGAAGGCACGTACAACGGGCACACGTTGCCCGATACCACGCTGCCTCAGGGGAACTCATGGTACGCCGAATGGATCAAACCACGCCTTGAGGTTCCCGATGACTATTACAACGGCCTCGTGAATGAGTTCAACCCTGTGGGATATGATCCTGAGAGCTGGGTCAGGGAGGCTTCGAATGCTGGGATGAAGTACTTGGTAATCACCGCGAAACATCATGACGGTTTCGCCTTGTGGGATTCCGACGTTTCAGACTTCGATATCACCGCCACTCCTTACAAGAAAGACCTGATCGCTCCGCTTGTGGAGGCATGCAAGAAATATGGCATCAAGTATGGCTTCTATTATTCGCACTGGCAGGATTGGGAAGATCCGGACGGGGCTTTGCCATTCTGGTATCCATGGCGGCCGGACGAGGATTTCGAGAAGTACTGGCAAAGGAAATCCCTTCCGCAGGTGAAGGAGCTTATCGAGAAATTCGATCCGGACCTCCTTTGGTTTGATACCTGGGACGGGGATAACCACATCACCCCGGAACGCAGGGATGAGCTTATCCGTCTGGTCAGGACATACAGCGACAAATGTCTCATCAACGGCCGGATATGCTATACGGATCCCGGGGAGAATATCGATTTCCTCGAGATGCACGACAACTCTTATCCTAAAGAGATGCTCGACAAGCCGTGGCAGACTCCGGCCACCATGCAGAACTCCTGGGCATATCACGGCAAAGACTATAACTGGAAGCCGGCAACCAGGATGCTCCGCTATCTGGTTTACAATATCTCCATGGGAGGCAATTACTTGCTGAATGTCGGTCCCAAGGCGGACGGTACCCTGCCGGTTCCTGCCGTGAGGCGGCTCAGGGAGATGGGTGCATGGTTGGGTGCCAACGGAGAGGCGGTCTATGGCACTGAACCATCATCGCTGAAAGTGGATGACAAGGATGTGTACTTGACTGAGAAAACGGAAGGGGATGAAAAGAACCTCTATATTTTCATAACGGAGCCGAAAGTCTCTGTCACGATTCCTTGCGCCCTGTCAAAGGGATGTCGTTCCCTCGAAACGGGACAGCCTTTGGATCTTGAGGCCAATGAGGGAGGTACAGTGATCCGTATCCCTGAGAACTTGTTCAGGGACCGCTCGATAGTTGTCCTGAAGGCAATATTGAATTAGCTAAATACGTAATCATGAAAAAGATCGTCCTTATGGCGGCAACAGCTGCCCTTGCATTCTCCTGTTCCCAGCAGAAGGACCTGAAGGTCCTGGTCCTCTATTATTCACAGAACGGCTCCACCAAGGCAGTGGCGGAAGAGATTTGCAACCGCCTTGGCGCCGATATCGAAGCCATCGTTCCGGTGACTCCGTTCGACGGAAACTTCCAGGAAACCATCGACCGCTGCCTGAAGGAGAGGGAGGCGGGAGTCCTTCCTGATCTCCAGCCGCTGACTTCCGACATCAAGGATTATGATGTCATATTCCTGGGCTATCCGGTATGGTTCGGCACCTATGCTCCTCCTGTCGGAGCCCTTCTCGAAGCAGTGGATTTCAGCGGCAAGAAAGTCGTACCGTTCTGCACCTTCGGCAGCGGCGGGCTTTATTCCAGCGTCAAAGACCTGGTTGAGAAGCAGCCGGGCGCCGAAGTACTCCCTGGTTATGGCGTGAGGGCGGCCAGAATAGACGCTGCACCTGCAGAGGTTGACCGCTTCCTGAAAGAGAACGGCTTCATCGAGGGTGAATATGTGAAACTGGATGAATTCCCTGCACCCCATCCGGCCTCAGAGGAAGAAGCGGCCATCTTCGATGCTGCAGTCGGGGACTATCCGATGATCCACGCGGCAGCGGAGGAAGTCGCTTCCCGTAACGTCCAGGGCGGAATCGAATATCTGTTTACTGCACGTGATCTTCCTCGCGAAGGCGCTCCGGGCGTACCTCCGGCAGGCACCATGAAAGTCTATGTCCTTGCAGAAGAAGGACAAGCTCCGGTATTCACGCAAGTGGTAAGGTAACGGGAACAATCAGCCTTTGTTCCGCCTTGAGACAAGTTCCAGGGCAAGGACGGAGACAGCGCCGACCAGGGCCCAGATAATGGCTCCGGGGAGATGAAGCGTGCCGGCCGGGTCCCCGGTCAGGACGTTTGCCGCCTCGCAGGCAGCCTTGTCGGCCCATGGCCAGACCTTCACGAGGGCTCCGATGGTGAATCCGATCAAGACGATCAGGGTCTGCCTGCCGTAGCGCGACATCAGCCAGTGCAGGAACTTCGAGAAGGCCACTATTCCAACGGCGCAACCCAGGGCGAAGACCAGCAGCACCGGCCAGTCCAGGTTGCTCACGGCCTTCATTATATACTCATATTTCCCGAGGAGCACGAGGATGAAACTGCCGGATATCCCGGGCAGGATCATCGTGCAGATTGCGATTGCCCCGCACAACGCGATGAACCACAGGTCGGAAGTGGTCTCGGAAGGAGAGAGGATGCAGATCATCGCACCCAGCGCTATTCCGGCAACGAGCCAGAACACATCGGCGCCCTTCCAGCCCTTGATGTCCGACAGGAGGAAGAAAGCCGACACCACGATCAGCCCGAAGAAGAATGCCCAGGTCTGGACAGGATGGTGCGTGAATACATATTCCATCAGCTTGGCGAGGGAGAATATGCTCACTGCGACTCCGATGGCGAGCCATAGCAGGAAAGTGCCGTGGACCGCATTCCAGAATTCCTTCAACTTTCCCTTGAAGAGAAGCTTCCATGATGAAAAACTCATCAAGGCGTTCAGAGCCTCGACGAGTTCATTGAATATTCCCGTGAGAAGGGCGATGGTTCCTCCGGATACACCCGGAATCACATTCGCCGCACCCATCGCATAGCCTTTGAGTGCGACTGCCAGGTTCTTTGCTATGCCGGACATGGAGTTACTGGATCTTCGTCAGGTAACTCTGGATGGCCTTGAAACTCTCCATCTGGGAGATAGGCTTGTCTTCCGGATCGTTGATGACCAGGTCGAAAAGGTTCCCCTCCATCTGCTTGCGGCCGATCTTGAACTTGGCGGTGGATGTCCTTGCCATGTACTCGATGGCGAATTCCGGATCCTTGATCAGGGAGATGAAAAGGTCAGGAGCCTGCTCTCCGAGGACGTTCAGTTTGTATTTCGAAGGTCTGCCGACCCAGTCCAGGTCTTTCTTTGTGATCGTGGTCTGGATGCTGGTGATCAGGCGGTCTTCGCTGCCGATCTTGCGGAAGTCCTGGAAAAAGACGCAACCCTTGATGTCCCGGTTCCTGAAGAAGTTCATTATCGCGGTCTTGCAGGTGTCGAAGGTAGGATCCTCGACATCGATGATGGCTACGTATGAGTTGACCTTGCTCAGCGGGATGATCCGCGTAGGGACTACGCTGGCGTTGTTCTTCAGGCTTCTTTTCCTGATGATATTTTTAATGAAATCGAACATATCTATTTGTTTACGGAGGCAATCAGCTCCCTTATTTCCAGTTTTGCGTCCCTCCAGCGAGGAACATCGATCTTGGTGCCTATCACTTCCACGACTTTCGCCGCAATTATCGAGCCGACTTCTCCGCAGACCCTGAGCGGCATCCCGAGTGAATGGGCGTATATGAAACCTGCGGCATAGGTGTCGCCGGCGCCGGTGGCATCGATGGTGGCAGCAGGCCAGGCCTCGATGTAATGATATTCATCGCCCTGCTTGACCATGGAACCATCCTTGCCGACTTTCACGACCGCGATTTCGCACTGCTGTGACAGCGCGTCCAGAGCCTCGCGCGGCTCAAGCTTGGTGTATGCCCTGGCCTCGCTTTCATTGGCGAAGACAATGTCCACGTATTTCTCGACGAGGTTGTGGAAGAATGCTTCGTTGGACTCGACGACGTTGTAGGAGGCCATGTCGATGGATATCTTGCACCCGGCTTCCTTGGCCATCTGCACGGCCCTGCGGATGAGGTCCTGGTTCTGTACCAGGTAGCCCTCGATGTGGAAATAGTCGTAGCCTTCGAAATATTCGCTCTTGAGATCCTCCGGTACGAGTTCCAGGGCGGCGCCCATGTAGTCGGCGAAGGTCCTTTCGGCGTTGGCTCCGGTGATGAAGCACATTGCCCTGCCGGATCCCTTCGTGCCGGTCAGCAGGGTCGTCTTGACTCCGTATTGCTCCAAGGTGCTCTTGTAGAGAAGTCCGAGCTCGTCGTTTCCGATCTTGCCGATGAAGCCGGAAGGCATGCCGAATATGGACGTGCAGGTGATTGTGTTCGCTGCCGATCCTCCAGGGACATACTTCACGCCGAATTCCTTGAGTTTGGACCAGATGCGGTCCCCGGTCTCGAGGTCGACGTGCTGCATGCTGCCCGGCGGGAGGTGGTATTCCCGCAGCATCGAATCGTCAGGGAACACGGCCAGGATGTCCGTGAGAGCGTTTCCTATTCCGAGTACAGATTTCATCGCTTCTTATTATTAACCAACAAAGTTAAAGAATATTTTGTTTAAATTTGTAGCTATGAACAAGAAGGTCGGAAATATTCTTAAATATGGCATCTCCGCTCTGCTTGCCGCCGCATTGCTGTACTTCGCATTCCGGGGAGTGAACTGGACCGATTTCTGGTCTGCCCTGAAGGCCTGCAGATGGGAATATGTCATACTTTCGATGCTTTTCGGCTTGCTTGCATTCCTTTGCAGGGCCACGCGTTGGAGGGAGCTCATCCTTCCGCTCGACTCTTCCACTACCCTGAGGACCTGTTTCAATGCGGTCAACATTTCCTATGTCGTGAATATGGCCCTGCCAAGGGTCGGCGAGGTCCTCAGATGCGGATACATAACCCGCCATTCGACCAAGGAAACCGATGAAGAAGGTGAGGTCCGCCGCAAGGCTTCTTTCGACAAGGTGCTTGGGACGGCGGCTCTCGAGAGATCCGTGGATATCGTGGTGCTGCTGGGACTGCTGGTCATATTCCTGCTCTTCACATGGGACAGGTTCGGCGGGTTCTTCTCCGAAAAGATATTCGGTGCCGCTGCCGGAGGGTTCTCTGCGATGAAGGCTGTGAAGATCCTGCTCGTCGTAGCGGCCTTGGCGGCTGCGGTCTGGGCTGCGTTCCATTTCGCCGACCGCTGGAAACCGCTGCGGAAGTTAAGCGATTTCTGCAAAGGGATCGGCCAGGGATTCCTGAGCTGCCTCAAGATGAAGAGGGCGTGGTGGTTCTTCTTCCTTACTGCCATGATCTGGGTCTGCTACTGGATGATGAGCGCCACGATCCTTTGGGCAGTCCAGGGCATAGACCCGGCAGCCGTAAGCCCGGCACTTGCGGATACGGTGTCGCGGACCCAGGGACTGAACCTTACGGATGCGATGTTCCTGATGCTGGCCGGAGGCCTTTCTTCTCTCGTTCCGGTTCCGGGTGGATTCGGAGCCTTCCATTTCATTGTTGCGGGCGCGATATCCTATGTCTATGGGCTTCCGTTCGAATTCGGAATGATCTTCGCGACCCTCTCGCACGAATCACAGGGAGTCAACCAGATACTCTGGGGGGCAATTTCCTTTATTGATGAATCAATCAGAAAAGATTAATATATAAGCGTTTATGAAACTAAGCAGAATCATCCTCTCTACGGCAGTCCTGGCGTTGATGTCAGGAGCTGCGGCCACCCTTTCCGCGAAGGGCGTCCCTTCGCAGGTCAGGATGTCCAAGGAAGTCCTCAAGGACAAGATCAAAGGAGGCTGGGCAGGACAGACCATAGGATGCACCTATGGCGGTCCGACCGAATTCAAGTACAATGGAATCATTCCGGCCGAGACCCCAATCTACTGGAGGGACCATATCGTTAAATCGTGGTTCGACCGCTCTCCAGGCCTGTACGATGATGTTTACATGGACCTCACTTTCGTAGAGGTATTCCAGAAAGAGGGCCTGGACGCACCTGTGGAGTCATTCGCAAAAGCATTCGCCAACGCTCCTTATCCTCTTTGGCACGCCAACAAGCAGGGGCGCTACAATATCCTGCACGGGGTGATGCCGCCGGCTTCCGGACACTGGGAGAACAACCCTCACGCCGATGACATCGATTTCCAGATCGAGGCGGACTATGCTGGCCTGATGGCTCCGGGAATGGTGAACGCTGCATCGTTCTATTCCGATGCCATAGGTCACATGATGAATTACGGAGACGGTTGGTACGGTGGAGTCTATGTGGCAGCGATGTATGCCCTTGCCTTCGTCAGCAGCGATGTCGAATATGTGGTTACGGAGGCGCTCAAGACCATTCCTTCCCAGAGTAAGTTCTATAAGGGGATGGCTGATGTCATCAAGTGGTACAAGCAGTATCCGAAGAACTGGGAGACCACCTGGGCGCTCTTCACCAGCAAGTATGGATACGACACGGGCTGCCCGGACGGAGTCAATTCTCCGTTCAACATCGACGCTGTGATCAACAGCGGATATATCATCATCGGACTGCTTTACGGCCAGAAGGATTTCTACAAGACAATCGATATATCCACCCGCTGCGGCCAGGATTCCGACTGCAACCCGGCATCCTCCGGAGGTATCCTCGGGTGTATGATAGGGTACAGCAATATTCCTGAATTCTGGAAGAAGCCTTTGTACGAAGTCGAGGATGTTCCGTTCGTCTATACCGACATTTCCGTGAACAAAGCCACTGATTATTCTTACGACCAGGCATTGCAGGTAATCGAACGCAACGGCGGCAAGGTCGAGGGAGACAATGTCGTTATCAAGACCCAGAAACCTCAGGCCGTTCGCTACGAGAAGAGCTTCGAGGGGCACTATCCTCTCTCGAAGTACGATGTCAAGAAGAGCATCGGGGATGTTAAGGATATACGCTTTACCGGTAACGGAATCGTGGTCAAGGGCCATCTATACAAAGTTCCTAGCTACCACGAGAGAGGTTACGAGGCCAAGCTGGAGGTCTATCTGGACGGCCAGCTCAGCACTACGATGTATGTGCCTTCTGCAAATAACGGAGGTTCCGCGGAGATATATTACAAGTACAATATTCCGGAAGGGGATCATGTTGTCACGTTCAAGTTCCTGAACAAGGAAAGCGACAGCAACATAGTCGTTGACAACTATTTGGTCTATACTTCAGATGAAAGCAAGATGAGGACTGACTATGCGCACAGGTAGGATACTTGCAGGGCTGCTCATATCGGTTGCCGCCATTGCTGCATTCCCTCTGAAGTCGGAGGCAAAACTCTCTTCCAAGGACCTGTACAAGCAGTTCCAGAATCCCGACAGCCGCTACCGTCCTTTCGTAAGGTGGTGGTGGAACGGCGACCGTGTCGAGGCTGAGGAACTGGTACGCGAACTGCACCTCCTGAAGGAGGCCGGGATCGGCGGAGTCGAGATCAATCCGATCTCTTTCCCCGGCGGAGATGATACCTTGGCTACCAAACCTCTCAAGTGGCTAAGCGACGAGTGGGTCGATATGCTCAAGGTAGTGTTCGATGAAGCTTCCCGGATCGGTATGACCTGTGACTTGATCATCGGTTCCGGTTGGCCTTTCGGGGCGGAGTCGCTTTCCCGCGAAGAAAGGGCGGAAGTGCTTCTGACCTACGCAAGGCCGGTTCCTGGCGGAGAGACACTGGACATGTCCCTGTTCAATATCTATCGCACATTGGATCCGGGGGTGACCAAAGTCAATGTCAGCAGGACTCCGCATCTGGTTTCCCTGCTTCTGGCACCGGACCCGATCAACGACCTTTCCCAGGCTATCGACATCTCCGACAAGGTGAAGGACGGGATAATCAAGGTGGATGTTCCGGAAGGGAAGTGGCAGCTCTATGCGATGGTGAAGTTCGAGTCCTTCGCATGTGTGATAAACGGAGCTCCGGGAGCGGCAGGGTCCATACTGAACCATATGGATGCCCTTGCCGTGCGCAAGTATCTCGACCATATGACCGATACCATCGAAGCCAAGCTGGGACCGCTCTCGAACCATCTCCGGGCTTTCTTTGTGGACAGCATGGAGCTGGAGGGCTGCAACTGGACGTCTGATTTCGCGGAGGAATTCCTCAAGCGCAGGGGATATGACGTGCTCCCTTGGCTGCCTTTCACGATGTTCGAGGTCGAGCGTCTGGGTGATGTGAAGAATTTCGACTACGGTTCCCGCAAGGGGGACAAGTTCAAGGAAGAAGTCAACCGTGTCAGGTTCGATTTCGAACTGACCAAGGCTGAACTCCTGCAGGAAAGATTCCACCGGACTTATCTCGCTTGGTGCAAGGAAAAAGGCGTGAAATCACGCGCACAGGCTTACGGAAGGGGATTCTTCCCTCTCGAGAGTTCTCTCGGACTGGATTATCCTGAAGGCGAGTCCTGGACTACCAACTGGCTCAGGCACAAGCTGGGCGAAGAGATGGGGGACGAGGACTACCGCCGTGGCCGCGGATACACGATGATCAACAAATATGTCTCTTCGGCAGCGCATCTCCAAGGCAAGAGGGTGGTCAGCTGCGAAGAGATGACCAATACCTACAAGGTGTTCACCACCAGCCTGGAATTCCTGAAAGTCGGATCCGACATGGCCGCTTTCTCCGGAATCACGCACTCTGTATGGCACGGGTTCAACTATTCTCCGAGGGAAGCCGCCTTCCCGGGATGGGTGCAATACGGAACCTTCCACAACGAGCGCAATACCTGGTGGCCTTACGTCAGGAACCTGAATGACTACAGGGCGAGGATGAGCAGCCAGCTCCAGAACGCCGACATGTATACCGACATAGCCATCCTTCCTGCCAATTACGACATGTGGGGTGAGATTGGTGTCCAGACCGAACCGTTCCCGGTGAAGCTGAACGTGCCTTATACTTCCCTGGTCTGGGAGGCTATCCATAAGAACGGAGGCGGCGCGGACTATGTTACCGAGATCATCATCCGCGACGCGACCGTCCGCAATGGCAAACTCTGCTACGGGCCGAAGGAATATGGCACCATATTCCTCGTCGAGGTCACCAGCACCACGCCGGAGACCCTTGCCAAGCTGGAAGAGTTCGTCAAGGGTGGCGGAAGGGTATTCTGCATCGGCAAATATCCGGAGAAGTCCCTGGGTCTCAAGGATTACCAGGCTAGGGATGCCCAGATCACAGCAGCGGTGGCAAGGCTCAAGGCATATCCTGACAACTTCATCCTCCTGGAGAAGCCTTCCGACGGCAAGTACCTCGAATGGTACACCGCCGTGATGGAGAAGTATTCCCTCCCTCATTCGGTGACGATTTCCTCTCCGGACCGCTTCCTGCTGCAGAACCGCTATGTCACCGACGACGGCAGCAACATATTCCTTTTCGTCAACGCTCACATGAGCGAGGCCCGCAGCACCACTCTGGAATTCCCGAAGCAGGTCAGGCTCAAGAGGCATGCATGGGTATATGATCCTTCGAAGGGCAAGCGGTTCATCCTTCCTGTTGACAATAACGGCAAGGTGCAGTTGAGGCTGGGCCCTTCAGAGACACTGCTCCTGGTATTCGACAAGAACGGAGGCAACGCACCTGTATGGAATCCGCTTCCTACGGGTCCTTCCGACGGGACACAGGCCGTTCCTCTGAAGGTGGACGGTGCCTGGGACCTTACCCTCCACCATGCATATCCGGACTCCCTCTTCACGGCCAGGTTCGATTCACTCCAGGATTTCAAGGACATGGAAGACTCCACGTTCAAGCACTTTATGGGCGAGGTGCTGTATTCCGCGAAGTTCACCCTTGACGGAAAGGACCTTCCTAAATACATCAACCTCGGCAAGGTCGCGGACATCTGCGAGCTCAAGGTCAACGGCAAGGATGCCGGAATGAAATGGTTCGGTGACAGGGTCTATGACATTTCCTCCCTCGTCCACGGCGGCGAGAACACCATCGAGGTGAAAGTAACCACACTTATGGGCAATTACATCCAAACCCTGAAGGACAACAAGGTGGCGCAGAGGTTCGTCCTGAGGCGCAACCAGCCTTATGTCCCTGCAGGATTAATAGGACCAATACAGTTATACAAATGAGAAACAAACTAAAGATTGCAGCAGCCTTCCTGCTGATTTCATTCGCAGCGCCTTCACTATATGCGGCAGATTATTACGCACGTGATTTCGGCGCAGTGCCTGACGGCGTAACGCTGAACACCGCCAGCATCCAGGCGGCCATCGATTTCGTGTCCGCCCATGGCGGCGGACGTCTGATCCTTGACCAGGGAGACTACGTGTGCGGTTCCTTCTATCTCAAGAGCAATGTGCTGCTCTGCATCGACGGAGATTCCGCAATACTCGGTTCCTTGAATCCTTTCGACTATGTGAGGGATCCTGATGCCAAGTGGACCGCCCTGGTATTTGCGATCGGCCAGGAGAATATCGGAATATGCGGCGGCGGAATGATCGACGGCCGCGGCTTCGACATCGCTGTCCGTTATACGGATTTCGTCCACCTCGGACTGATGGAGGACAAACTTTCCAACGACCGTATGGTAGAGCAGAAGCGTCCGGAGAACATCCACTTCTACAAGTGTACCGGAATAACCATCAAGGATATCACCCTGAAGGATCCGGGTTGCTGGAACCAGCAATACGACAAGTGCCGGGACATCCTCATCGACGGAGTCACGGTCGATGCCAAGTCCTACTGGAACAACGACGGAGTCGATATCGTGGACTGCAGCGACGTGATAATCAGGAATTGCTATTTCGATGCCGCTGACGATGTATACTGCTTCAAGAGCCACAGCGAGGATGGTGTCAGCGAGAATATCCTCGTCGAGAACTGCGTCGGCCGTTCCAGCGCCAACGGAATCAAGTTCGGAACCTACACCAGAGGTAAGTTCAAGCACTTCAGGTTCAAGAATATAACCATATTCGACACCTATCGCAGCGCCATTACCATCGCTACCGTTGACGGAGCCCAGATCGAAGATGTCGTGATCGACAGCATCAGGAGCATCCACACCGGCAACCCTATTTTCCTCCGTACCGGAACGCGTCATACCAACGACAACCAGAAGCCGTACCTGAAGGACATCACGATCAAGAACATGTATGCAGAAGTGCCTTTCGAGAAGCCTGATGCAGGATATGGCTATGAAGGCCCGGTGGAGGACCTCCCTCGCAACGTTTGCCCTAGCATCATCGCTGGAATCCCTGACATCAGGATCGAGAACGTAAGGCTCGAGAACATCCATATCGTTTATCCTGGCCATGCCGATCCTGAATATGCCTATGCCGGCACCTCGAAGGAAGAGCTGGACGCCATCGAGGAACAGGAGACCCGCTATCCTGAGTTCTCCAACTGGAAGGAGCTTCCGGCCTGGGGATTCTACATCCGTCACGCCGACGGGATCGTCTTCGACAACGTGACCATCACCCTGGCCGGCGAAGACTACCGTCCTGCCCTCGTAACCGATGATGTCAACGGCCTTCGCATGAAGGACCTCAAGATCATCGATGACTTTGCGCCTAAGGGCAAGAAGCAGATCATCACCAAGGACACCAAGAACATCAGGAAGAAATGAGAAAGTCAATAATCACAGCGATCCTCCTGCTTATATCCCTGCAGGGTTTCGCACAGGACAAGGTATATAAGGCATCCTTCTTCGGAATCCGCAGCAACGGCATCACCGACAACACGACTTCCATCCAGAATGCCATCGATTTCATCGCTTCCAAGGGAGGCGGAACCCTCGAGTTCAGCGTCGGACGCTATATTACCGGAGCGATAGAGCTCAAGAGCGGAGTGGACATCATGCTCCGTGAAGGAGCCGTGATCGTGGGATCCGACAACATCTATGCTTACCGTGGCCACAAGGGCATTTTTTGGGGAGAGGGCGTCAAGGACGTCACAATCTACGGAAAGGGAGTCATCGACGGACGCGGTCCTGCACTCCTGTTCTTCACAAGGGAGCAGATCAAGATGAGGCATATCCCGGAAGATACCGTCTTGCCTACCCTCGTTTACCTGAAGGATTGCTCCAATGTCAGCCTGAAGGATTTCATCATGCGCTATCCTGCGACGAGGAACGACCTCTACATCGTAGAGGGCGGTGACGTCAAGGTAGAAGGCTGCTATACAGACATCCGTCAGTAATGAGAAAACTCTTGCTTGTTTCCGCCCTGGTCCTTTGCTTCTGCAACCTGGCCGGGGCGGAAGAGTATTCCTGGAAGGCCAGATGGATTTCCAAGGCCGAGTGTAATTCCCAGACCAATTCATGGCTGTGCTTCCGCAAGAAGGTCAGCCTGGATTCCGTTCCTAAGTCCCTGGTGGCCCGTATCGCCGCAGATACAAAGTACTGGCTTTGGATAAACGGCGAGATGGTTGTGAGGGAAGGTGGCTTGAAGCGGGGTCCTTCCATTGGGGACGGCTATTACGACAAGGTCGATATCGCCCCTTATCTCAAGGAAGGGGAAAATGTCCTGGCTGTCCTGGTATGGTATTTCGGAAGGTCTGGGTTCAGCCATATGAGCAGCGGGGCTTGTGCCTTGCTTTTCGAGGCGGAAGGTCCTGGTATAGAGATACTTTCAGACGAATCCTGGGAGGCTTCGGTGGAGCATTCTTTCCAGACCGCATCCTGCCCGCTTCCGAATATGAGGCTTCCGGAGAGCAATATCCGTTTCGATGCAAGGCGCTATCCTACGGACTGGATGCTCGGCCGTAATCCGAAGTTCCTCGGCCGTCCGATGGCGGTCCCGGTGCTTCCCGGCGAACCTCCTTTCGGCAAGCTTGTGGAGCGTCCCATACCTCTTTGGAAGGATTTCGGCTTGAAGGAATATACTCGTACCTGGATGAGCGGTGACACACTGTGCTGTGCTCTCCCTTACAATTGCCATTTCACTCCCTGGATGAAGCTGGAAGCCCCGGGAGGCAAGCTGGTTTCAATACTTACCGACCACGATTACGTGACCGGCCAGAAGTGCGTCAGCGCGGAGTATGTCACCAAGTCCGGAATCCAGGAGTTCGAATGCTTCGGGTGGATGAACGGTGAAGTCGCGATGTACGTCATACCCGAGGGGGTGACCGTGCGCGAAGTCAAGTTCCGCGAAAGCGGCTACGACACTTCCTTCTCCGGCACCTTCTCCTGTTCCGACGATCTCTTGAATGAATACTGGGAACGGGCTCAGAGGACTCTCTACGTGTGCATGAGGGACACTTATTACGATTGTCCGGACCGCGAGCGGGCTCAATGGTGGGGAGACGAGGTCAACGA
>ONPI01000045.1 GCA_900319685.1 uncultured Bacteroidales bacterium
ACCTGTCGATGTTGCCCGCGCCGAATGTGGCGAGTATGTCGACCGGTTCGTCCGCGAGGTAATCCATCAACTCTTCTTTCTTCAACAGCACCTTTTCCGGGGCGGTCACCTTCGAGAAGATGATCTCCGAAGTCACCCCCGGTATAGGTTCTTCCCTTGCCGGATATATGTCCAGCAGGACCAGCTTGTCCACCCCGCTGAGGGCCTCTGCGAATTCATCGGCGAAGTCCCTGGTGCGGGTGTAAAGGTGCGGCTGGAATATGGCCGTTATCTTCCTGCCCGGGAACATGCCCCTGAGCGATGAGATCGCTGAGCGGAGTTCCTGTGGATGATGCGCGTAATCGTCAATGTATGTCAATCCCGGAACGTTGACATGTGCTTCCAGCCTGCGCTTGACTCCCTTGTAGGAACCTATCGCTTCTTTTATGGCCAGCGGACTGACCCTGTATTTCAGGCAGATCGCAGCTGCGGCGACGCTGTTCTCGACATTGACCCATCCCGGGATTCCGACGCGGATTCCTTCAATCACCCCGTCCGGATGGACAAGGTCGAATATGTAATGCCCGAGTTCGTCCGGATGCGGGTCGCGGGCATGGAAGTCGGCCTGTGGATCGTCATATGAGTAAGTGAATATCCTGGCATTGGTGTCTTCAGGAGTTATGTCCAGCCCATGCTTGACGATCAAGTACCTCGATACTTGTGAGGCGAACTTCTTGAAAGCCTTGCAGTATTCCTCATGAGTCCCGTAGATGTCGAGATGGTCGGCGTCCATGGCGGTGATGGCCGCTATCGCCGGACGCAGCTGCAGGAACGAGCGGTCGAATTCGTCGGCTTCAGCAACGATTGTCTGGGAATGGCTCATCAGGAGGTTGGTCCCGTAGTTGTTGGATATTCCACCCAGGAAGGCAGAGCAGCCATCCTTGCTCTCCGTAAGAATATGGGCGACGAGTGTGCTGGTAGTGGTCTTTCCGTGGGTACCGGCCACCGCGAGGCAGGTCTGTCCTTCGGCAAGCTCGCCCAGCATCCTGGACCTTTTCACAACGGTATAGCCATGTTCCCGGACATACATCAGCTCCTTCAGGTCTTCCGGAATGGCCGGAGTATAGACCACCAGGGTGGAAGCCACGTCTTTCGGGATATAGTCCACATCGTCCGTGTAATGGACGTCGATCCCTTCCTTCTCGAGGGCATGGGTCAGGTCTGAAGGGGTCTTGTCATAACCTGCGACAGGATATCCCTTGAACTTGTAATACCGGGCGATGGCGCTCATTCCGATGCCGCCGATTCCGATGAAATATATTTTCGAATACTTAGCCATAAAGTCTTCTATACCAGCTTGTAAACTTCATCCGCTATCTTCCGTGCGGCGTCGGGGAGGGCAAGCTTGCCGGCGTTTTCTTCCAGCAGCGAGATCTCCTCCGGGTCCTTAAGGAGTTCCAGTGCTGTCGGAATCATCTTCTCCATAGCCTCGGAATCCTTGACTATCATGGCAGCGTGCTTGTTCACCAGAGCCATGGCGTTGTGTGTCTGGTGGTCTTCTGCCACGTTCGGCGACGGTACGAACACAGTCGCCTTGTGAGCGGCGCAGAGCTCCGAAACGGAACTTGCTCCCGAACGGGATACCACCACGTCCGCCGCTGCGTAGGCGAGGTCCATCCTGCCGATGAAATCGGAATGATGGATATTCCTGACAACTTCCGGATCGGCTTCCCGCCGTTCCTTCATGAACTCGTCCACTCCGGCCTTGTAGTACTTTCCGCACTGCCACAGGACGTCCACTCCTTCGCCGCCGGGGCAGCCCTCGGATATCCATTTCCTCATGCACTGGTTGAAACGGCTGCTCCCGAGGCTTCCTCCTACGATGAAGATATGCTTGCGGGAAGGGTCGAGGCCATATTCCCGGATTCCTTCTTCCTTCATCTGAGGGGTGCAAGGGACGAAGACGCTGCGGATCGGGTTCCCGGTCATCACTATCTTCTCTTTCGGGAAGAAGCGCTCCATGCCTTCGTAAGCGACGCAGATGCTCTGAACCTTCCCGGCCAGTTTCTTGTTGGTGAGTCCCGCGAAGCCGTTCTGCTCCTGGATCACAGAAGGGATGCCGAGCCTGGTGGCTGCGTAAAGGAGGGGAGCGCTGGCATATCCTCCTACTCCCACCGCCACGTCAGGCTTGAAATCCTTGATTATCCTCTTCGCCTTCCTGATGCTGGAAAGGACTTTGAACGGAACTTGTATGTCGTTGATAATATTCTTGAGATTCAGCTGCCGCTGAAGTCCTACGATAGGCAGGCCGATGATCTTGTAGCCTGCCGCAGGGACCTTCTCCATCTCCATCTTGCCATCCGCACCCACGAACAGTATCTCCGTTTCGGGATTGAGTTCCTTCAACTTGCCTGCGATGGAAATGGCCGGGAATATGTGTCCTCCCGTGCCGCCGCCGCTGATTATGACTCTCAATGCTTTGTAATCCATAATATCATAAGTTCATGTCATCCTCAGGCATGCTGTCCAGGGCGTCCAGGTCGTTGAGGGAGTTTTCCATCTCGTCCCTTCCGTCGTGTTCGACGAGAGGTGCTGCCTGTGCCGCCTCCCGTGCGATTTTCTTCCTGGCCATCTTGCTGATGGACAGGATTATTCCGAATGCGAGACTGAACATCAGGTAGGAAGAGTTGCCGTGGCTTATGAGCGGCAGCGTCTGGCCCGTCAGAGGTCCCATGTCGCAGTTGATGAATATATGCATCATCGCCTGGCCGGTGATCAGGATCACGAGTCCCGCTACGGCGGTCTTGGCGAAGTGGTTGTCGCAGTTGCGCACTATCAGCGATCCCCTTGCGAGCAGGCTGATGTACAGGATTATCACGAATATCCCTCCGAGCAGCCCGTATTCCTCGACGATAAAGCTGAACATGTAGTCTTCGAACATGATCGGCACCACGTATCTCTGGGTGCTCCTTCCCGGGCCTTTGCCGATGATCCTGCCTTCCTTGATGGCGATCTTGGCACTGACCGGCTGCTTGACCTTGTCGAGAGCCTTCTGGAACTGCGGGTCCCCAGGAGATTTGGTCCTTATGGTTTCCAGGCGGGTTTCGATGTTCTCGGTGCCCCTGATACGGTTCATCGCGGATTCGAGGTGCGGGAACGGTTTCTGGTCGACCGGTTTCTTCGAAGCAGCGTTTATCCCCACGCACGCGAAGAGGATTCCCACTGCAATCACTCCCGGAAGGACCAGTTCCCTGACGCTGATGCCTCCGATCAGGATGGTCACGAACATTATCGCACCGATGAATATCGTGCTGGAAAGGCTTCCGACCATAATGCCCAGGCAGACGGTGAAGATAGGGAAGTAGATGTAGATCACCTTCTTGACCATAGGCTTGTTCCAGAACGGATGCCTCCTTCCGAGCAGGTTCGCGATCATGAACTTGTCGTTCCTGTACGCGTTCACAGCCCAGGCCAGGTACATCACCATCGCCACTTTGACCACTTCGAAGACGTGGACCTGGAAACCGCCGATGGATACGATCCTGTATGCCTCGTTGATGAAAACCGGCTTGATCGGTCCGAACGACTTGTGGGATGCCAGGATGGCCAGGAGGAATATGGACAGCGCGTACCCGAACTGCGAAAGGATCCGGAAGAATCCGATCTTACGGATGTTGTAGCATACCGTGATGATGACCAGGCCTCCGAGCGTTATTAGCATCTGTTCGCTGATGATCTTCATCCTGGACGTGCTCTTCTGGAGGGCGAGCTGCGAGGTGGAAGAGAATATGGCGACGATGGAGATGAGCATCAGGAGCAGTACGATCATCCATACCACCTTGTCCCCTTCGAGGTTGTCCACGAAGTTCCACAACGTATTCTTTCTCTTTTCCTTCTCCTGTGCCATATCGTCCCGGTATCCTTACAGTCTCCTGACGGCTTCCTTGAATTTCTCTCCGCGCTCTTCCATGTTGTGGAAGAGGTCGAAACTTGCGCAGCACGGGCTGAGGAGCACCACGTCTCCGCTCTGTGCGAACTTGCTGGATTCCGTGACGGCGTCCTCCGCCGAACGTGTTTCCACGAAGTTCTCCTTCCCGACTATGTCCTCGAACGCCTCGCGGATCTTCGTATTGTCCACTCCGAGGCAGACGATTGCGCGGACCTTGTCCTTCACCAGAGGCTTCAGGACTTCGTAGTCGTTGCCCTTGTCCTTGCCTCCGACTATCCATACGACCGGCCGGGTCTGGCATTCCAGTGCGTACCAGGCTGCATCCACGTTGGTCGCTTTGGAATCGTTGATATACAGGACATCCTTGATGCTCAGCACCGGCTCGAGCCTGTGCTCTATCGGCTGGAAGGTGGCGAGGGATTCGCGGATGACCTGGTTGTCTATTCCGGAAGCCTTGGCTGCCAATGCCGCGGCCATCGAGTTGTAGATGTTGTGCTTTCCGCCTAGGGCGAGTTCCTTGAGGTAAACGTCGCATTCCTCGTCGTCCACCCTGACCACGATCTTGTCGTCCTTGATGAACGCACCTTGCTTCAGGTCGGTCTCCTTCTGGGTGAAAGGAAGCTTCTTGGCCGAAATGATGATCTTGTTGAGGTGGTCAATGGTGATCGAATCGTCGGAATCGAATATGAAGCAGTCTTCCGGGTTCAGGTTCTGCGTAATGCGGAACTTGGACTTGACATAGTTCTCGAGCTGGTAGTCGTAGCGGTCGAGGTGATCCGGGGAAATATTGGTTATGATGGCTATGTCCGGGTGGAACTCATAGCAGTTGTCCAACTGGAAGCTACTGATTTCCAGGACATAATAATCATAATGCTCGGTAGCTACCTGGAAGGCGTAGCTTTTTCCGATGTTGCCACCCAGGCCCACGTTGAGCCCCGCGTTCTTGAGCAGGTAGTAAATAAGGGAAGTGGTGGTGGTCTTTCCGTTGCTTCCGGTTATGCATATCTTCTTGGCGGAGTCGTACCTTCCCGCGAATTCGATCTCGGACAGGATAGGGGTCCCCTGTGCTTCGAGTTTCCTCACCATCGGTACGGTGCTCGGGATGCCGGGACTCTTGACAACCTCGTCAGCGCTGAGGATCAGGCCCTCGGTGTGGCCTCCCTGCTCGAACGGGATGTCCCACTTGCGAAGGTCATCCACGAAGTGGTCTGCAATCGTTCCGTTGTCCGAAAGGAATACGTCGAATCCTTTCACCTTGGCGAGCACTGCGGCTCCCACGCCGCTTTCTCCACCGCCCAAAACAACTATTCTGCTCATATCTTAACTCTGTTACTATCTGATTTTAAGCAATGCCAGTGTCGAAACCGCGAGGATTACCCCTATCAGCCAGAACCTGGCGACTATCTTTGCCTCAGGGATGGCGTGAACCGGTTTCGTGAAAAGAGCCGGGATGCCTTCCTTCTGGTAATGGTGGTGCAGCGGGGTCATCTTGAAGACCCTCCTGCCCTCTCCGTATTTCTTCTTGGTATATTTGAAATATGTCCTTTGCATAATTACCGACAGTGACTCTACGAGGAATATTCCGCAGAGGATAGGGAGAAGGAGTTCCTTCCTCATCAGGACCGCGCTCACTCCGATGATCCCTCCTATGGTCAGGCTGCCCGTGTCGCCCATGAACACCTGGGCCGGATAGGAATTGAACCAAAGGAAGCCCATCAGTGCACCCACGAAGGCGGACATGAAGACAGCTATTTCTCCGCTGCCAGGTATATACATGATATTCAGGTAATTGGAACTGACGAGGTTGCCTCCCAGCCATGCCAGTATGCCCAGTACCACTCCGACGATCGCACTCGTTCCCGCGGCGAGGCCGTCCATTCCGTCAGTGAGGTTCGTCCCGTTCGAGCAGGCCATGATCACGATCACGATCATGATCACATATATTCCCCATTTGCAGTACCATCCCCATTTTCCTTTGAAAGGGGAGAGCCACTTGTAGTCGAACTCATGGTTCTTCACGAACGGGATGGTGGTCTTGGTGCTCTTGACCACGTTCTCCATCTTCCATCCGGCGGTTTCGGCCACGAGGGTTTCCGAATCCACGTTCAGCGCAGCGTTGCTGCCTTTCTCCACTACGTTCGCGATGCCGGGGGTCACCTTGACCTTCTCCCTGACCACGATGTCGTTGCTGAGCCAGACCGTCATCCCGATCACCAGGCCGAGAACCAGCTGTGCCAGGAGCTTGGCCTTCGGATGGAGACCCTCCTTATTGTGTTTGAACACCTTGATGTAGTCGTCCGCGAAACCCAGGGCGCCGCACCACAGGGTAGTGAACAGGAGGAGCAGGGTGTAGATGTTGGTCAGGTCGCAGAACAGCAGGACCGGGATGACGATGGAAACTATGATGATTATACCGCCCATGGTCGGCGTGCCTTTCTTCTGCAGCTGGCCTTCCAGTCCGAGGTCGCGGATGGATTCCCCGATCTGTTTGATCTGCAGCCACTTGATTATCCTCCTTCCGATGAAGAAGGCGATAAGCATAGCCGTGATGCTGGTAAGCATTGCCCTGAAGGACAGGTAGGTGAACAGGTGCTGCCCAGGGATGTCATATTTCTCAAGGAATTCGAAGAGGTGGTATATCATCGTATCTTTCTATTATTCAGTTGTTTCTATATTAGCGAACACTTCCGAAGCGATTTCTCTCTCGTCGAAGTGCCTGTGTTCGTTCCCTATGATCTGGTAGGTCTCATGTCCTTTCCCGGCGAGCAGGATGATGGATCCTGCCGGCGCGAGCATGATGGAGGTCCGGATGGCTTCCTTCCTGTCGGCGATGAATATCGCTTTTGCCAGTCCTTTCTGGCTGAATCCTTTCCTGATATCATCCATGATGTCTTCGGTGCGCTCGGACCTGGAATTGTCGGAGGTTACGATTATCCTGTCCGAATAGTCCTCCGCCACCTTGGCCATTTCCGGCCTCTTGGTCTTGTCGCGGTCGCCGCCGCATCCGAACAAGCAGGTGAGGTGCGTGCCAGCATCTATTCCCTTGAGGGTCCTGAGCACGTTCTCCAGTGCGTCCGGGGTGTGGGCATAGTCGATTATGACGGAGAGGTTCCGCGGGCCCCTGAGTACTTCCAGCCGTCCCGGAGCGGATTCTAGCTTGCTGATCGCGACCAAGGTTTCCTCCGGATCGGCTCCGGCTTCGACCGCGGCGCTGTATATAGCCAGGATGTTGTAGGCGTTGTGCTCTCCGATGAGCCTGGTCCAGGCCTCGCATCCGTCTATCCGGAGCAGCATCCCTTCGAAACTCTGCTCTATGATACGGCAGGTGTGGTCCGCGATGGTCTTGCAGGAATATGTCACGACCTTTGCCTTGGTATTCTGGACCATCACTTCGCCATTCCGGTCATCGATGTTGGTGATTGCCTTGGCGGAAGCCGGCAGGTTGTCGAAGAACTGCTTCTTGCAACGCAGGTATTCAGCGAAGGTTCCGTGGTAGTCAAGGTGGTCGTGGGTAAGGTTGGAGAATATCCCTTCCTTGAATTCTAGCCCAGCGACCCTGTCCTGCTCGATTCCGATGGAGCTGACCTCCATGAAGCAGTATCCGCATCCGGCATCGGCCATCTCGCTGAGCAGGGAGTTGATCGTGACCGGATCGGAAGTCGTGTTCGTGGTCTCAGTCCTGCGGGTGCCTACATAATTCGCGATCGTGGAAAGCAAGCCGCAGTTGTATCCCTGGGCCATGAACAGATGGTATAGCAGGGTGACCGTCGTGGTCTTGCCGTTCGTGCCCGTTATTCCAATAAGATTCAGTTTCCCGGACGGGTGGTCGTAGAAGTTGTCCGCCGCCAGTGCTACGGCAAGGCGGGAATCGGCTACCCGGACGAAGGTTACGTTCCCATATTCCCCGAAGCAGCCTTCGGTCTCGTAGATGATGGCTGCGGCACCTGCTTCGATGGCCTTCCTGATGTAGGCGTGACCATCGCTGCCATGACCGTTGACGGCGATGAACAATGAACCGGGAACAACCTTCCTGGAATCATTGCAAACCGCGGTTATCCCGACATCCAGGCTTCCCCGGACTTCGGTTACTGCACATCCCTTTATGACTTTCTCCAGTTTCATTTCAACGTTATCGTTACGGTCGAACCCTTCGCGGCCTTCTGGCCCGGAGCCGGACTCTGTCCAGATACGTGTCCGGTGCCCGAATATGTGCACCTGAGGCCGCTGTTCTCGATTATGTACATCGCATCCTTCAGCCCGAGACTGTTCACGTCCGGCACGACGGTCTCTTTCGATCCGTCATTCTCAGGGACCTGGCGGTCCAGGGACATCTGGCGGACCTGTCCCTCCGAGCGAACCTCCCGGCCCCATTCAGGGTCGAGGGAATACAGCGCGTCGACTATCTCCCTCATGGCTGCTGCCGGAAGTACTCCTCCGTAGACGCTGCCTTTGATGAGATAGGACTTAAGGCAGATGATTGCACTGTATTTAGGTTCGTCGGCAGGGAAAAA
The DNA here is from genome assembly GCA_900319685.1 of uncultured Bacteroidales bacterium. Taxonomy (GTDB): domain Bacteria; phylum Bacteroidota; class Bacteroidia; order Bacteroidales; family UBA932; genus Cryptobacteroides. The sequence goes on from ONPI01000045.1 coordinate 8,440, forward strand.
GCCCACGAAAGTGGCCAGGTTATGGTAGCTTCCGTCCTTCGTGACGTATGGGTTGGACATTCCGTATTTCTGCCGTTCTTCCTTGGAAAGGACCTGCCTTGAGGTTCCCGTCTTGCCTGCGACCTCGGCCTTGGCATCCTTGAGCCTCATCGCCGTACCTTCGGAGGTCACGGCCTTCATCGCCCTGAGCATGGTGTCCGCCGTAGCCTTTGAGCAGATGGATGCGTTCAGGACGCTCGGTCCAAGCTTTTTCTTGACAACTCCGTGCTGTTCGATGTCCTCCACCAGGTATGGCTTCATCATTTTGCCCTTGTTGGCTATCGCGTTGTAGAAGGTCAGGATATGGAGCGGGGTGACCTGGATGGTGTATCCCATCGCTATGGATCCCAGTGCGGTATTGGACCAGAGCGGGCTGTCCGGGGAAGGGATGACAGGCTGCCGGAGGCCTTCCAGGTCGAAATCGAAAGCCTGTCCGAGCTTGTACAGGTACAGTTTGTCGAGGAATTTCTTCGGGTCGTCCTCATAGTTCATCACCGCTATGTACCGGAACACATAGTTGGATGAGATTTCAAATCCGTGCAGGTAGGATATCCTGTCCATCTTGACCACGTGGTCGTCCTGAGGATAGTTCGGATGTCCCGGAACGAATCCTTTATTGGTCGGTATGGTCTCGTCGAGGGATTTTATATAGCCATCTTCCAGGGCAGTGGTGAGAGTGGTGGCCTTGAATACCGAGCCCGGTTCCGAGCCGAGTCCTATCGCCATGTTGTACGTCTCGCCAAGGCTCCAGTTGGTGGAATCCCTCACTAGGTTCACCATCGAGCGGATGGCTCCCGTCTTCACGTCCATGAGTATGGCGCAACCCATTTCGATGGACTTGTTCTCTTCTATCTGCCTTCTCAGCGCCCTGTCCACGATGTCCTGCATCGTGATGTCGATGGTGGTCCTGACATCCATTCCGTCTTCCGGCTTGACGTAGGTGCTGTCATAGTTCTGGATCCTTTCCCTGTTGTCGGTAGGCCTGAGCCAGATCTCTCCTTCCTTCCCGTGGAGGATGTAATCGTATTTTCCCTCCAGTCCGATATGGTTGTTGCCGTTGGAGTTGCTGTTGTCCTTGACATATCCGATCGTTCTCCTGGCAAGGGTGCCGTAAGGATACTGTCGGGAGTCCTTCTTCTCGACAATTATTCCGCTGCTGTTCCGTCCTGCGCCCATCATGGTGCTCTCCTGGAGCTTGACCAGGGTTTCCCTGTCGATCGTCGGACCGAGCTTGAGGTATTTGTTGCCTTCCTTGCGCCCCTTTACGATGAGCCTGTACCAGTCTGTCCTGTCTCCGGTGAGGGCGGAGAACCTCTTTGCGAAGGCGTTGGCATTGTCCAGCCATTCCTTCTCCAGGTCCTTGCCCTTCGCACCCTTGGATGCGAAATGCTCCTTCCTCACGGAGCAGTCCATGTACAGCTGGTACATCGGGGTGGACAAGGCCAGGAGTTTTCCGTCGCATCCGATGATGGCTCCTCGGTTAGGTTCGATGACGCTCCTGGTGCTCTTCGGGATGAAGTACTTGGCCACATCCTTGTCCAGTTTCCAGAAGCATTGGATATAGATTATGCGCCCGACCAGGATAAGGGCCAGGATAAGGAAGAAGGCATAGAGGTAGTACAGTATCATTGCGATCCTGTCCCTCTCCTTCTTGGTTGCGTTCTGCGACTGGGTTGCCATCCTTTTCCTTTACTTTATCCTGCTTGCCGGCTCTTCAGGCATCCCGACTTCGGATCCTGCCTTTCCGAGCATTTCCTGTACCTTTGTCATCCTTCCCAGACTGACCAGTTCAACGGTCTTCTGGGCGTGGTATATTTCCATGTCCTCCAGGACCTTCCTGTTCTCCTCCACCTTGGTCAGCGTCTTCTCTATCTTGAGGCTGAGCCATATACTGGCGAAGAAGAGGAAGAACGTCCAGATGATGTGGATGAAGTACTTGCTGACATGGAGCCTGAGCAGGAACTCTCCCTTGATCGTGGCAAGGAAGGCGTTCTTGAGCCATTCTCCTACATCGGAGAATCTCCATTTCCTCTGTTCCTTCTCTCCAAGCATCCTATTCGCTTGTCCTTTCGGCGACCCTCAGCTTTGCGCTGCGGGCCCTTGTGTTTGACGATATTTCACTTTCGTCAGGCAGCGCCGGCTTGCGGTTCACTGCCCTGAACGGGGAGTGCACGACCCCGTACATATCCTTCTCCTCCTTCCCTTCGGTATTCCCGGTCTTGATGAAATTCTTGACCATCCTGTCTTCGAGGGAATGGTAGGTTATAACCACCAGCCTTCCTCCGGGTTTCAGGGAGTCCGCGGCTCCTTCAAGGAACTTCGCCAGCGACAGCATTTCGTGGTTGACCTCGATGCGCAAGGCCTGGTAGACCTTTGCGAGGAATTTGTGCTCCGCGAATCTCGGGAGAGCGGGACCGATTGCCTTGTCCAGTTCCCCGGTGGTGGTGATCGCTGCTTTCGACCTTGCTGCGACGACCAGCTGGGAAAGCTTGCGTGCGTTGTCCACCTCTCCGTAGAGACGGAATATCCTTTCCAGTCCTTCCTGTGGATATCCGTTCACCACATCTGCCGCTGTCATCCCTCCTTCCTGGTTCATCCGCATGTCCAGAGGGGCATCATACCTGAAGGAGAAGCCTCTGCCGGCTGTGTCGAACTGGTGGGAAGAGACCCCGAGGTCGGCCAATATGCCGTCCAGCAGGATTCCTTCTCCGCCTTTCCCCAGGTTGCGGCCCTCGTAGAGCACGAAATTGTGGATGAAGCGGAAATCCGCCCTCACCATGGTGAGCCGGCTGTCGTCGATCTTGTTCATCAAAGCGTCTCCGTCACGATCGAAGGCGATGACGTGACCGTCTTCATTTAAGCGTGAAAGGATTCCGGCGGTGTGACCACCGCCCCCGAATGTGACGTCGGCGTATATTCCTGACGGATCTGATATCAATGCGGATATGCTCTCTTCGAGCAGTACTGGAGTATGGTATTCTGACATCAGCCTTCCCTCCTACCTCTGCTGAGATAGCTGTCCGGCGATGTTCAAGAATTCCTCGTTCGAGATCTCGGAGGCTTCGTACCTTTCCTTAGCCCAGATCTCTATCTTGTAATCGTTGCCCGAGAAGACTACCTCTTTCGTTACACCAATTGACTCCAGAAGCTTCTTGGGGATAGAGATGCGACCGAGCTTCGCATCGGGTTCGACGATAGCGCGGTTTCGCATGTACTCTCTCCAGAAAGCGGCGTGAGCACGATTAAAGAAATTCAGTTTGGATTTGACCTCTTCAGATTGGCGTTCCCATTCCTCGAAGGTGTACATCTCAAGGCAGTCTTCGAATATGTCCTTCTTGACTACGAACCTTGCGTCACCTTCGGCCGGGATCAGCGACTTGAACGGCGAAGGGAAAACAACTCTCCCTTTGTCGTCGATCTTCGCTGAATATTCGCCTATGAATGTGATCATGTCAATTCGTCTTTCACGCTGACTACAAAGGTAGGAATATTTTTCCATTTTCTTCCACCTCTTTCCAAATTTTTCCACACTTTTTTCCACAGGCTTCCTGACCCTTTCCGTCATCCCTTTCGCAGCCTTTCCTGTAGTCCCTTTACCGACCAGTCCTGTAGTTCTTTTACCGGCCAGTCCGCCGCTCCCTTCGCTACCGATGTCATCCCCGACTCGACCGGGAATCCCATCGTGCCTTTGGCAGGGCGCGAGGAGAGCCCTTAGGGCGGAGCTCCCCGCAGCGCCCAGCCGCCGGAGACCGCATATTCCGGCGGCGGTGCCAAGATCAGATTGTCACCCCGCGGCATCATCTGCCAGTGTCAGTCGCCCCTCACCATCAAGTTCTTTAGTACGATTTCGGGCCAGAATGTACTCAACCGGATCCTCAAGTTCGCACTTGGGAACAAAAAGCCCCGATTTTGTACTCAACTGGATCCTCAAGTTCTCACTTGGGAACAAATAGTCCCGATTTTGTACTCAACTGGATCTCAAGTTCGCAGTTGGGAACAAAAAGCCCCGATTATGTACTCAACCGGAACCTCAAGTTCGTACTTGGGAACAAAAAGGCTTGTTTTCGTACTCAACCGGGACCTCAAGTTCATACTTGGGAACAAAAAGCCTCGATTTTGTACTCAACC
>ONPI01000127.1 GCA_900319685.1 uncultured Bacteroidales bacterium
TGAAATACTCCTTCACCGCCGCCCTGAAGTAGAATTCGGCTCCTTCGTCATTCCCGGATCATTCGTCATTCCCGGCTCGACCGGGAATCTCCCTGTCATCCCCGGCTTGACCGGGGATCCCTTTGCGTCAGTGGCAACGGTTCCCTTTACGTCAGTGGCTACAACACCGGGCGCTTGCTGCTTCGCAGCCCTGTACGGGTAAATGCGCCCTAACGTTGCAGCCAACTGGCGGCTATTGTCCGTCGAACCCGGCTCGACCGGGGATCCAGATTGCCGATCGTAGCCGGCAATGACGCTACAATGGCGCTTCGCGCCGGGGATCTCTGGTAGCTGGGTCATTTCGCCAAAGTGCTGCACAACGACCGGCCTCCTACGACACTCCAGTGCGTGTTAGCGTGCACCAGAGGCCGAAACCAAGGGGTGGTGTACAGCGATGGGCTTTCTACGGCACTGCAGAGGGTATCCCCGTGCAGCTGTTTGGCGGAAAACGCCAAGACTGCAAGGGATTACCCCGGGAAGCCTCAGAGTTTCACGGAGCGGAGTTTCTTGCCGTCGGGGTTGAAGATTTCGATGGAGATGGATTTAGGGGAGACTTTGATATCTGCTCGCTCGCAGTTGGAATTCACGAGGACAGGAAACTTGGCATCGGACACACCAACCTTCTCGAAGGCATAACTGTGGCGGTGTCCGCAGATCATCAGGTCCACGCTTGCACCGTTGAGGACAGGCAGGAACAGGTTGGACATGTTCCAGTTGCCGTGCCAGGCATCTGTCGTCTGAGGAGGTATGTGGCTGAATACTATCCTTTTCTCAGCGTTCTTCCAGTCTTCGCTTGCCACGATGCCCTTGAGCCACTCGGCTTCTGCCCTGAGGTAAGGGTCCGTGCAGTAAGCGTCCTGGTATTCGATGTCGTTGTCAGGCTTGTCCTCTCCGCTGTCCATCACCAGGAAGAAGTAATTCCCGTACTTGAAGGTATAGTAAGGTCCGTGGCTCGGGAAGTCGAAATATTCCGGGAAATGGATGGCGTCGCGGCCGCGGAACTCGTGATTGCCCCTGACCATGTAGAACGGAAGTTCCGAGGCGAACAGTTCGCAGGCTGGCGTCAGGTCGTATTGCACGATCTTGTCCACCGATGTCACCGAAGACGTCATATCTCCGTTGAACACCACGAAATCCATCTTGCGGGTCTTTTCCTGGTCGGCGAACAACCTGCGAAAAAGAGAATCCTTTTCGTGGATGTCGTTCACTACCGCGAAGTTGACCTCCTTGTAGGACGTTTCCAGGGTCTTGACCACAGGCGGTTTGGCAGAATAGACGTTGGCGCCGTATTCCCGTCCGTAATTGATATCCAGGAAATGGTAATACTTGTCGACAGCCTTCATCATTATCCTGTAACGGTACCTGGTGCCGGGTTCAAGGCCGGAGACGGTCACTTTATGCACCTTGTTCACGGGCTTTATCCCAGATCCGGACAGATCGTAGAATTTCGGCCTGTCGGCATAGTAGAAACTCTGGTTGTCGTCCGGAGCCACTTCCACCCAGGCGACTGCATCCACGTCTGAAATCCACATCACGGTGAATCCGGTCGTGGTCACATTCTGGATATAAGGACCGCATACTACTTTCGATTTCTGCGAAGATTCCTGAGCGGAGGCCGACAAGGCAAGCAATGACAATAGAATGACAAGTAACTTTCTCATACAATAAATATTTGCAGCAAAAACAAATTTACTCATATTTCGAAAATATTCATAACTTTACAATTTGTTAGAAAATATTAAATCATATCGATATGAAATTCAAGACTATCATCCTGGCTATCGCAGCCATCGCAGCGTCAGTCGCTTGCACACACAAGACTCCTACTACCACTCTTTCAGGAGCCTATGGGATCGATTCCCCAAAGGAGGTCAATATCTCTATCCCAGAACTCGGACTGGATACCACTGTAGCCGTCATCGACAAGCAGTTCACCATCGACCTTCCGGTCGATCCTACCAAGACCGGTCTTATCAGGGTCGGCAGGGAGAAGCTCAACTTCATTCCTGACGGAACCCCTATGACTCTCGTCTTCAATGCCAACCATACCATCAACTTGCTCACGCAGGATCCTGCCAAGTCCATCCAGGAAAGGCTCAACCAGTATGAGAGTGCCATTAAGGAATTCGAGACTGCAGCCAAGGCTCAGCTTGATTCCCTTGGAGAGGATGCAACCGCCGAGGCGAAGGAGAAGATCTACGACGAATATCAGGCTGCAGTCAGCGAGCTCAGCCGCAAGGTATTGGCCGAGAACAAGGACAACGCCGTGGCTGTCTATGCCCTTGACAACCTGCAGTTCGATGCTCCGGTCGCCGAGCTGGACACTCTGATCAAGTCGCTTGACACGAATGTTTCCAACAACAAGAGTCTTGCGGCACTGAAGAAGGCTGTGAAAGCCCAGATTGAAACAGGAGAAGGCAAGAAATTCACCGACTTCGAGGTCGGCGCACAGAAGTTTTCCGACTATGTCGGCAACGGCAAGTATGTCCTCGTCGACTTCTGGGCATCCTGGTGCGGCCCTTGCAAGGAAGAGATTCCTAACATCAAGAAGGTTTACAACAAGTACAACGGAGAAGATTTCGACGTCCTGAGCGTTGCTGTCTGGGATAAGGCAACTGCATCAATCTCTGCCGCCAATGCTCTCGGTATCACCTGGAAGCAGATCATCGACGCCCAGCGCATCCCTACCGACATTTACGGTATCCAGGGTATCCCTCACATCATGCTCATCGGTCCTGACGGAACAATCCTCAAGAGGGATCTCCGCGGAGCAGACATTGAGGCAGAGGTCGCCAAGTACGTCAAAGCCAAGAGGTAGTTTTGTCCGGCAAGGAGCTTTCTGTCAGGGAGAAAATAGCCCTGTTCCCACATTCCCCGGGGGTCTATCGTTATTACGATGCCTCGGGGAAGGTGATTTATGTGGGTAAGGCAAAGGACCTCCACAAGCGGGTGGCCCAGTATTTCGTCCCTCCGGAAAGGCTCAATGTCAAGACCCGGCTCCTGGTCTCGAAGATCGCCGACGCCCAGTTCTCCGTGGTCGATACGGAGGCTGACGCCCTGCTTCTGGAGAACAACCTCATCAAGCAGTACAAGCCTCATTACAACATCCTGCTGAAGGACTCCAAGACATATCCCTGGATAGTCGTTACCAACGAAGAGTTCCCGAGGGTATTCTTGACCCGCAGGGTGGACCGGAAGACGGGAACCTATTTCGGACCGTACAGTTCGGTCACCCATGCCAACTATCTGCTGGAATTCTTCCGCAACAACTATCCTTTGCGCTCTTGCAAGCTTAAGATCACGGGCGAGGCCATACTCCGGAAGAAATTCCGTCCCTGCCTGGATTTCCATATCGGACGCTGCAAAGGTTGCTGCATCGGAGCCATCAGCACTGAGGAATACCAGTCGAATGTCTCTGAGATCGTTCGGCTTCTGAAGGGTGGTGTGAATGACATAATCCGGGAATATGAGGGTGCGATGAAGGAGGCCGCCGCCGAACTCCGTTTCGAAGACGCCCAGGTATTCAAGGAGAAGGCAGAAGCCCTCCGGAAGCATTATTCCAAATCTATAATATCCTCTGCTTCAGATGCTTCCTGTGATGTTTTTGCGCTGGTCTTCGATGGGTCTGAGGCTTTTGGCAACTTCCTCCGCGTAAGGGGCGGGGCTGTCATCCAGTCGCTCAATCTCGGATTCAAGATGAACATCGAGGAGGATCAGGCCGCGGTTCTGAGCGAATTCATAGCCGAAATCGAGTCCAAGTTCGGAGAGTTGGCGAAGGAAGTCATTGTCCCTTTCCTGCCGGACGTGGAGATGGATGGGGTTGAGTTCAGGATACCCCAGCGCGGTGACAAGCTTTCGCTCCTCGAACTGAGTGCAAAGAATGCCCGGGAATATCACTTCAACTCCCTCAAGCAAAGGGAGCGGACCGATCCTGAGGAGTATCGGAACCTGGTCCTTGAGGACTTGAAGAAGTCGTTGAATATGAAAGAGTTGCCAACGCACATCGAGTGCTTTGACAATTCCAATATCCAGGGCACCAATCCGGTTGCTTCTTGTGTTGTGTTCCGGGACGGGGTGCCTTCGAAGAAGGACTATCGCAAGTTCAAGATCAAGACCGTCATCGGTGCCAACGACTTCGCTTCGATGAAGGAAGTGGTCAACCGCCGGTATTCCAGGATGATGGCGGAAAACCCGGAAGACCTTCCGCAGCTGGTGGTTATCGACGGTGGCGAGGGGCAGCTTGAATATGCCCGCCAGGCGCTTGCTGAACTCGGCATACTGGACAGGCTGACTTTGGTCGGACTGGCAAAGAGGATGGAGCTGGTAATCAGGATCGACGATCCATATCCGTTGTTCCTGGACCGTAATTCCCATGCTCTCAAGGTCTTGATGCAGATTAGGGATGAGGCGCACCGCTTCGGCATCACTTTCCACCGCGATTTGAGGAGCAAGGCTCAGATCAGGAGCGCCCTGAGGGAGATCAAGGGTGTCGGTGAGCAGACCGAGCAGAGGTTGCTGATGCATTTTGGCTCGGTCGCCCGTATAGCCGCCGCATCGTTCGAAGATCTTTCCAAGCTGGTTTCCCCATCCCTAGCCCGGACGATCCTCGACACATTGAATCCCAAGCTGCCGCTGGAGTAATCATCTCCGGCTTTTCCGTCATTCCCGGCTTGACATCGTCATTCCCGGCTTGTTCGGGAATCCCCGTTATCCCTGACCTGTTCGGGAATCCCTTT
>ONPI01000099.1 GCA_900319685.1 uncultured Bacteroidales bacterium
ACGCTCTCAAACTGCTGCACTTCGGCCTTGACGCCTTCGCTGAAAAAAGCGGGGAGCTTGCGGGCTGGACTCTTCCCTACGAGCATCAGGGGAACCTCGTGTCCGGCAGCCAGGAGCAGGCGCTCCATGGTCATCGCCTGGGTCAGGTGGCCTCTGCCTTCCCCCTGGATGATAAACACGTAACGCATGCTATTCTTCAACCAAGTCCTTGTAATTCAAAATCTTCCAGTTACCGTCAAAGTCCTGTGCAAGGGCAGTTAGCGACTCCACCCAGTCCCCGCAGTTGAGATACCGTATTCCGTGTTTAAGCATCTTGTCCTCGGGATGGTGGATATGACCGCAGATTATTCCGTCACATTTCTTCGCCCTGGCGAAGTCGGCGAGGTCCGATTCGAAGCCCGAAATGTAATTGACAGCTTTCTTCACCGAATGCTTGAGGACCTTCGAGAAGGAATACTTCTCCTTGCCCAGTCGCTCGCGGGACTTGTTCCATCTGTTGTTGAACTTCAGGAGGGCGTTGTATGCCAGGTCCCCAAGTTTCGAAATCCACCTGAACTGGGCGGTGATGCTATCGAAAGCATGCCCGTGGATAACCACAAAGCGTTTCCCGAAATCCTCAATCAGGTATTCATTCACCAAGGATATATTGAAGAGCTGGCAGGGAATGATGTAGTCCAGGAAGTCATCATGGTTGCCGGTGACATAGACCACTTCGGTCTGGTTCTGCTCCATCATCTTCATTATCACACTGAAGAAGGCAGACTCCTGGACGGTCCACTTGTCATCTATCTGCTTGAGCTGCCAGCCGTCGATGATGTCTCCGGCCATGATCAGTCGTTCGCAGGAAAGACGGTTGAGAAACCTTGCTGCCTCCCCTACCTTGGAGAAGCGGGCCCCCATATGGACATCGGAGATTACGACCGTCTTAAACCGGATCCGCTCCATATTCCTTGACCTTCTGTTCGTCCTCAAGCGGGCATACCAGCACATTCTCGCCCTTGACGGCCACGATGTAATCCTTCAAGCCGGCCACGACGACAGTCCTCGTACCTTCAGCATGGACGATGCAGCCTTCGCATCCGAAGACCCTTATGTCGCGACCGATCACCTTGTTGTCACCTTCAAGGGCCTGGGCTGCGCCTCCGTCAGGGATCGGGTCGTCTTCAGGCATAGGGATATGTTCCTTGATGGAGCTGAAACTACCCAGGTCAGACCAACCCAAATCACTTGCAATGACATAGATATCAGGAGATTTCTCCATCACGGCATAGTCGATGGATATCTTCTCGCAGGTCGGGAACAGCTCATTGAGGGTTTCATCTTCCTTCCATGTCCCGAATGAAGCAGCGATACGGTCCATAATACCTGCAATCTGGGGAGCGTATGCCCTCATCTGCGAGATAATGGTCTTAGCATTCCAGATGAATATTCCGGCATTCCAGAAATAATTGCCAGCCTTGAGATACTCTTTCGCTGTCCGCCGGTCCGGTTTTTCCTTGAATTCCCGGACTTTCACCACCTCATCCGGGTTCTTCTCCTCGGCACAGATATAGCCATATCCGGTATCCGGCCTGGTAGGTGCTACGCCCACCGTCACTATCCGGTTGCTGCCATCGGTTGTATTCAGGGCCTTGCGGATGGCAGCGGCAAATTTCTGAACGTTGATCACCAGGGCGTCCGCCGGTGTGACCACTATATTCGCATCCGGATTCACCGAATGGATCTTCCAGCAGGCGTAGGCGATGCATGGGGCAGTATTCCGCGGCTCCGGCTCGGCCAGGATATGGCTGGCAGGGATGTCCGGCAGCTGTTCCTTTACGATGCCGACGTAGCTTGCAGAAGTGACTACCCAGAAATTCTCCTTGTTGCACACAGGAAGGAACCTTTCAACTGTCATCTGGATGAGGGTCTTGCCTATTCCGAGGAGGTCTATGAACTGCTTCGGTTTCTGCGGAGTGCTTACAGGCCACAGCCTGCTGCCGATGCCTCCCGCCATTATCACAACGTGTGTATCCATATAGCTTATGCGGTTATATTCTTTCGTAAAAATAGGAAAAAACGTGGGATAACCGATAGAATTTCGTAAATTAGCGAAGGAATAAGGCAAATAACCCTATCATTAATTATTCAATATTATGAAAAAGTACATCGCAGAATGCATCGGAACATTCGTTCTGACATTCCTGGGCTGCGCGACGGCTATGTTCGTCGGCTGCGGCACGACTGCAGGCTTGTTCGCTACGGCGGCTGCCTTCGGTCTCTCCGTAATCGCCATGGCATACGCCATCGGTGGTATCTCAGGCTGCCACATCAATCCTGCCATCACGCTGGGAGTAGCGCTCTCCGGACGTATGAGCTGGAAGGATGCCTGCGGCTATTGGATCGGTCAGGTCATCGGCGCCCTCATAGCCGGTGCTCTTCTCCTTCTCTTCGCCAAGGTCATGACACCTTCCGTAGCCTTCCCGGGTGCCAACCCTGCCGGTCTCGGCTGTAATGGTGTCGCCGGAGCAGGCGGTCCTGGAGGAGCATTCCTCGTAGAGGTAGTGGCCACCTTCCTCTTCGTCCTCGTGGTTCTCGGAACCACCGACGGCAAAGTCGGAGCAGGCAATTTCGCCGGCCTCGCAATCGGTCTCTCACTCGTTCTCATCCACCTTGTCTGCATCAACCTGACCGGAACATCAGTCAACCCGGCCCGTTCGATCGGTCCTGCAGTATTCGCTGGCGGACAGGCTCTCAAGGATCTCTGGATATTCATCGTCGCTCCTCTGGTAGGCGGCGCACTCAGCGCTGTCGTCTGGGGCGCAATAGCACCGAAGGAAGAGTAGGAGCATCCCACAGACTGACAAAAAAAAAGAGACTTGATCGCCCAAGTCTCTTTTTTTATTCGTAACGCTGGAACTTACATGTTGAAACGAGCAGCCTGCTCCCGGATGAGGTCGAGGTCGTTGAAGTAGTCTATCTTCATCGCTTTCTTGACATCGTCCAAAGTAGCGGCGGCAACTTCCTCCGCTGCAAGTGATCCCTTCTTCAGGATCTCATACACGGCCGGGATATCCTTCTCGAATTCCTTCCTGCGGGCCCTGACCGGCTCAAGCTCGGCATTCAGGATCTTCTCAAGGAACTTCTTGCACTTGACATCTCCGAGTCCGCCTTTGCGGTAATGCTCCTTGAGTTCATCGAGGTTGGCATATTCAGGCCAGAAAAGGCCGAAATGCTCGTCCCGGCAGAATGCATCGAGGTATGTGAATACGGTGTTGCCTTCAATATGACCGGGATCGCTGACATTGATGTGCAGAGGATCCGTGTACATCGACATCACCTTCTTGTGCATCTCTTCGGCGGTCTCCGAGAGATAGATGCAGTTGCCGAGGGACTTGCTCATCTTTGCCTTACCATCAGTACCCGGAAGCCGGAGGCAGGCCTCGTTCGACGGAAGGACAGCCTTCGGTTCGACGAGGGTTTCACCATAGATCCTGTTGAAGCTGCGCACGATTTCCACGGTCTGCTCTATCATAGGTTTCTGGTCCTCCCCTACCGGCACATCAGTCGCCTTGAACGCGGTGATGTCCGCGGCCTGTGAGATAGGATAGCAGAAGAACCCGACAGGGAGCCCGCTTCCGAACGCCTGCTCCTCACCTTCGGCGGAGAATCCACGCATCTGGATCTCAGTCTTAACGGTAGGATTCCTCTGGAGCCTGGCCACGGTCACGAGATTCATATAATAGAACGTAAGTTCCGTGAGCTCAGGTATCTGGCTCTGGATGAACAAGGTCACCTTGTCCGGATCGAGTCCGACGGAGAGATAGTCCAAAGCTACCTCGATGATGTTCTGACGGACTTTTTCAGGATTGTCGAAATTATCCGTAAGCGCCTGGGCATCAGCTATGAAGACAAACATCTTCTCATAATCGCCGGCATTCTGGATGGCAACCCTGTTACGGAGAGACCCGACATAATGGCCTATGTGGAGACGACCCGTAGGGCGGTCGCCGGTAAGTATTATCTTCTTTGACATATCAGTTATTTGATAAGATTCAGGAATTCGTTTCTGGTGCGGGAGGAGCTCAGGAATATCCCCGAGAACGCGGACGTGGTGGTGATGGCGTTGGATTTCTGCACCCCGCGCAGGGACATGCAGGTGTGCATGGCCTCGATTACCACTGCGACGCCGAGCGGATGAAGGGCATCGACGATGCAATCCCTGATCTGGACGGTAAGCCTTTCCTGGACCTGGAGCCTGCGGGCATACGTTTCAACGATGCGGGCTATCTTGCTCAGGCCCGTGATCTTGCCGTCAGGAATATATGCCACGTGGCACTTGCCGATGAACGGGAGCATATGGTGTTCGCACATCGAATACAACTCGATGTCCTTGACCAGGACCATCTGCTGATATTTTTCATCGAATATGGCAGACTGGATGATCTTTCCTCCGTCCTGCCCGTACCCCTGCGTAAGGAACTGCAATGACTTGGCCACCCTTTCCGGTGTCTTGAGCAGGCCTTCCCTATCGGGATCCTCGCCCAGAAGCCTCAGGATTTCTCGGACTCTCGCAGAAATCTCCAGGGTGACTTGATCATCGTATTTTTCAATCTTTTCGTAAGGCATCTTTTGGTATAGTTGTTGTTCGCCACAAACGCGGCATGCAAATTTAGGCAAAAAACGATTATTGTCACGATTTTTTGCATATCTTTGCGCAAAATATGGGGCGAGCTTCGCTTCCTTGATTATATTTGATTGATTATCAACAATTTAATCGCACTGCAATATGTATTGGACTCTTGAACTAGCCAGCAGCCTGGACGATGCTCCGTGGCCGGCATCAAAGGAAGAACTCATTGACTATGCAAACCGTTCCGGAGCACCGGAGGAAGTTATAGAGAACCTGACCGAGCTTGAAGAAGACGGTGAAATCTACGAATCGATAGAAGACATCTGGCCGGACTACCCGACCAAGGAAGACTTTTTCTTTAACGAGGAAGAATACTAAGCCTATTAACTGACTGAAATACAGCCACTTAAAACAAGTTGAACGGCAGGACTTTCGGGTCCTGCCGTATTGTTTTCAGATATTAAACTATCACAAAAATCAAGCTTTTTCAGGCCATTTTTGGGACCGAAGGTACTCTTCGAGTTGGAAGGAGGAAGAGTATTAATAGAAGGTGAATAATATCTTTTCCGGACTTATTTATGGTAAAAATAGTAAACTTTTGTTAGTTTCTTAATAAAACTTTACTATATTTGCAGAAAAACACTGAATGATGATAGAGACTCCCCCTACCCTAACTCCCGAATTGTTAAATACTGCTGTGGCTAAAATGAATAATCCGCAGATTATGGAAGTTGTCTCTGAGATTAACCATAAATACCTTTATTGGAATGATGTCAAGTATCGTAAAGTGGAAGGGGTGTCTCCGATGGAGTTGTGGGCTATTGTTCGCTTGACTCGTTGGAGTTTATATGCCTTTATATGGACTGGTCATAGGATATGTGTGCCCGTGACTAATCATATGCAGGAAATGTGTCACGATTTCGACATGAACTTTGGTGGCTTTTGGGGGACGGATTCAATTATTCCGAAAGAAGGAAGGGAAAAGTATCTTACCTCTTCCATTATGGAAGAAGCGATTGCATCGAGTCAGATTGAAGGGGCCTCCACTACAAGGAAAGTTGCGAAAGATATGTTGAGGAGAAATCAGTCTCCCAGAAACAGGGCCGAGCAAATGATACATAATAATTATGCGGCAATACGATATATTACAGAGAATAAAACAGCTGATTTAACGGTTGATATCATCCTGCGACTTCATGAGATAATGACTGAAAATACGTTGGATAATTCGGAGGATGCTGGTCGTTTCAGGATGAACAATGATGTTGTAGTTGCAGATAGCATTAGTGGAGAAGTAGTTCATACCCCTCCGGATTTTAGTGAAATACCCGGCTTTATTGATTCACTGTGTGCTTTCGCAAATACGAATGAAAACAATGGTGGAAAGTACTTCCTTCATCCCATAATAAAAGCTTTGACCATTCATTTCCTAGTTGCCTATTATCATCCTTTTGTCGACGGGAATGGCAGGACCGCACGTGCTTTATTTTACTGGTATATGCTAAAAAGCGGTTATTGGCTTACGGAGTATCTTTCTATTTCTCGTATTATTTACAGAAGTAAAACGTCATACGAGAAAGCTTATGAGTATGCCGAACATGACGGGAATGATATTGGCTATTTTATTGTTTATAACCTTCGCGTGTTAAAACTAGCCTTTGAGGAACTCAGAAACTATATTGAAACCAAGATCGCTCAAAAACAACGTTCTTACAGCATACTTTCCATTGGTGGAATCAACCATCGGCAGGCAACAATATTGTCTATGTTTAGAGATAACCCGACCTTGGTATTATCAGTAAATGATTTGGTCGCTAAGTTTGGTGTAAGTAAA
>ONPI01000188.1 GCA_900319685.1 uncultured Bacteroidales bacterium
TACCTTCTCAATGAATATTCCGGCAGCATGCTCTATGGCAACGCCGGGGTGAACTGGCAGGTTTCCGACAGTCATTTCATGGGAGGAAAGGTAGAGTGGGGCAGGCGTCTGACATACGACGTACATACTGTAGTGAACGACAATGTCTTCGAGAACGGGGGCATGATAGACAAACTTCATACGGTATCCGATGATTCGAAGGGCGGAAGGACTCCGTACAACCTGGGGGCGAACCTCTATTATAACGGTCTTGTGGGCAACAAGCTCGGAATAGACGTGAACCTGGACTATTACGGCACGGACGACAGTTCCGAGTCCGTTTCCAACGAGTCCAGCAGCATGACTCACGACGCCTCCATCCAAAGTGCGGCTGAGAATGCCGGAAGGATGTATGCTGCCAAAGCGGTGTTGTCATACCCTATATGGAAGGGGCAGCTGCAAGCGGGAACGGAAGAGACCTTCTCCCGGCGCACCGACAGCTATTCGATCCACGGCATTGATATTCCGGCTTCCGAAGCTTTTGTCAAGGAAGACAATGCCGCCGGTTTCGCTTCCTATGCCTGTTATCTCCCTAAGGTGGGCCAGATGAGCGCCGGGGTACGGTACGAATATGTCCACTATGCCTACGAGGATGCATTGAATCCGGCGAACGACCTGTCCCGCGACTACGGCAACTGGTTCCCGAATGTATCATATGCGAATGCATTCGGTCCGGTACAGCTGATGCTCAATTACAGCGTCAAGACCAGGAGGCCGAACTACGCCAACCTCTCAGGAGCGATACGTTACAACAGCCGGTACATCTGGCAGAGCGGCAATGCAGGCCTGCAGCCGGAGATATCCCACAACATAAGCCTGACGTCTGTGTGGAAGTGGGTCTCGTTAGTAGCCAACTATATCCGTACCGAAGATGCCATCATGACCTGGTCATCTCCTTATGGGGACGAAGGCGTGGTGCTGGTCAAGCCTCGCAACATTGAAACCCCGTACAGGTATATGGCGGTTTATGTGAACATGACTCCGACAGTAGGTCCCTGGACGCTCAATTATACCTTCGGCATCCAGCCTCAGTGGCTTACCATCAACGCTCCTGACCCTCGCGAGCCTTCCGGCATCCGGGTTACGAAGTTCAACGGCAAGCCGATCCTGGTCGCTCAGTTGCTGAATACTTTCACCGCGAAGGGAGGCTGGCAGTTCGAGTTGGGTGGTATGGCCATGAGCAAGGGATATACCCAGAACCTTTATTTGCGGAATGTATATTTCGACCTTACTGCGGCCGTGCAGAAACTGCTCCTTCAAGACGGTTCCCTGGTCTTGCGCCTGGAAGGACATGACCTTGCCGGAGCTGCCCATTCTGATGTGAATTCAGACTTCGGAAGCCACACCATCTCCCAGACGAACCTTATGGATACCCAGAAGGTCAAGTTCTCCATCAGATACAACTTCAACAGGGCACAGAGCAAGTACCGCGGAACGGGTGCCGGTGCTGACAACAAGGCCAGGATGTAATAATCATTATTTGATAGGAATATAGCTGGCAGTCCCCAAGTGGTAGGCTACTTCTTTTTCAGAGTGACGTCCGCCTGGACTTCAAATGCCCCACCGTACCAGCTCTTGTCGCCCTTCTTGGTCCGCTTGATCTCAGGAGTGGCTTCAGCGGACTCGAACTCGCCGCCGTTTTCAGCCCCATCGATGTCCTCGAACACGATCCTGACGTCTTTCGGCTTGTCGAAGTCGAAAATGGTCTTGGATAGTTCGTAAGCGCCATTGCTGTCGGTGTACAGGGTGTCATTCTCATACCAGTCATTCTGGCCGAAGATCACGTCAGGGGTGTTGTCATAGTGCCTGTGCTGGCGGATCGCGACCCTGATTCCTTCGACAGGTTTTCCGGTTTCATCACTGACTGTTCCGAGCGCCTTGAAATCGGCGTGTGGCTGACCGTACATTTCTATACCCTCAGTAACACTCTCGCAGGATGCGAAACCCAGCAGTCCCAGGATGCTGGCTGCAAAAGCTTTCCAAAGCTTGTTCAATCCGTTTTTCATATCGTTTTCATTTTTGTTGCCAAACATTGTATGAGATTCCCGTCGGAATCCCGGAGATGCATCCCGTTCCCCCGGCAGTATTTCCAGTAGCGGCAGTCGCCGCACATATCCTTCTTCATCCATTCGCGGTCACGGAACGGTTGGAATTTTTGGTTCCATACATCCAGGAAATCGTCTTCGTAGATATTCCCCTGAGAATAATCCGCTCGGATGCTGGGACATGCTGAAATTGAACCGTCGGCGAGGACAGAGCCAACGGTGATCCCCGCGTTGCACATGAAGAAATGGTCCCTTACATCTCCTTCGTAATTGCCTAGGAAGCCTTCGCAGGCGAACGAGGCCTTGATCCTTCCTTCCTTGCGGGTAACTTTGATGAATTCCATCAGGCTGCGGAGTTCATCGCCGGAGAGTTGCAGTTCCGGGTCGTCTGCCGCCCTGCCAGCCGGGAATATCGTGAACAGTCTCCAGACACAGGTCACCACGTCGAACTCGATTTCCCCGGAATCAATCACCATCTTGATGGCCCGGGACGCTTTCTCAAACGAACCGGGGCGCCCTCTCATCCAGTCGTGGACATCTCCGAGTCCGTCGAGACTGATGGTCATGGCCCGTAGGCCGCTGGCCAGAAGACTC
>ONPI01000190.1 GCA_900319685.1 uncultured Bacteroidales bacterium
ATGCAACGTAATCTAACTCATTAATGGTGTTTTAACTATCTTTTATAATGCTATTATCGATACCGATCCTTGGTTGGGGTTATTAATCCATGATAAGGGGCAGTAATCGATTATTATTCTAGAAAAGGAACCCAAGTGAGGGTGACATCATTGGAAACTGCAGTTTGGCCCCCTCCCCCCCCCCAAAAAAAGACCTATATTGAAAGTAGCGGTCCCGGCAGTGGACCGCTACCCGCATTGATTGCCGCACTTCGGCCAGCTATCACACCAAAGCGCTGCCGAGATCGTGGTACAAGGTGCTGAATCCGGATCTGATGCGGTCCGCCTGCGTTTTGCGGGGTTTAGTGCCGTGGAGATATGCCCGCAATTGTGTATTCAATCTCGAACATTTCGTCCAGAAAGGAGGGATACTTGAAGCCCTCTTTCAAAGCGGTGTCCTTATAGAAGGCCATCTGGGTCATCATATCTTTCTTGGCTTCCTCTATGGAGGATCCGGCTCCGGTAAAGATCTGGTCTTTACAGTAAACTGCATAATTTCCGTCTGAAGCCCTTTCAATGATTGCTTTTAACTTGACCATATTGTTTCCCTCCTAATTACTTCAGTGTGGAATTCGACGAATTTCAGTTAGTGATAGGCGCCTACTACCTTCTCCCTTTCTTCCTTGGCTTGAAGGTGAAGGTGTCCTGGACTTGGCCGGTGAGGAGGTTGTGGACGGTGACTTTGAGAGTGCGGCCGACGACTTCGCCTTCGATGACGGTAGGGTAGACCTCTTCCTTGAGCTCAGGGCCGCCGCCGACTATCTGGCCCCAGCAGCGGTCCGCCGTAGGAGCATCGTAGCGGTATTTGTGCTGGTGGGCCGTGATTAGCAACTGGCATCCGGCCTTCTGCAGGGCAGGCCCCCAGAGCTTCGCGCAGGTCCTCTGCCAAAGCGCGAAGGTATGCTTGTACCGAGGGTCGGTGTCGGCAGGCGCTATGTCGCCCGGATTGTGGGTAGGATCGTCATCGAACAGAGGAATATGGCAGAATGCCACCAGGAATGGTGCCGAAGCGATCTCCTTGCGCTTCAGGGCGTCCTCCAGCCAGGCAACCTGGGCCTCACGGTAAGGCTCGCTCTTGAACAGGAAAGCGTACCGGGGATTGGTGTCCAGCTTGTCCTCCGCCGTATCCAGGCCGATTATCGCGATGTCTCCCATCCTCACTGCGAAGTTGCGTCCGAGGTCCCAGTCCCTGGAAGACCTCTCTTCCGGCTGGCGGAACATCCATACGTTTTCCAGGTGGCGGTTCGCCATCCCTCTGTCGTCGTGGTTGCCCGGACAGAACAGGTACGGCAAGTCGGAAGCGTAATCTTTCCTGTCGATCTCCGGCTTTATGAATATCCTTATCTGCCTGTCGATGGTCTCTTCGATATTGGATGCGTCCCCGTTCCAGATCACGCAGGATGGCGAGAGCGCTGCTATCTTGTCCCAGGCCCTCTCGATGGCGTCCCATCGGACGTGGGTGTCGTTGATTACGCAGAAATGAGCCCTGGCTTCCTTGCCGGCCGTAGTGAAGCTGTGGATCCTCGGATCCTCCTCATTGCCTGTAATCTTGATCTTGTTCCCGGCTATGTAGTTAATGCTGTCTGCTCCGACCCGATAATAGTATTTTGTGGCGGGTTTAAGTCCTGTAAGGCGCACCTGGATGACCTTGTCGTTGATTTCAGTCATCCTGAATCCTCCGCTCTTCACCTTGACGGCGTCGCTCAGGTCAGGCTGCTCCCCGACGAGGACATATCCGTTGGCCAGGGAACTGACCCCGAAAGCCACGCCCATCGAGGTCTCGGCGTAGTTCTGGAGCATAGGGTCCGATACGATCAGCTTCGAGCAGGTCTCTCCCGGTTTCTCTTTGACATCCGGTTGTCCGGGGCTTTCCTGCAACTTATCGGCTGCCTTCAATGCGTTCGAGGCACCTGCCGCTGCAACCAGTATCGCGGTGCCCTTTATGAAATCCCTTCTTTTCATATTCTAGGAATATTTATTATCAATGGATCAGCCTGCGGATGTCGTTTCCGAATGCAAGGAACATCAGCAGGAAGAGGAGGAGCATCCCGATAATCTGTGCCACCTCCAGGAACTTGTCGCTCGGCTTCCTGCCCGTGATCATCTCATAGAGGCAGAAGACGATATGGCCTCCGTCAAGCGCCGGAATAGGGAGGAGGTTCATAACTCCGAGCATTATGGACAGCAGGGCGAGGATGTTCATGAACCTGTACCAGTCCCAGGTGGACGGGAATACCTGGCCTATGGCTATGAAGCTTCCGACCGACTCGTAGGCTTTCGTCTTCGGGGTGGCTACAAGCTTGAGGTCCCGAAGGTAGCCGCCGATCGTATCGAAAGTCAGCTTGAAGCCTGCCGGGATGGCACTTGCGACGGAATATTCCTTGGTCTTGATGCCGGGGACCTTCATGTAGATCCCGAGTCTTCCGGCCGTATCGTCCCGAGTCTTCCGGCCGTATCGACAACCATCGGAATGCTGAGACTGTCGGAGCCTCGGATGACCGTAGCCATGACCGTACCGCCCTTGACGGTGGCCAGATATTTCCTGGAATCCTGGACGAACGGGGTGGAAATGCTGTCGAGAGCTGTTATCCGGTCGCCGGAAGCCAGGCCGCAGTCATAGTTTGGAGAGCTTTTCATCACCGAGTCGATGACGAAAGGCACTGCGAGGTCGAAGACGTTCGGATCGTTCATGAAGTCACCGATCAGCGAGCGGTCTATGTAGATGTCCAGGGTATCTCCGTCACGCAGTACGGTCACCTTCTCGATCCCTCTCCTTGCCAGGTCGGCCTGCAGCATCCCGAAGTTCTCCGGGATGTAGTCGTCCATCCTGAGGATGCGGTCTCCGTTTCGGAATCCCATCTCGGTGCCGAGTTCGTCGGTGTAGATGGCGTTGCCTTCATTCTCGATGTACCCGCTGCCCCAGATGGAAAGGATTGAAATATAGGCGATTATTGCGAATATGAAGTTGAACAGCACGCCGCCGCACATCACCAGCAGCCGCTGCCAGGCCGGCTTTGTCCGGAACTCCCAAGGCTCCGGTTCCTTCTTCATGGACTCCATGTCCATGCTCTCGTCGATCATCCCGCTGATCTTGCAGTAGCCGCCGAGAGGCAGCCAGCCGATGCCGTATTCAGTCTGCCAGGTGGCGGCTTTCGGGAATATCCTGGTGAACCATTTCCCCTTGGTGCTGAACAGTTTGCCGCCGTTGACATCGAAGAACAGGAAGAACTTCTCAACCCGTATTCCGAACAGCTTCGCAAATAGGAAGTGTCCGAATTCGTGGATGATTATGAGTATGGAAAGCGCAAGGATGACTTGCAGGATCTTCATCAGTACCACCATGTCCTATCCTTTCTTTTCGAGTGCCTCTATCTTTCTGAGCGCCAGGGCGCGTATCTCCTTGTCAGTCATGAATATGTCGTCCAGCGACGGCTCCTTGATGAACGTGGCCTCGGCGATGCACTCCGCTGCGATGTCGGAGATTCCGTAGAAAGGAATCCTGTCGTGAAGGAAGGCTTCCACTGCGGCTTCGTTGGCTGCGTTGAGGGCGCAAGGTATGTTGCCGCCCTTTCCGAGGGCATCGTATGCAAGCTGCAGGGCAGGAAACTTGTCGGTGTCAGGTGCCTGGAAAGAGAGGTTGCCGAGGGCTGCGAAATCGAGTTTCCTGTTGCTCAGGGACATCCTTTCCGGAAAGCCTATGGCAAACTGGATAGGTTCCCTCATGTCCGGGCTGGCCATCTGGGCTATCACCGCCCCGTCTTCGAATTCGACCATCGAGTGGATTACGGATTCCGGATGAAC
>ONPI01000081.1 GCA_900319685.1 uncultured Bacteroidales bacterium
CTGCCTACCCTGTCGTAATACAAGTCATTGAATGTCGGGACGCGGAAACCGTCCTTCACGAAGGCCCGGACATGCATTCCCGGAACGAGTTCGTATGAAAGGCTAAACGAAGGACCGAGCCGGCTCCTGTCAGGAGCTGTCTCCAGACCTGCATCCTTCCTTGTCGCCGACTCGTGTACGTATGTCACCGCCAGGCTTGCGGTTGCCCTCAGGCGTTCCCCGCTATACTGCAACGCCAAGGCGGAGAAAGAGCCGAACCGTATGGGATCCGGACAAATCATTGTGCTCGCTTCGAGAGATTCTTCCGAGAAATCCTGGGAGAATGCCAGGTTGAGCGACCTGCCGGCGCCTGCCGGGAAAGTCCGTTCAAGTATGCCGGAGGCGGACAGGGACTGCAGGAGATAACGGTCATCCACCGGCTCCTGGTATTTCGCATCGGTATTCGTATATCTGTCCCCCGTCCTGCGGAAGGATCCTCCGATCCGGTAATGCCACGGCGACAGACCCCTTGCAGATTCATAGGTTACGACGGAAGACAGGTCTTTGTTCCATATCCGCTCGGTAGGGTCCAGGACATACAGGATGACAGGGCCCGGGATCCCGCGCTCGGAACCGGAATAGCTCGCAGAGGCCCGCAGGACGCCTCCCTTATGCGTATTACCCTCAAGGCGCAGCAGGGATTTGAATGCAGAGACATCGCTTCCCTCCCGACGGAGGTTGATCCTCTCCCCGGACAGGCCATCATATCCGAAAGGATAGTTCCCATTGCTCTTGAGGTAAGACCCACGGGCGGTAACCACCCATCCGTCAGCAAGTTTGCCGTCGAAGCGAATTGTAGGTTTCAGGGTGCCGAAAGATCCGTACACCATCCTGGCGGACAAGCGGGCTGTCTTCCCTCCAAGGTCGGGGGCTTTTGTGGCAAGGGATATGACGCTGCCGGAAGAAAATGCTCGTGCGGGTTTGAATATCCCGTCGGCGGATACGGTTTCCACCAGGATATTTCCGGTGTCGTCGAGGTCGAATCCGGAAAGGTCTATGCTTCCGTGCTGTGCATCGTTCACCAGCATCCCGTCCACGCAGACAGAGGTGTGGTTGGCACCGAGCCCACGGACGGAAACGGTCTTCATGCCTCCGATCCCACCGTAATCCTTCACGTTCAGACCAGGCAGGGTACGCAGCACCTCGTGCAGTTCCCTTGCACCGGAACGTTCTATTGATGAGCTGCTTATCTCGATAACAGGAGCCCCCGTGCCCAACCTCTCCCGCCCATGGCGCCGGTCGGAAACCTTGGATGCCTTCAGGGTATCGACCTGAACCTCGTACGTGCAGGAAGGCTCGTACAAGTCAAGCGGAGCTGCCGGCAGGGACGCAGACAGCAATAGTGTAAGCAAACAGGTTGCCTGGAACATATTCACAAATCCCAGGAATGCCTGCCCCCGGGCATATCCTTGGTTTGACTTGATCCAGGGAGGTCTTCTGGCTTGGTCCCAGTGCAGCGCCTTCTCACCGGCTCACGCCTGGCAATGGCTTCTGAATGCTGCACTTATTTCAGACCTTACAGCTGCGGGCACAGTCCCGGATTCGCACCGGGTTCCCTTATCCTGGATCCAATGCAAAGATACTGTTTTTTTATATAATGGCTTGCTTATGACTTGCACCGGAAGAGACGCATTTACCCGTACAGGGCTGCAAAGCAGCAAGCGCTCTTCCGGTGCAAGTCATCATCCTGCCAAAGGGCAGATCAGATCGGCAGTGTCTTGTTCCTGAGCCACTGCGCGATTTCAGACGGCAGTCGAGGCGACAGGGTTTGGAACACCTTGGCATTGTACGCATTCAGCCAATCTATCTCGGAAGCATCCAGGAGTTCCTTGATTACGATGGAGGTGTCCAGATGGCATAGCGTAAGGGTCTCGAACCGGCACCACTGGCCGAAATCGTTCCTGCCGTCATCGACGCAAAGGACCAGGTTCTCGTGGCGGATGCCGTACTTGCCCTCCCGGTATATTCCCGGCTCATTGGAAGTTATCATTCCGGGAACCAGAGGCTGGCGGTTGAAGTTCTGGCGGATATCCTGCGGACCTTCGTGGACATTGAGGTAGAATCCCACCCCGTGGCCGGTCCCGTGGCCGAAATTGCGTTTGGAGGCCCAGAGAGGTTCACGGGCAAGGGCATCGATCTGGCAACCTGCCGTTCCACTCGGGAAGACAGCCTTGGCGAGGTCTATATGGCCTTTCAGGACGAGGGTGTAATCCTCCTTTTCAAGTTGGGTGCAAGGCCCGAGCGGTATGGTACGGGTAATGTCCGTCGTGCCGAAAAGGTACTGCCCGCCGGAGTCGCAAAGGTAAAGTCCCCTGGCGTCGAGTTCGGCGGAACCGCTTTCCGGAGTTACGTAATGCGGCAGGGCGGCGTTCGGTCCATATGCTGAGATCGTCTCGAAACTCTCTCCCCTGAAGCCCTCTATCCCTGAACGGAAAGAATGCAGCTGCAGAGCCGCTTCATATTCATTCACAGGCTCTCCTGCCTCGACCATCCTTTCCAGCCAGAAGAAGAACCGTTCCATGGCAAGTCCGTCTTCCAGATGGGCTTCCCGCATCCCGGCTATCTCCACATTGTTCTTCACCGCCTTCCTCAGAGCCACCGGAGACTTGCCGGAGGTGAGGTTGGATGAAGGAATATTCTCCTTCAGGATGTTGTAGAGATTGTAATTCAGGGTCGAAGTGTCCACGAAAAGCCTGCTGATGTATTCTCCGTCCACTATTCCGGAAAGAGCCACTCCGATGTCCGAATAATCCTGGATGTTCACTCCGTCGGAAGTCAGTTCATAGAAACTGTCCTCCGTCTCATGAGCATCGTCCCTGGTAACAAGGAGATAGGACATCACGACCGGATTGTATTCCACGTCCTGTCCTCGCACATTCAACATCCAGGCAATCTCGTCAAGGGCGGTAATCAGGATGGCATCGCTGCCGTTGTCCTGAAGCCACTTCCGTATCCACGTGAGCTTCTGGGTCCTGGACCAACCCACGGTCTCCGCTCCAAGGGTGATAACAGGGGTTTGCGGTACCGGAGGCCGGCCTTCCCAGACCGGGTCCAGCATATTCGGAGCATCTACGATTATGGCCTTATCGCCCATCGCCTTCTTGATGTCCAGTACGGTTGCTGCATTCATCCCAAGGCCGTCCACGGCAACGATGACGCTGTCATAATCAGCGAAATGCGCCGCCAGCCATTCAGGAATAAGCACCTGGCCTGGGACCCTGGTCTTGTGCAGTTCGACTCCGGTGCCCGGAAGCTGCCGGGAGGCCTGGATGAAATACCTGGTATCGGTCCAGATGCCGGCGTGGTCGTCCGTGACCACAAGGTCACCTTCACCGGAAAAGCCGGACACCCATCCTGCCTGCAGCCATCTCGGGGCTGAATATTCGCTGTTGTGGGGATCGTTGCCAGTAAGGACCACCGCATCCCAGCCCTTCGAGCGCATCATTGCCCGGACGGCCTCAACTCTTTCTCTGGACATATTCATCGGAAAGGTTATTTTGACAAACTCCGCTTGAGGAAGGACACTACCGAGAGCAGCATCCTGTCGAACGGGACGACCGTCGAGACTGACTTGAGTCCGGTCGCCACGAGGTTTACGGGAGTGAAGGAATCCTTCACTTCGAACAGGGAATCCCGTACGGCTTCTCCTTTTCTGCCGATACGCTTGCGGATGCTTTCCTGAGCCTTCTCCAGCTCCTCCATCGTCTTTATCTCACTGTACTTCATAGCTTTGATCATTTATCATCATCAAAGAACATATTAATGAACAGCGGGACGAAAGAGTCCCTGAACAGCCTCTTCCTGAGCAACAGAAGCACTCCGAGCACAAGCAGGAATACTCCTGCGACGATCGCGGCTCCGCCGGCATAGCTTCCGATCGCTTCTCCTATCCACATCACACCACCAATGGCTATGGCGATGAGTATTATGGATACTACGAAGAGGACCAGGAGGACATAGACCAGCTTGCTCAAGGTCATCGAAAGCCCCTTGGCCGTCCTGAGCTTGAGGTCATCTATGCGAAGGTCGATATAGTCGGAGGCTTCCTTCCCAAGATCCTGGACCGGTCTTGTAAAACTGACCATAACTAAGCCTCTTCCTGTACCTGTTCCTCCGGAGTTCCGGCCTCGGCGATATCGTTCCTGAGAGCCTTCTCGAGCTTGTCAAGCTTCTCTACGATCCTGGCGCGGGCTTCCTCGGTAAAGTCGGCGGTCTGCTCCTGCAGAGTGCTCTTCAGGTCCTTGAGGTCCCTTCTGGCAAGACGGGCGCGGGCCCTGAGCCTGGAAGTGGCGTCCTCTGCGGACTCCTTCAAGTCGTCGAAAGTTTCCTTGGCGTTGTCCCAGCCTTCACTTGCAGCCTCGGAGAACTCGTCCCAGCCGTGCTGGGCGGCGCTCTTTACCTTGCGGCGTGTATCTTCGCCCTTTTCAGGCGCAAACAGTAAACCAAGAGTCAAGCCTGCGGCCGCTCCGGCGATCAATGCGAATAATGAATCTCCTTTCATGATTTAGAATTTATCGGGTTTATATTATAAATAATTCCAATCCAAATAGCTGGCCAACCGCTCCATTCTGACTAATTGTCATATTCCGGCCTTTTCGATCCAGTTGCGGTAGGTAGGATAGTCGAACGGTGGTTCGCCGTAGAGGTAGTGGTTGCGGTAGGCGCCGTCGGCGGTCTCATATTCGATCAGAAGGAGGCCCTGGCCGGCAGGGACAGGAAGTTTGGCTATGGTGACGCGGCCGTTGGCCGGGACCTTGAACTTGCCCTTGAAAACCACCTTCCCGGAACCGATGTCGGTGACCTTGACCTTGCCGGAAGCGTCTGAGCGCGAGTCGTTTACGGCTTTGAGAGGGAGGCCCGCACCTTCCGGGTCGTTGATCAGGACGCAGACGTTCCGCTGGGCGTTCCAGATGTACTTGTAGGCCAGCTTCTTGGAGTTGTAATAGTCCACGATCGCATCGGAAACGATCGGCCATCCGTCACGCACGTTCCACCACAGGATGCCCGTGCGCAGGAACTTGTCCCCGCGGAACTTCTCCACGAAATACTTCATAGCCTCCGCCTGCGTGCTCTGGGAAGCCCCGATGAAATCCTCCAGTGTCTTCGGCCGGAACCCGAAAAGCAGGCGTATCTGGTTGGTCATCAGATCATTCCTTCCCACGAACTCGATGAAGTAAGGAAGCGGCCTGACGGACTTGGTCAGCCATTCCTCGTTCCAGTCCCCATCCTCTTTCCAAGGGTAGCGGCAATCTTTGGTGAACATCTTGTCGATGGACTCCTTGTTCGGACATCCGTGATACCCTATCTCACTTACGAATATGGTCCTGGCATCCTTGTAATACGGATCCTTGTAATACCCGCGAGGGCCCCAGAGATGGTTCTCAGGAATATCCTCCTTCTGGCATCCGGCCTTGTAGGCCTCCTCGCTGAAATATGGCGAACTCGGAAGGTAAGGACGCGTAGGGTCATATTCATAAAGGATTTCAGGGATTACCTTGCGGCTGATGACGTCCCGGTTCGGGTCCACGCGGAACTTCGGGAGCATCCACAGGAGGGAGTTGTCATTCTCGTTGTTGCCGGACCAGAGGGCGATGCTCGGATGGCTGCGGAATTTCAGCACCACCTGGGTAATCTCGTCCCTGATCTTCGAAGTGAATTCTTCGCTCTGCGGGTATATGATGCCGGCCATCGAGAAGTCTTGCCATATCATTATGCCCTCCCGGTCGCACCTGTCGTAGAACGGCTCGTCTTCATAGACATTGCCGCCCCAGCAGCGTATCATATTGCAGTTGAGGTCCACCACCATATCGATGGTGCTGTCCACCCATTTCCAGTCGCGGCTATGGAAGCCGTCGAGCGGCACCCAGTTCGTTCCGCGCGCGAATATCTTCTCGCCGTTGACATAGAAGCAGAACCTTCCGGAGGTGTCCCTGTTGATGTCGGTCATCTCCAGGCGCACCGTCCTGAGTCCCACCTTCCTGGTGTCCTTGGCGAGCACTTTGCCGCTGTCATCCAGAAGGGTAACGGTGCCATCGTAGAGGGCAGGGTCGCCATATCCCTTTGGCCACCAGAGCTCGGCTCCTTCGATGGAGAACTCGGTCCTCCAGGCGAAGGTTGGAAGTAGCCTCCGGTTGTGATAGACTTCTTTCCCGTCCTTGGACAGGGATATGTCCACCGTGATCTTGTCCACCATCGTAACCGGATATTTCGCCTGAAGGTCCACGAATATCTCGGCGTGGCCGGTTGCCGGATCGGTATCTACCGTCATCCAATGCACGTCCGTCAGGCTTACCGGATCCTTCACGACCAGGTTGACGCTCCTCCAGAGGCCGGCGCTCACGAGTCTCGGCATAATGTCCCATCCGTAGCAGTGACGCGGCTTCCGGATCCACACCGACTCGGTGTAATGGCGGAAACTGGCTATCCCTATCATATGCTTCTGGGCTTCCTGGACTGCGGAACTGATTATCACCTGCACCAGGTTGTCACCTGTCCGCGCCTTGCCCGTTATGTCGAAACAATGCGAGATCATGGCGTTGTCGGTGTGGCCAAGGTGCTTGCCATTTAGCCAGACGTCCGCGATGCAGTCTATTCCTTCGAAGTCCAGCACCAGCCTCTGGCCGTCCTTCAGCGCCGGAACATCGAAGTGGCGGCTGTACATCCACTGGTATCCCTCCCACTTGCGGAGCTCGTATATGTTGTTGCCGATTTCGGGATCCTTCACGAGCCCGGCTGCCATCAAGTCGAGTTCCACGTTGCCGGGAACGGTTGCGGAAACCTTTGCCTCAGGCAGTCCGGCCACCTTCGCGGGATCCGTGACAGCTGTGTCTTTCTGCTCCCAATATTCAAGGTCCCACTTGCCATCGAGGGAAATAATATTCTGGGCATTGGATGGAAGGAGGGTCGCAATGGATATGGCGGCGCTCAGGAGGGTTGTCAGGTGCTTCATATCAGTTCAGTGTTGACTCTCACGAATATACATAAAAATTACTGTTTGTTGATAACTTTCCCTTTGAGAGCACTGCCTTTTTGGGTATATTTGTAGAAAAGAACAACCTCCTGTCATGGCTTTCGTACATCTGCACGTCCATACACAATATTCCATACTTGACGGCTTTTCGTCGATCGAAACCTTGTTCAACCGGGCTGAGGAAATGGGTATGCCGGCCCTGGCCATCACCGACCACGGCAATATGTACGGCGTGAAGGAGTTTTTCAAGTATGCCGGTAAGCACAGTACCGTGAAGCCGATCATCGGCTGCGAAGTGTATGTCACCCGCCATTACGACCACAAGATCAAGGACACGAAGCACGACAAGTACTACCACCTTATCCTGCTGGCCAAGAACTTCGATGGCTACAGGAACCTGATGAAGATCGTTTCGACAGGCTTCATCGAGGGCTTCTACTACAAGCCGAGGGTCAGCCACGAGATACTGGAAAAGTACCATGAAGGCCTGGTATGCTGTTCCGCCTGCCTTGCGGGAGAGATTCCGAAGGATATCCTGGCCGGTGACCTGGGGGCTGCCAGGGAGGCGATCAAATGGCACAAGAACCTCTTCGGGGAGGATTATTACCTCGAAGTGATGCTCCACAAGACCCAGGTTCCCGGCCTGTCGCAGGATGTCTATGAGGCACAGAAGAGGAGCAACGAGGAAATATTCCGGCTCGCCGGGGAGATGGGTGTGAAGGTGGTTGCCACCAACGACGTGCACTTCGTCAACAAGGAGGACGGCCCGGTGCACGACCACCTCATCTGCCTGAACACGGGCAAGAAGATATTCGAAACCGACAGGCTCCATTACACGCAGCAGGAATATCTCAAGAGCGAAGAGGAAATGGCTGCGCTCTTCCCGGACCATCCGGAGGTACTATCCAACACCCTCGAGGTAGCGGCGAAGATCGAGGATTATAAGATCGACCAGGACTACGTCCTGCCTAAGTTCCAGATAGACAAGAGCTTCCTTGCCGACATCGACAACCAGCTCGCTAAGTATTCGGACATAATCGAAGAAGGCCGCAACGACAAGAAGGGTAATTACCGCGGCGATGAATTCTGCAAGTCGGTGGCATACCTCTGCCACCTCACCTACGAGGGTGCCAGGAGGCGCTACGGGGACACCTTGACAGAAGAGCAGAAGGAAAGGATCGAGTTCGAACTAAAGACAATCTGCAGGATGGGTTTCCCGGACTACTTCCTCATCGTCCAGGACTATATAGCCGCCTGCAGGAAGGAAGGAAGCCTGGTCGGGCCGGGGCGTGGCTCCGCCGCCGGTTCGGTAGTAGCCTACTGTCTCGGAATCACCAACCTGGACCCGATCCGCTACCAACTCCTGTTCGAGCGTTTCCTCAATCCTGACCGTATATCGATGCCTGATATCGACGTGGATTTCGAAGACCTCGGTCTCGCCCATAAGTATGTCGAAGACACCTATGGCAAGGACCATGTCTCCAGGGTCATAACTTTCGGAACAATGCTGGCGAAGGGCGCCATCAAGGATGTCGCCCGAATCCATGACCTTCCTCTGGACGAATCCAACCGGCTCTCCGCCCTTGTCCCGGACAGGCTCAGGGAAAAGGTATGGAAGGAATATCCATACAATCCAAAACTGGATGAGCTGAAGAGCGGCTTCAAGGCCACCGAGAAGGAAGTGGAAGGGGGCGTCAAGAAGTGGTTCCAGAGCGGAATGGAGGAGACCGATGTCAAGATCACCCTCAAGAACTGCTACCGCCTGGTTCCGGAACTGAAGAACGAGCTGGAGAACGGTACGGACCAGGTGAAGGAAGTCCTTAAGTACGCCCAGGCCATGGAAGGCTGCATCCGCCAGGTCGGAATGCACGCCTGCGCGACCATCATCGGCCGCAGCAACCTGACCGAGCATATCCCTATCTGCCTCTCGCAGGACAAGGACACCAAGGAATATGTCTGGACCTCGCAGTACGACGGGCACTACATCGAGGATGTCGGAATGCTGAAGATGGACTTCCTGGGCCTGAACACCCTTTCCATCATCCACGCCTGCCTGGACAATATCAAGCTCCGCCACGGGATCGACATCGACATAGAAGCCATACCTATCGACGACCAGCAGACCTACGGGCTATACAGCCGTGGAGACACCGACAGTGTGTTCCAGTTTGAATCTCCGGGAATGAAGCAATGGCTTCAGCGGCTGCATCCTGAGCGGTTCGAGGACCTCATCGCAATGAACGCCCTGTACCGTCCGGGCCCGATGGATTATATCCCTGACTTCGTGGACAGGAAACTGGGGCTCAAGCCTATCGAATACGACCTTCCGGACATGGAGGAATATCTGAAGGATACGTACGGAGTCACGGTCTATCAGGAGCAGGTGATGCTTCTGTCCCAGAAGCTGGCAGGGTTCACGAAGGGCGAGGCTGACAAGCTCCGCAAGGCGATGGGCAAGAAACAGATCGCCATCCTGAATGAGCTGAAGGACAAGTTCATGGCCGGAGGTCTTGCCAACGGCCACCCGGAAAAGACCCTGGACAAGATCTGGAAGGACTGGGAAAAGTTCGCCCAGTACGCCTTCAACAAGTCCCATGCGACTTGCTATGCCTGGGTGTCGTACCAGACCGGCTGGCTGAAATGCCATTATCCGGCCGAATTCTTTGCGGCCAACCTGTCCTGCAACCTGGACAACATGCCGGAAATCAAGAAGATCCTGAGCGACTGCAAGGCGCACAAGATCCAGGTGCTCAATCCGGATGTCAATGAATCGTATTCCCACTTCACCGTCAACAAGGAGGGAAACATCCGTTT
This sequence comes from uncultured Bacteroidales bacterium, assembly GCA_900319685.1. Classification (GTDB taxonomy): domain Bacteria; phylum Bacteroidota; class Bacteroidia; order Bacteroidales; family UBA932; genus Cryptobacteroides. The sequence continues at coordinate 9,824 of ONPI01000081.1, forward strand.
CGGACTGAAGGGAATCCGTGGATTCGGCTCCAATGTCGCCGAGATGATCATCTCGAACAGGGAGGAGAACGGCCCTTACAAGGACGTTTTCGACTTCGTGGAGCGGATGGACGGAGTCATCAACAGGAAGGCTCTGGAGTGCCTGGCATACTCGGGAGCATTCGACTCCTTCGGCTGCAGCAGGGCGCAGTTCTTCCTTCTCTGCAAGAACGGGAATATGTTCATAGACGAACTGGCCCGCTATGCCACACTCTACAGCCAGGACAGCTCCAATTCGGCCGCATCCCTGTTCGGGGAGGTAGAGGAGCTGAAACCGGTCCGGCCGGAGATGCCCGAGCCGGTCGGGGAAACGGATCCTCTCACCTTCCTGCAGAAGGAGAAGGAATTCGTGGGGATGTACATTTCTTCGCATCCTCTCGACAAGTACTCCTTCGAAATGGAAAACCTGACGACCTGCGAACTCACCGCACTGAACGAACTGGTCGTGGATTGCGAAAAGAAGAAAAAGAAGATGAAGGTGGCCGTTGCAGGTCTGGTGACCGATGTCAAGACCTTGATGACCAAGAACGGGAAGCCTTATTCCCGGACAACTTTGGAAGACTACAGCGGCTCCTATGAACTCTCCTTG
>ONPI01000102.1 GCA_900319685.1 uncultured Bacteroidales bacterium
GTTCCGAAATCCGTGAGGTCTCCTCCTATGAGGACGAAATCCAGGCCGTCAAGTGCGTTCACGTCACGGATGCAACGCCGGATGTCCTCCACGGACTTTCCACCCTGTGAATAATGAAGGTCCGTGAGCAGGGCGAACCTGAGCGGTTCCTCCTGGGCGGAGGAGGAAACTATGGAGATGCAAAAGGCGGTAAGGACCGCCGCTACCGAAGACTTAAGGTTCATCCTTGAAGGATAAGGTCATTTTTCAGCGTGTGGATTACAAATTTACTGAAATTTCATTATATTTCGTGAAAGTTCAACCTTTTAAATCTATTAGCTTATGACACTACAAGGTTTCATCATCTTCCTCCTTATCGGAGCAATCGCCGGATGGCTTGCAGGCAAGTGTATGCGCGGCGGCGGATTCGGTCTGTTGATCAACATCATCCTCGGTATCCTCGGCGGTATCCTCGGTGGCTGGCTTCTCGGCCTTCTCGGTGCCAACTGGGCCTGGCTCGGCAAATGGTATGGCCAGATTTTCACCTCCTGCATCGGTGCCATCATCATTCTCTGGGTCGCTTCCCTGTTCAAGAAATGATGCCTGCGGGCATTTCTGCCAAATAATTTGCGGATAAAAGAAAAAACACTATCTTTGCAATCCGCAAATATTGGTGCTTTGGCCGAGCGGTTAGGCACAGGTCTGCAAAACCTGCTACAGCGGTTCGATTCCGCTAGGCACCTCGGAAAAAGGCTGACTTCTGGAAAGTCAGCCTTTTTTATTTTCTTACTCAACGTACAGTAGCAGTCCTTTGAGGTATTCGCCTTCGGGGTGGTAGATGTTTACGCCGTGGTCGGCAGGCTGGTTGAGGCGGTCGAGGATACGGACGGAACGGCCTGTCTGGGCCGCGGCGGAGAATACTGCCAATGCGAAAGCCTCCTTGTCAACAACCTGCGAGCAGCTGAATGTGAATACAAGACCTCCCGGCGCCACTTTGGAAATAGCGGCAGCATTGAGCCTCTGATAAGCCCGCAGGGCGTTGTTAAGGACTCCCCTGTGCTTGGCAAATGCCGGTGGATCAACGATTATAAGGTCGTATTTGTCTTCCGGAACAACACGGAGGAAATCAATCGCATCCGTACAGTAGCCGGTATGGAGGAAAGGGTCGAAGCCGTTCAGGGCTATGTTCCTTTCCACCATCTCTATTGCCTTCTTTGAGCTGTCCACCGAGTCGCAGTGGACCGCACCTGCTGCCAGGGCATACACGGAGAAGCCTCCGGTATAGCAGAAAAGATTAAGGACATTCCTCCCGGAGGAATACTTGCCCACAAGGGCACGGTTATCCCTCTGGTCGAGGAAGAAACCTGTCTTCTGGCCTTCGGTCCAGTTGACATAGAACTTGTTGGAATTCTCCAGCACCACCTGTTCGTCATCCGAGAATCCGGGAGCCTTGTACAGATAGCCGTCCACCAGTTCCAGTCCGGCCTTGAAAGGTGCAGTTCCGGAACTCTTGTCATATACTGCCTTCAGGGAATCCCCATATACCTTCTTCAGAGCATCGCAGATAGCGCCCTTTGCCCTGAACATACCCACCGAATGGGCCTGAAGCACGCAAACCCCGTCGTAATAGTCGATGATAAGGCCTGGCAGGCCGTCGCCTTCTCCGTGGACGAGGCGGTAGCAGTTGGTCGATCCGTTCCCCCCGGCGAGTCCTGCAGATACGCGAACGTTGAGCGCGCGCGATACCATATTCACCCAAAAGTCAGGACCGAGAACGTCCTCGCCGGAGAAACTGAGGATACGCACGGCGATGGAGCCGACCTGGTAGTGTCCGTATGCCAGGAACTCGCCTTCCTGGGAGAACACACCCACGATGTCACCTTCGGCAGGTTCCCCGACTATCTGCGAAATCGCGCCGGAGAACACCCACGGATGGAATCTGCGCAGGGATTCATCCCTGCCTCTTTTCAGGATTATCTTTGTCATCAGTCACGTTTTTCGGAGGGTTTGGAAGCATCTGTTCCGGAGTCAGGGGATTCTTCTCGGACGAAAGCAGCTTGAGGTACATCTCCCGGCAGACCCAGGCATCGGTAGCCGCGTAAGACTGCTGCGCTTCGGAGAGTTTCTCGGCTTCCCAGTTGGAAAGCTGCTGGGTCTTGGATATCCTTATTCCCAGGATGATAGCTGCCATCTTCTTGACACTCTTGTCCTTGATGCCATATTCCCAGACTATTTTCTGAAGGTCGACGAAAGACTTCGGAGTGAAATCGTGATGCTTCTCCAGACCGCGGACATCGTCGTTGACTGCCGCACCGACCTTCAGTATCTTTTCATCGGAGAGTATCTTCCTCAAAGCCTTGGGAATATCTCCCATCATCTTGATCCTGAACAGGAAAGCCCTCTCCTTGCCGGAGAGCTGCAGCAGCGAGACTCCGTAGTGGGGCTGGTTCGGCGAGAAACATGGCCTGGATTCGGTGTCGAAACCTATCACGCTCTGCCTCCTCAGGTACCTGACAGCCCTGAAGAAATCCAGTCCGATACTGTCTATGACTTCGATCCTGCCCGGGAATGCGGCAGGAGAAAGCTGTTCTATTTCTTCCGCACTAATGCTTATTCTGTACATAGGAAAGGTAGGTATTCGGAGCAATCACTCCAACCGTGTCAGGGAAAGACGGCGGTACGAGCATGTCGCTGAACCTGACGGCCATGAAAGAAGAATTGTCGACGTCCGGGATGGTCATCATGAGGCGGGCCGCAGGATAGGCTATATCGTGTGTGAAAAGTTTCCTGTCCCTCATCAATGTGTAGCACGCCTTGGCGAAGGAATATGAGGTATCGGTAGAGTAGAGGACCGGAACGTCGCAGCCTATCCTTTCGAAGAATTCGCTCACATCGTCACCGCCGTTCTCAGCGAGCAGAGGAGAGCATAGGATCAGCACCTTGCAACGGAGAGTTGTATCCAATGCTGCCAGGGCATTCCTGACGGCGATTTCCCTCAAGGCGATCCTGCCTTCATCCGTATCGGGGATGGAATCGTACGGAGCATTGAAGAAATCCAGTATCGATACTATCACTTCCCCGGAAAAGTCCGGAAGTCCGTCACTTACCCTGCGGGCATCTACATTGTCGAAGTAGTCGCAAAGCATCATTTCTTCGCTCAGGAGGAGACTGAGTCTTGGGTCTCCGGCTATCACGATAGGACCGGAATCCTTACCGGCCAGGCGAGCCATCTTCTGCAAGGAAGGAGACGAAGCCGAAATCAAATCCTCGACGAGGCCGAGAGTATCCGGAGCACTCTCCACATGTCTTCCGCACCCCGCCGGGGCAAGGAAGATGGCGAGGAACAATATTGCCGAGAATAACCTTTTCACTGTATCAAATTGTCTGGAATATCTGCAAAGGTATAAAAATCTTCACTATCTTTGAAGTACGTAGCATAGAAACTGTAAACAAACTGCCAAAGGATGAAAGCCATCATAGCATTGGATTCGTTCAAGGGCTGCCTCACAGCTGAACAGGCAGGAGCCGCCGCCCTGAAAGCATTCCCGGAAGGAGAAGCTGTCGCCATTCCGGTCTCTGACGGAGGGGAAGGCTTCACCACGATCATGACCCGGATGCTCGGTGGGGAATACAGGACCGTAAAGTGCTCGGATCCCCTTGGACGGAAGGTGGAAGCAACTTATGGACTTGTCCGGAACGGACTCGTTGCCGTGATGGAGACCGCCGAGGCCAGCGGCATGTGGCGGCTCTCGCCGGAAGAGCGGAATCCGTTGGTTGCCAGTACGTTCGGAACCGGCGAACTGATTGCAGACGCCCTGGAGGAAGGAGTCGAGGAGATATGGCTCGGCCTGGGAGGCAGCGCCACATGCGACGGAGGAACAGGATTGCTCCAGGCTCTCGGATACCGGTTCATAACCCCCGGCGGAATCCTGGAAGACGGCCATACCGTGCTCGGGAACATTATCGAAATCGACTCCGCACACCGCCACAAGGCCCTTTCCAGATGCCGGATAAAAGGATTCTACGATGTATCCGTACCATTCTGCGGGACCGGAGGTTCCGCACGCGTATTCGCTCCGCAGAAAGGAGCCGGAGAAGAGATGGTCGATGCACTCGACCTATGGATGAGCCAGTTGTGCAACGTATATTCACGGTTTTCCGGAAGGGAGATCCGCAATACTCCGGGATCCGGAGCGGCAGGCGGCATCGGCGGTGCCCTGAGGGCCATGCTCGGAGCGTCGATGACTCCGGGCATATGGCACATACTGGAGACCTCCGAAATCGGTCGTGCGCTCGATACCTGCAACCTTGTGATTACCGGCGAAGGGAGTGCCGACAGGCAGACCCTTTACGGCAAGGTCCCTTCAGGTGTATTGGAATATGTTCGGAGATATGATTACGAATGTGGAGGTGCCCGTCACACCAAGGTAGTCTTGCTTGCCGGGCAAGTATCTGACAGGCAGGAACTTCTGGATGCCGGTTTCGATGCTGTCCTGCAGTCCACTCCGGAAGGCATGCCGCTGGAGGAAGCACTGGATCCTCAGACGGCCATGAAGAACATCACTTCAGCATTGAACGGATCTTTGGAATGAGGAGGCTTTGGATATATTCCTCTTCCATGAAATGAGTACCGTCGTAGATCGTCCACGTCCCTTCACCGAAATACTTCCTCCACGTCTTGACTGAAACCACTCCGCTCCGGCGGAAATGGTCTTTCGTTCCGAAAAAGGCATGGAAGTAGTCATTGCTTCCGTTCAAAGGGGTGTTTCCAAGGGAATCCTCGAGCACCGGTTTCCATTCGAGAAGTGTCTTCCTGTCGAAATGGAGAGCCTGGCGGTCTCCTTCCTTAGGGTGATAGTGCCTGTCGAAGAATGCGGTCAGGCCGGGAATACGTACGAGTCCGGCCATTATCCTGAAATAGCGTGGAGCATTGAGGGACGGTGAAACGAGAAGATGCGGATATCCCCGCAACGCTATTGCATGGGTCGCTCCCATGCTCTCCCCGATGACAAGGTCAGGCTTCACCTCTTCAGCCCACCCCGAGATCTGCCGTCGCGCAATCTGAGGATTGAAATCATAGGTCCTTATCACGACCCTGAACCCGCTCCCGAGACTGTCACGCAGGATGGACGGGATCCGGCTGTCGCCTCCCCCGCCCATCCCATGGACATACAGTATAGTCTTTTCGTCCGCCATCACTTCCGTACGAAAGCCAGGGACAGAAGATTGATGATGATGTATCCCGCAAAGGCCACCAGGAATACAAGGGACCAGTGCCATCCGCCGATGGCAGTGACCAGCGTGCCGAGCACTGCGACTGCCAGGAAGACAATCCTCTTCACCGTCTCTGGCCTGGAGGCCTTCCTCCCTCCTCCGAACTTGAAGGAGAACATAGGTACCTCGCAGACGAGGAGCGCACATAGGAGGACCGTCAGTAGGACGATAAAGAACGGGCATTCGCACCAACGCGAAATGAAAGAGCCCGGTACTTCCGCCGCGAAACAAGCCAGGGATCCGCATACCATCGCGCAAGCCGGGGTCGGCAGGCCGATGAAAGAATCATGCTGCCTCTCGTCCAGGTTGAACTTGGCGAGCCTGAGCGCCGAGAAAGCGGCAATCAGCAAAGGGAAAAGCCTGAGGACCTGGGACTGTGTCCCGAAAACACAGTACAGCATCACCGAAGGCAGGACTCCGAAACTGACCACGTCGGACAGGGAATCCAGTTCCTTCCCCACATCCGAATATGCCTTCAGAAGCCTGGCGGACAAGCCGTCGCAGAAGTCGAAGACCGCAGCAAGGAGCATCAGCACGAATGCGGTCTCCAGCTTCCCGTCCAAGGAGAATATCACCCCCAGAACTCCGCAGAGGAGGTTCATGGAGGTGATACTGTTGGGAATATGCTTCCTTAGGGTCATTACTTGATTCCGAGCTTCTTCTTGATATCCTTCGGAACAGCATCCTTGTGGACCATGATATCGAGGGACTTCCCACGTACGAAAGCGTCAGAAACATACCAGATGCCCTTATACTTGCCGGTCTCACCCCAAGAGTTCTTGACCATGAAGTATGTGGTTCCGTTCTGATCCTTAGCAATTCCGAAGATATGCATTCCGTGGTCGTCCGTAGTAGTCTTGGAATCGAAGCCTTCCTGACGGTATTCCTGGGTCGGGACCAACTCCTTAGGGAGTTCCACTGCAGGTGCTTCCTTCTTCTCAGGGTCCTTGCCTACCCAATGCTCCTGGTCGGAACCTGCCTGAGGCTTCTTGGACTCGTCGAGAAGGACTCCGATGCCATTCCTGGTGAATCCCTTTTCG
>ONPI01000134.1 GCA_900319685.1 uncultured Bacteroidales bacterium
AGCTGCGCGCCGCCGCCCCTTTTGGAGACCGGCTCTATGCCCAAATGGGACAAGAGTTCCCAGATCGGGATCCTTTTCAATTCTTCTGTCTTCATTATTTACAACTGTTTATGGTGGTTTATTGAAAGCAATCATTGAGCGTATCCCGGGAGTGTGAGATGGACATCCGGTCACCCGAGTCTGCCAAGGAAAGGGACCGGTACAGAAGTACTGCGCACCTTAGGCCCACGGCTATTCTATACCGTTTCCTCCGGCTTCTCCGGTTGGACATAGTGAAAATCCCTGTTGTACACGTATTTCCTGCCCGGGACTTTCCTGAGGATGTCATTCTTGATCAGGAACTGCTTCAGCTTCGCGATGATGGTCCGCGACCGGGAGAACCCGAGAGATGACGAATAGCCCACCATGAGCTGGTGCAGGAGCTCGTTGTATCCGATCGGATCCGAGATTCCGTTGAATGCGATATCCAGCGCCACCCGGTGCATCTCCTCGGTCATGGACTGGTAGTCGAACGTCACACGCGGGGGAAGCGGTGCGGGTTCATACCCTTCGGCAAGGACGGGAAGCCCCTCCTCGTTGATGCTGAAGGCGAAGGGACGGAACTCCCGGTCTCGGACCAGGGAGGCTTTCACCTCGCTGATGTTCCCGTCTGCGTCGTTCTTCGTGATCTGGAGGATCGTCTCGGCCTTGTGGTTGAGCTCCGTCCCGATGTGCCCGCGGACATTGTCGTCCGCCTTGTTCAAGTGAAGGACGGTGTGGATATGGAGGTTGTACTGACTGCTCCATCTCATCAGCAGGCCAATCACTTCCGCAGCTTCAGCTGAAGAATTGATGTCATAGAGGAGGTCGCGCAGCCCGTCGATGATGACAAGCCCGACTTCCGGCTCAATCGCCAGGGCCTGCTCGATGATCCAGCGGCGCATCAACGTCCCCTTCTCGCGGAGGTGCGCGAACTTAATGCGGTCCTGGTCCATCGTTTCAGGATAGCCGCAGAGCCTGTTGATCCGGCGTATGATCTTCAGGCAGTAGTCGGCGCTCTGCTCCGTGTCAAAATACAGGATTCTCCTCTTACCCTCGGGGAAACTGGCCTGGTAGTTGAGAACCCGGCCGTTGGTCAGGGCCGCGGCGACGATCGCGCTGACGTTGAAGGTCTTCTTGGACTTGCCCTTGCCCGTTGACGCACTGAAATTGCCCAGGGTGCAGATGACCGAGTCGCCTATCCTGACGACTTCAGGCGGTACCTCGAACTTGTCCGACGCCCTGACGAGCAGGGATTCCCATAACTGACGAAACTCCTCCGGTGACATTTGTGGTTCCATAATACTGTTGCCAATCGTTAATTTGTACATGTTCTTTAGTTGCTATGCCCGCTACTTCCGGTGCTTGTCCTTCCTCAGGCGCAGCCTTCCGGCAGCCAGGTCGTCTAGTAGCTTCCCCTTGCGGACCAGGCTACGCCTTCCGTTCTTCTCCAGCTTGATGACTCCGCTGTTGACGTGGGCGTAGAACGTGGGCTCGCTGCACCTGAGGAGCTGGCAGGCTTCCTTCACGCTGATGAGTTCGTCACCGGGCGTGGGAGGCGGGATCCTGCTGAAGGCCTCCTCGACCGCAGTCGTGACGATGGGCTTGATGATGTCCCCTAAATAACGGGAGATGATGGGTTCGAGTTCCATAAGATTCTTTTTTATGATCTTGCGGAACGAAAGTAGTATTAAATACTTGATTGTTAAAATGTTACAAAAAGCAGTAAAAGCAGTATTTTATGTGAGAACCAAGCTTGTGACTGGGCCGGAAGCTGTTTGTCAAGGCAGTAATCTGCCGGTCGATTTCAGGAGATGCTCAGGCTGGGTAAGGATATTTCTTAAGGATATCCGCAATGCCGTTCTTGTCGTCCCCCTTCGTAGCGACGTTGCTGGAGCGCTTCAGTCCGCGGTATGTCCTTCCGTGGCTGGGGAAGAGGAACGCGCGGTTCATCTCCGCATCCGTCAGGCCGAAATGCTCGGCGAAAAGGGTGGCCGCCACCTTGGTGCCGCACCATTTCAAGGGCCGTGACGGCGGCAGGCGGTCAATGATGAGCCGTTCGTAGAACTCGTCGTCAACATCCTTCACGTAGAAACGGAGGCTCCTGGCGATACCGGACAGGGAGGGTCTCAACTCCCGGACAGGCTCGCCAGAGAATTCATGAAGGATGATGCACATGTCCTCGTCGAGTTCCTTCAGGAACAGGATATAGCGGGGGAGCGTCTCACAGAGAGGAGGCGGCAAGCCTGTTGAATCCGCAACCGTCCGGGCCGTCAGACGAAAAGCGCGATACCTTGAAACGAAACTTGAAATCTCATACTTCAAAGCATTGTTGGACAGGACATCAGGCCAGATGTCAATGATGTCGTAGAAACAGTCCCGGAGCCGCTTCTGGAACTCCCCCCTGCGATACACGATGGTGTGGATGTCCTTGGCACTGTCGTCACGGAATCCCGTGCCCGCCAGGTTGTTCATCGCTGTCACCATCTCGTTTACGAGTGCACGCGTTCGATAAAGACGATGATGATAGTTCATATGATCGAGGATTGGATACGGCAGAGGGCAAAACAAGACGCCGGTGGGGCGTCTTGTCAGAAAAGGCCGGAGGAGAAAAGGGCCTTCTTATCGTGCCGGGATACTGCTATCTACTTGAAGTAGTCGTATTTGTCCGTCAGCTTCTCGACAACCTTGAGACTGTCGGCCTTAATGTACTTCTTCAGCATGGCCGGAGAAGTGTGCCCCGTGACCTTCATGATGTCGTAGATGTCGACACCTGAAAGGTACATTAGCGTGGCGCCGGTACGGCGGGCCGTGTGGGTGTGGATGAGCTTGTATTTCTCAACCATCTCCTTGCGGGCGGTGCCCCCCTTCGTGGTCTCGATCTCGACAAGGTCCGTCAGCCCGGCCGCCTGGGCGACATCCTTGATGTAACGGTTGATGACCTGGTCTTCCAGGTGCGGAAGCTGGTAGTCGTATTTCTCGAGGATGGCCTTCAGGCGGGAGTTGCAGGGGATGGCAACCCTTGCCCCCGTCTTCTTCTGGCGGACGTTCAGGTAGGTGATCTCATGCTTCTCGATCCAAGCCCGCTTCTCACCGGGATGCTCCGGATCATCCTCCTCACGCATGACGTTCTTCACCAGGGTGCTGAAGTCCTCCTTCCGGATGTTGTTGTAGTCCGAGACGCGCTGGGCGGTCCAGACGCCCACCATGAAGATGTCGCGCGCCAGCTCGTGGCCGGCTTCATACCGCGAGAGGTCGACGGACATCATCCTGTCCAGCTCCTCCTCGGTCAGGTAGATACTGTCGATATCGATCCGGGTACCCTTGAACTTCTTGTCCTTCCACGCGTTATTCGAGTGGTGGCCTTCGATCTCGGCAATGTACATGACAGCCTTCAGCTCCTTGATGCACTTGCCGATGGAGTTCACGGAGTAGTTCTTGTTTTTCAGGTAAGCCGTGTACTTGTAGTAGAACGACATGTCGATGTCATCGAAGTCGTATTCCTTTTTCGTGTCCCGCTGGAAATACTTGAACTGCCGAAGGGCCTGCTTGATGGCCTTGACGGTCGCGAAGGCATAATTGGTGCCCTTGTCCGTCTGCCGGGCACCGCTTTCGATGTCGGCGATGAACTGGTCGATGAACTTGTTCAGCGTGACCCTCCTTTCCTCTTCCTCCTTACGCCTCCGTTCTTCCTCTCGCCTGATTTCAGCTTCTCGTTCCTCCTTCATGACAATGTCGTCAATGACCTTCCTGGCCTGGTCGGTTGTCAACTTCACGCCCTGACGCAAATAACTCTCCAACGCGGACGTGACGCTCGCCATCAATTCATTGACCTTGACTCCTTCAGGAGACTTCATGTAATTGGCATACAGCCTGCCGGTCGGAGATGCGGTAAACTTTGCAACATCGACAGTAATCGTTGTTGCGACCAGGATATCGACCTGGAGCTTGTTGTTGAGAATGCGCGCAACAAGCGGCGCTCGACCTTCTTTCTTTCGGGTCCTGATTTTGAAAGTGACTGACATAAACAAATCCCGTTAATAATTCAGTCCAAAGATAAGCATAATTATCTTAAGTTGTCCCGAATTTGTCCCGGAAAATTGTTGTCTGTGTTTAACTCGATTTTAGGAGCTGTTTTTAGGATGTCATTTATATTCAATCAATTATGATAACAACCTCGTTAAAAATAGAAAGAATTGATAAACAACCGTAAATAACCACAAATATCGAGGTACTGTCGTTCTACTGATTTTTTTCTTAAAATTACTACTGAATTTCATAACTACTTGATTTTCAATGAAAAAGGGATTCGTTTAGGAATCCCTGTCTGTGATCCGTTTGGGATTCGAAAGTTTCTACTAACTTATTGATATTTAATTTGTTA
>ONPI01000182.1 GCA_900319685.1 uncultured Bacteroidales bacterium
TCGGGCGATGAGCCAGGCCGTGAACCCCTACGGGGACGGCAAAGCTTGCCCCCGGATTGTGGTGAAATTCAAATAAAATGCTTATTTTTGCAGGTTGAATATTTGATTAAAACAATACGCCATATGGAAATGAAGAAAATGTTCCGGACGGGAATCGTCCTCGCGCTGGTCACCCTGTCGGCCGTTTCCTGCGTCACGAACCGGAAGATCGCTTATCTCCAGGACATGAAGCATGCGACCCAGATCGAACTGGAAAACCGGTTCGAGGCGGTCATCAGCCCTTATGACGAGCTGGATGTGATTGTTACCAGTTTCGATCAGGAGTTGGCCCGGCCTTTTAACCTGAGATCCAGCAATAGCAATAATTTTACGGGAACGGGGCTCGGCTATCTGGTAGACCAGAATGGAAACATAGAGATTCCGGTTCTTGGTCAAATTCATGCAGCGGGTATGACCCGGCTCCAATTGCAGGAACACGTGAAGAGATTGCTTATTGCCGGAGGCTATATCAATGACCCGTATGTGATGGTCCGTTTCCGTAACTTCAAGATTTTCGTTTTAGGTTCCAACGGCGGCAAGGCCATCACCATCCCTGAGGAACGTTGCACTTTTCTGCAGGCACTCGCTCTTGCCGGCGACCTGAACATCTATACCGACCGTACTAAGATCATGGTGGTCCGCGAGGTGGAAGGTCAGATGGTTTCCCGCTATCTGGATCCCCGTTCCTCCAAGGTTTTCGACGATCCGTTCTTTATGATGCAGCAGAACGACTTCATCATTACCCGGAATTCCGCCTACCGGAACTTCCAGCAGTCCTGGGGCATGCTGGGAACGGTCTTCTCTGTCTTCTCTACTTTGACAGGCCTTACATCCACCTATTTCGCTATCCGGGCCTATCTGAATTCGAACAATAACAAGTAATCCACGACCTGACCATGGCCATCAACCAGGATAACACCGATCTCTCCTTCTTGGAGAAAAAGGATGCCAATACCCTTTCCGGGAAAGATATTTTCTATACCCTCCTCCGGAACCTGCACTGGCTCATTCTCAGCGCCGCTATCTGCGCTGGCATTGCCTATTACCGGAGTGACCGGGCCGACCGCATCTATGAGAGTCACGCCAAGATTCGCTTGAATTCCGTTACACGGAGTCGATTGGAAAGTGGAACCACCACGCTGGAGAATATCACGAACCGTCGTGTCGCCATCACGATGAACGCCATCAATGACGAAATTATCGTCCTCCGTTCGGAAACCCCAATGCTGGCTGTGGCGAAGAACCTCGACCTTGGCACGTCCTATTTCTATCAGACCAAGCTGGTCAAGCGAGTGAAGGACTTGTACAAAGAGTCCCCGATCATCGTTGAGATGATGGATATCAGCGAGACCGACGACGCAACTGCCATAGTGACGGTAAGTAAAGATTCCAGTTTTGTTGTTCAAGTCGGCGAGTTCGAGCCCGTGAACGGCCATCTCGGCGATACGGTCTCCACCAGCCTGGGCCGCATCTCTGTCAAGCCTACGTGGGCGCTCCGTGAATTGTATTACGACAATCCGATTACGGTGCGTCATCGGAACATCAATGCCGTGGCAGAATCCTATCGCGGCAGGGTAAACGTGAGCAGAAACAGTTCTTCCGACGGTATCATCAACCTTTCTCTCCACGACACCTCTCCGCAGCGCGCGGCCGACATCCTGAACGAGATGATCGCCGTCTACAACGACAATACCATCGAGGAGAAGAAGGAAATCATCCAGCAGACATCCGACTACATCAACTCCCGTGTCGCGCAGCTGGACCGGGACCTGGGTGCCCAGGAATCCCAGATCGCGAGCTTCAAGAGCCAGCACCAGATCCTGAATCTCAACGATTACGGCAAGTCTTACCTGAGCCAGAGCATCGAGACACAGGAGGAAATCAACCGCATCAATTCGCAGATCTCCCATGCCCAGTACCTGCAGCAGCTGACGGCATCCAATACGGAAAACAAGTTGTTCCCGGTCACCGTGGACATTAAGGATGACCATATCAACAGCACCATCCGTAAGTTCAACGAGCTCGTCCTCAAGCTGGACAAGTACAAGGAGACCGGCACAACCAATAACCCGATTGTCAGGGATTTGCAGACGGAGATGGCTACGCTCAAGGCGAACTTGAACCAGCTTTTGACCTCCTACATCGGTGCGATGCAGCAGCAGATCGGCGGCGTCCAGGCGCTCAGCCAAATGGCTGCCGATAAGGTCCGCCAGGTCCCGGGTGGCCAGCTTTATATCGACAATATCTCCCGCGTTCAGGGTATCAAGGAGCAGCTGTACATCACCCTCCTGACCCGCCGTGAGGAAATGCTCATCAGTCAACCTTCCCTGACCGGCAACGCCAAGGTTATTGACAAGGCCCGTGTTAATAGCAGTCCTATTTCTCCAAATACGCGCCGAAGCGTTCTAATGGGTCTCCTGATCGGCCTCCTGATTCCGGTCGCCATCTTCCTCCTGCGCCGGATGCTGGACACCAAGGTTCGCGTCCGCAAGGATGTCGAGGCTTATACCGACATTCCGATTCTGGGTGAAATCCCGGCCAAGGACAAGAAGGATACCCGCGAACTGGTCGTGACCGACAAGGGCCGCGATACGATGACGGAAGCCTTCCGTATCCTGCGAAGCAACATCGAGTTCACGCGGGTGCCCGGCCAGAAGGCCACCTCCTACCTGTTCCTTTCCCTGATGGAAGGATCCGGTAAGACCTTCCTTACCACCAACTTGGCGGCCAGCCTGGCCCAGGTGGAGA
>ONPI01000048.1 GCA_900319685.1 uncultured Bacteroidales bacterium
GGAAGAGGTTATGGAATATCTTTCCGTCGGCTTTGATTCCAGCCGGATCATAGTACCGGCTGTAATATGCCCCGTCTTCGCAGGGTATGAGCTTGAGATCGGATACCGTCAAGTCCGTGAATACGGATTCCTTGCCAGGTGTCTCGATGGTCAGGCGGGCATCGTTGCCGTCGATGTCCAGCTTGATGATGTCGAAGCCATTATCGGAGATGAGGACATAGTCTCCGTCAACGGCCATGGAAGAAACCTTCCTGCAGTTGCCGCTGCCCGGGGACGTGATCGTGCGGTAGTCCGTTACCTGCATCCTCGCGGTCGTAAAAGCATAGTCTCCTAAAACGACGGTAGGGGAGTCCTCAGTCCCTTCAGAAGCCATGAATATGTCGGTATGATGGGTTCCCGGGAGTGTCGGTATGTAGTATTCGCTCGTCCCTGTCCCACCGATCCCAGAGAGGGAGATCACCCAGGCGGAATCTTTCCTGGCTTTCTCCGCGGACTGGACGATCCTGGATATCGGATTGATTTCGACCTTCCCGACCACAGGCCCATGTGCCCTCAACTTCAATGTCCGGACTTCTGAGTCCTTTACCGTCAGCCGGAGGAAGGACAGGACGTTGTAGAAGTTCAGGGTGCCTTTCAGCCCAGCCAGCACCGTGGCGATCGAAATGATGCTGCCTTCCGGAACCTGCCCCGGTTCAGGCGATACGAAGCGGTTCTGAAGGTGGAATGCGAATTCGGTGATATTGTTGCCTTCGTCTGTGAATGTTTCAGGGTAAGGGGATACGGCGTAGAAATAGTCGGTGAAGAACATGTCGTCAGGGTTGTCCTTGACTGTCACATCTCCCTTGAATGTGCCTTCGCTGCCAGGTGCGGTGACGTTGGTGAAGGTCTCCATCTTCTTTCCGTCCCATATTCCTATCTTGTCCAGTTCGCCCCACTGCACGGTGCAGATGCCGTCCCCAGTGATAAGGGAAGAGCGGGTGTCCGCATATGCCTTGAACGTGGCTTCCTTGGTGGGATACTCGTCAGTACCACCACCCGGTTCAACTCCGTTGTTATGCCACGGCTCGATTCCGTGCCTTTCGCAGGAGGCCAGGATTGCAAGGACTGAAATGAATATGGCAGCGGATTTCGGATGCATGTCGTAAAGGTAAGCATTCTCCAGCCTTGAAACAAAACTAATTAAAGAAATGACCCCGGAGCCGGGAAGGCTCCGAGGTCATCGTATTAAAACTTCCGTTCAGTACGGATTATTCACCATACTGTGCGTTGATGATGTGCACCTTGGCATCGAAGTTTGTAGGTCCGTTGAGGAAGCCGCTGAAGTTGTCTGCGTTCAGGACGGTTCCGTTGACGGTACCCTTGACCTTTACAGGGACCTCGGTTCCCATCTTGATATCCTTGGTCTTGCCGTTGAAGTAACCTATCACCATACCGACGTTGGTGGTCTTCGGGACATCGAGTACGCAGTCGACCTTGCAGCCGTCGCCCGTGGTGTGGGCGGCGTTGCCGATGTTACCGATCATACCGCTTGCTCCAAGAAGGAGGACTGGTGAAGAGATGGTACCCTTGGCGGTGCAGTTGGTGACTGCATATCCGTTGGAGTGGAATCCGGCGAGGAGACCAGCGACCGTATAGTTGTTTCCGGTGGTAGGAATCTCAATATCAGCTGTATTGGTGCAGTTGTCCATTATTCCGGAACCTCCCTGGATACCACCGATCCTGACTTTACCCAATCCGTTGAGAGTGAGCTTGCCGGAGTTGGTGCAGTCCTTGGTGGAGACTGTGCCGCCACCTTCCTTGCAAGGCCATCCGACGATACCGCCGACTGCAGAGTTGGCATTGGCAGCATCTGTGTCGATGTTGATATGACCATCGTTGTTGCAAGTGAAGATGTCAGTAGCGCTCTGGCCGTCAGCATAGTAGTCGCCGCCGCTGATACCGCCGACGCAGATTATATAGGAAGTACCACTACCCTTGAGTTCCTTTCCGTTAAGAGTCTTGGTAGAGACTACGATTTCTCCGTGGTTGTTGGAGTTGGAAATCTTTCCGTTAGGGTTACCAGCGATACCTCCGATCATCATACGCTCGCGTCCGCCTCCGGCCTGCTCGATGGCAGTCTGGAGGAAGCTGATCTTACCACTGTTCTCGCAGTTGGAGATAGTGGTACCCTTGCCGGCGATACCGATGATACCGCCCTCGCAAGGCAGGATGTTGCTGGTGAGAGGTCCACCCTTCATTCCTGCGTTGGTGAAGAGGGAAGTCATAGTGACAGGTCCGCTGTTGACGCAGTTGATGACTGCACCCTGCTGGTAAGCAGCGATACCGGCAGCGGCACCGCCGAGGCCCTTGGCGGACTTGACGACGATTTCACCTGCATTCGAGCAGTCCTTGATGGTACCGGTGGACTGGCCTGCGATACCACCCATGAGGGTCATCTCGGTGACATTGTCTACATGGTACCTTACGGTAGCTGCGTTGTGGCAGTTCTCGATGGTACCCTGGTTGTCTGCTACGATGACTCCGAATATAGGAGCTGCAGGCATGAACTTGCAGGACGCATCCACGTTGATGTTCTTGATGGTTCCCTTGTTGACTGCGACCAGAGGTGCGGTTGCCTTGAGGTTCTTGATGGTATGGCCCTGTCCGTCGAGGGTTCCGGCGAATCCGGAAGCTGCGATGATGGACTTGCCGGCCATATCGATGTCGGCGGTGAGCTTGTACTCATCGGTAGCAGCCTCTGTCGCGGCTGCAAGCCATTCGACGAGCTCGGAAGCCGAACCGATCTCGGTGTTGAGAGCAGAAGCGGATGCCGTCCTTGCGGAAGCAGTTGCATACTGTGACTCGAAACCGGTCTTGGCAGCCTTTACACGGACATCATATTCGGTGTCAGGCTCGAGGCCTTCGATGGTCAGGCTGTTGGTAGTGATAGGATCGAGGACCGTCCACTTGCTGTCGGCAGTCTTCTTGTATTCGACGGTGTAGGTATCCACGTCGCTCTCATCCCAGGAAACAGCCATCGTGGTGGTCTTGGCCTTGAGGGTCAGGTTCGCAGGAACAGGGACCGTGATGGCTTCGCCGGTGTATTCGACGAGCTTGATGGTAACCTCACCGATGTACATACGGCGCTGTACGCTACCTGCCTCGGTTGGGACCTCACGCTCGGCGACACCGAATGCGAGTCGCATATTCGGCATAACGTTCTTGATGGTGCAGGTGTAGGTGCCCCACTTGGACTTGTCCTCTGGAACGTTGAAGGAATATACTGCAGTCTTGGTACCCGTTATTACGTGTGCATCGGAGATGCTGCTGCCGGTGACAGTGTAAACCGAACCGGCGATCTGGTCACTCTCGTAGCGGGCAGCCGTGAAGGTTACCTCGATGGTCGCAGGTCCGGCGAGGTTAGCAAGCAGAGGTGTGGTGATCCAGGAAGCGTAGCTGGAAGCTCCGAGCTTGAAGTAGCCTGGACGCTCGCAGGTATAGCTGTTGGCCGTACCCTCGTTGTAGGTGCCCCACTTGTCAAGCCTTGTAGAAGGAACCGAAAGGGCCATCGTATTGAAGAAGCCGACCTCGTTGCTGTGATAGACAGGACCGAAGACGATCTTCGCACTCTTGTCAGGCTGCTCGCCTGTAGGAGCTTTCTGGTCGGTCAGCGAGGCTCTTCCGGTACTGGAGATACCAGGGGCCTTGTTGACAAAGTCGCCTCCGATGATCAGTTCACCGAAGTCTTCACCAAGGACCAGGTCGCCTGCCTGGACAGCGTCTCCGACAGGTTCCTTGATGGTGAATGCCGTGGTCTCACCCTCGACCGGCTCGCTGGAAAGTTCTGTATCCAGGTTGGTGACCTTGAAGTAATACTTGGTGCCAGGTTCGAGGCCAGGGAAACTGAAGCAAGGCTGGATGGAGTTGAATATCTTGTTGGTTGTCGTGACCACGTCGGTATCATTGCCCTTGAAGGTCCACGCAACGACCAGGTTGCTGCATGCAGCATCCTTGTAGAGCTGTACGCGGACGTTGAGGTCACGGTCGGAAGCGACGTCCTCGAAACCGTAGTTCGACCACGAGAATACGAGGGTTGAAGAAGAAGCGTAGTTGAGCTTGGCTGTAGGAGGTTCTTCCCTTACGGCGCCCTTGCCGACCTCATAGAGGTTCTTGTCGCCTTCCTGCGCCCTCATCCAATCCGAATATGCCGTACGGCCGTCGGAGAGCTTGTAGGCAGCCCTTGCCCAGACGGTGTACCTGTTCTTGTTGGTGAGATTTACGAACTCGGTACCTGTCGCGGAGATGCTCTCCGTGTTGGTATAGGAAGGAAGCGTACTCTTCTTGTTTACGATCCTGACGACGACTTCAGCGGCATTGGCGGCCTTTGCCGTGTGTGCGTCGAAGTTGAACCACATGCTTTCAGCAGTGGAAAGGGTAGCGTCGTAGCCGCAGGTGTCGATGGTAGGCAATGAAGGGTCCACCATTCCGAAGCCGACTTCGTGGAAGACAGGCTCGCCGTTGAGGGTGATATATGTCCATTCGGAATACTTGGACCTCTTGTAGTTTGCCCTGACCCTGATCAGGTACTTGTCGAATGACGAAAGTCCGCCGAACATGGCGAGGTCGTGGACTTCAGCAGTGCTTTGCAGAGTCTTGGAAGTCGAGCTGTCATAGTTGTCGCCCTGGTCGGGTGCCGTGAGCAGCTGAACCGTATAACTGGTGGCGCCTGCGGCATCCGGTGCCGATGCGTCCCAATAGACAGTCATTGATGTTGCGGAAGAGTTGTCCTCATCGTAGGTGAGGTTACTCGGAGCCGGCAGGTTCGGGTCGATACCTGTCTCAATCTCTTCCTCCTGGCAGGACCAGAAGCCGAAAGCCACTGTCGCCGAAAGGATCACCGCAAGGATTCTTTTAAGTTTCATATTGGTCTAATTAATTTTCTTGTAATACAATAGAATCAAAGTCAAGATTCTTGATTTCTCTCGGACCTTAACTCATACGATTACCGGAACCCTTGTTGTTGGTGGGGGAAAGAGTGGACTTGCATGGCAAATATAGGAATAAAAACGATATAACCGCATTTTTTTTATAAATAAAGTATTGCGTTTGGTCAAAATAATATTAATTTTGTATTGTTGTATCGGACATCCGTTCTCCCCAGAATGACCTGAACTGCGGCTGTCCAAGACGGCAGATTTTGACAGATTTTATTATAACTCATTTATTATTAACAATTTTAAAACGTATCAATAGGAAAAAGTAAATTTTTAACCCATTAAGCACCTTGGCCATGCGATGATCGGGAGCGGACTTGCAAACGCCAATTAGCTCTTAGGAGCAGATCATTATCAAAAAAGGTTACTTTAATGGAAATTAAATTCAAACGCACACTATCGTGCCTTGTGGTCCTGCTCGCGTACATCTTGATACCGGCAAGCCTCATGGCACAGACAGTAAATGTCTCTGGTGTCGTTACGGACGCCAAGACAAACGAACCTGTCGTCGGAGCTGCCCTCATGGTGAAAGGAACCACCAGGGGAACGTCTTCCAATGACGACGGTAGCTACAGTCTCCGCGCAGCCAAGGGCGAAGTCATCGTCTGCCAGTTCTTCGGCTACAAGACGGTCGAAGCTACGGTTGGGACGGGCAGTGTCATCAATTTCGCGCTTCAGGACGACACCCAGACCCTTGACCAGTCGGTGGTCGTCGGTTACGGTACCCTCAAGAAGACCCAGCTCGTCGGTTCAGTAGAGAACCTCGAAGGAGAGAAGCTCACCGATCGTTCCAACGTCAACGTGGCTCGTTCCCTCCAGGGCCAGATCGCCGGTCTGAACATCGTGCAGACCGACGGTAAGGTAAGCCACTCGGGTAACGTCTATATCCGAACCAACAACCATACCTACCTGACCCGTGCATCCATGACTGATGGTGGAGGTTCAGCCCATACCATCGGACAGGGAGGAGGCGGAGCCCTCGTCCTCATCGATGGTGTCGAGGGAAGCCTTGCCAATGTCAACCCTAGCGATATCGAGACGGTCGCCGTCCTGAAGGATGCTTCTTCCGCATCTATCTATGGAGCGAAGGCTTACAACGGTGTCATCCTCGTCACTACGAAGGATGCCAAGAGCGACAAGTTCACTATCACCTATAACGGGGCATATTCCTACAACGACAGGGCTATCAAGTGGGAGGACAACATCATTACCGATCCTGTTACCTGGACCGAGATGTTCTATCAGTTCGTGGCAGGTGACAAGATGACTCCTACCGCTGCCGGTAACGCTCCTTCCACGGTCAACACCTTCACCATCGGTTCTGATTACCTTGAGAGGTTGAAGGCTCGCCGCGAAGCAGGCAACTTCGATATCTACGACACCTACAACGGTGCATATGCCTACTACGGTGAAACGAACTGGCTGAAGCTGTTCTACAAGCCTAACACGACTTCGCAGACCCATGACATCAGCGTAAGGGGCTCTTCCAAGAAGCTCAGCTATGCCATCACAGGCCGTTACTTCACACAGGAAGGTATCTACAAGGTCGGAGACGATGACTACGACCAGTTCAACATCAGGGCCAAGGGTACCTTGAGGGTAACAGACTGGCTGTCATTCGACAACAATACTTCGGTATTCCATACCAACCAGCAGCAGTCCATGTTCACCACAGGTTCCATCCTCGGTAAGCAGATCGAGCAGCACGGACAGCCTATCCTCGTCCCTTACAATGAGAACGGAACTTACACCCTCGCTGCCGCGAAGACAGGTTACGCCTCCTTTACTGACGGCAATACCGGTCAGGTCGAGGAGAACCTCACCCTCGTCACAACGACAGGTGTGAACATCTCACTCATCAAGGATGTCCTCAAGTTCCGCGGGGACTATTCTTTCAAGGCTATCCGCAGGGAAAGAGAGCGCTACCGCGCGCCTCTGACTTTCTGGCTCAGTGACAATTCATTCACCGAGTATGTCCCTCAGGCCAATTCATACAAGTCCCGCTGGACTTATGATACGAACTATCAGACGGCCAATGCCTACTTCACCTTCACTCCTAAGCTTGGTGAGAACCATGAACTCAACGTGGTTGTCGGTGGAAACATGGAAGATTACCAGTACAACCGCTTCTACATCCAGAGGAAGGGAATGCTCATCCCTGACAAGTGGCAGAGCTATGAACTGTTCGACGGAATCGATTATACCATCGAGCAGAACGACAGCAGCTACGGTGTGCTCGGCTTGTTCGGCCGTTTGAACTACACCCTCCTCAGGAGGTATATCCTCGAGGTAGCAGCCCGTTACGATGGCAGCTCCAAGTTCCCTGAGACCCAGAAGTGGGGATTCTTCCCGTCTGCTTCCGTGGGTTGGAGGATCTCCGAGGAGCCGTTCATGAAATGGTCCAAGAGCTGGCTTGACAACTTCAAGGTCCGCGCAAACATCGGTTCTCTGGGTAACGGTACCGTTTCTCCATATACCTACCTCGAGACCATCGGCGTCGACAAGACCGGTGTTATCTTCGACGGACAGAAGAACAACTACACCACCGTTCCTTCTCCAGTTCCTGCAGGCTTGACCTGGGAGACCGTCACTACCTATGACGTAGGTGTTGACATCGACATGCTCCGCAGCCGCCTGTCATTCTCCGGAGACATCTTCAAGAAGGTTTCCGAGAACGTGATCACTTCCGGCCCGCAGCTTCCTGATGTTTACGGTGCTTCCGCTCCTAAGGGCAACTACGCAAGCTACAAGGATCTCGGTTGGGAGGCTACCCTCTCATGGCGTGATGCCTTCAAGCTCGGCGGAAAGGATTTCAACTACAGCATCAAGGGTAGCGTCTGGGACACCAGGACCATCATCATCGACTACACCAACCTTGACGGTAACCTGTTCAACCTCTATTCCGGAAAGCACCTCGGTGAAATCTGGGGTTTCCGCACTGACGGAATATTCCGTGACAATGTCGAAGCAAATAACTGGGCTACCGATACCTATCACAAGAACGGATCCAACTTCCGCGAGTATGCCGGTGACCTCAAGTTCATCGACATCGACGGAGACGGTGACATCAACTACGGAAAGGGTAACCTTGAAGACCACGGAGACATCGAGGTCATCGGTAACGAGACACCTAGATATCAGTTCGGTCTCAACCTCGATTTCAACTGGAACGGATTCGGCGTCAACGTATTCTTCCAGGGCGTCGGAAAGCGTGACTGGTATCCTACCGTCGAGACCGGTTTCTTCTGGGGACCTTACAACAGGCAGTACAGCCCTTACCTGATGCATACTATGTATGACAGGATGGCCCGTGTCGATTTCAGCACTGAGAACTGGGTGGTCACCAACTACGATGACAACCCTTACTGGACCCGTCCTGTGGCATATGCCGCGAACCGTAACGTCGGTCCTCTCACCTGGCAGAACGACCACTACCTCCAGAACGCCGCATACGTTCGTCTGAAGACCTTGAACATCAACTACACCCTTCCGAAGAAACTCACGAGGAAGGTCAAGCTCGAGGCTGTCAAGTTCTATGTCAACATGGAGAACCTCTGGACTTGGTCACCTATGTTCAAGTATACTGACATGTTCGACCCTGAGGGTATCGGAATCGGTGATACCGACTTCGACAGTGGTTCCCTCACCGGTAGCAACTATGGACTTAGCGGTGTCGGTGAAGGATACGGATATCCTATGATGAAGACCTTCACCTTCGGTGTAAACCTCACTTTATAATCACGGAAGAATCATGAAAAATATTAAATATGCGATTATTGCCGCAGTGGCGCTGCTGTTCGCAACGTCCTGCGAGGAATTCCTCACCAGGGAGCCGATCAACAAATTCGCAGGACCTACATACTTCGAGAACGAAAGCCAGCTGAAGATGTACTGCGACGGAATGATCAATTCCTGGCTGCCGGACAATACTGATATCGGCAATAACGGTAACGATGTCTACACCGACCTGATCGCTTCCAAGACATGTACCGACTTCTACAACCCTGGCATCTGGAACAATGTCAAGCAGGGAGGATGGTCCTGGTCAGCTATCAGAAGGGTCAACTACATGCTGGACAACATGGAGAGGGCCAAGGGCAACGTCGATGAGAAGACCTACAACCATTACGAAGGTGTAGGCAGGTTCTGGAGGGCATATACTTATTTCTCCAGGATCCGTACATTCTCCGATGTTCCGTGGCTCGAGCATGTAGTCGAGGCTGAGGATACCCTCACCCTTTTCGGGAAGCGTGACGACAGGGAATTCGTATTCCACAAGGTCGTGGAGGATCTTGAATTCGCGACTGCGAACTGCTCCGCCGATTCCAAGTTCCACACCAACGGCCGTATCTACATCGACAAGTACGTGGTGCTTGCATTTGCATCCAGGTTCATGCTCTATGAGGGTACATACAGGAAGAACCACAGCGTCAACCCTGCAACCAACAACCCTTGGAACAACCAGTATGAGAGCGCCGACGACCTCCTGCGTCTCGCCGCAAAATATGCCAAGGAAATCATCGACTCCAAGGCATTCAAGCTGCATGCTAACTATAAGGAACTCTTCCTCAGCGAGAATCTCCAGACCGACGAGACCATCTGGGGAAGGACCTACAGTGAAGAGCTCGGTGCAAGGCATGAGTTGACCAGGTACTACAATTCTTCCACCCTTGGACAGCAGGGCTCTGGAACCAAGTTCCTTGTCCGCCAGTTCCTCAAGACCGACGGTACTCCTGTCCTTACGGGTGACCAGACAATCAATGAGGAGTTCACCGACAGGGACGCTCGTCTCGCAGCTACCGTCCTTGGACCTGGAAGGAAGATCCACAAGCTCTCAGGCGAATACTCCGACCAGAACATCAACTTTACTTTCTGCAAGACCGGATACATGCTCGTGAAGTGGTGCATTCCTGACGAGAACAACTTCCAGAACTCGATCGACAACAACTCGCTTCCTATCCTCCGTTATGCTGAGGTGCTCCTCAACTATGCCGAGGCTATGAAGGAACTGGGCCAGTTCAACGAGGATATCTGGAACCAGACCATCGGTCTGCTCCGCGCCAGGGCAGGTGTCAAGAACATCTATCCTGGAAGCGCCGAATATGTTCCGGATCCATGGCTCAGGAGCTATTACACCGAGGATGTGGCCTATTCTCCTAACCTTGATGACATCGACCTCGAGATCCGTCGTGAAAGGGTCACCGAGCTCACCCTCGAGGGTGGACTCCGTACCACCGACCTTTATCGCTGGAATCAGGCCGACCTCATCGAGAGGCGTTACAACCATCAGGGCTGGCCGGGTATCTGGGTGACCGCAGACGAAGCCAAGAACGGCTTCGAATTCTCCGGGACCACCTACAAGTTCACCGGTACCGCCAACAAGGAGACTATCTATCCTATTTCCGATACCAATGACCTGAACTGGACTCTCGAGCCTTCAGGCCCTGGTTTCCTGCTTGTTTACAATTACAAGCTCGAATGGAAGGAAAGGATGTATGTCAGGCCTATCCCTCAGTCCGCAATCAACCTTAACAAGAATCTTGGACAGAATTACGGATGGTAAAACAATCTAGACTTCTATTACGCATGATGGCTCTGGCGGTCATTCTTACGATGACCGCCTGCCATCCTGACGATCCCGATCCGACTCCAGGGCCAGGACCTGGCCCGGTCACCCCTGTCACTCCTGTTGTAGAGGACATCGTTGTCAACGGGACAAAGATCCAGGCAGGCAACAATGCCTATGGATTGATTTCCGACGCGACTACAGGCAAGGGTATTCCGGGAGTTCCGGTCTCCGATGGGTACAACTTCACGACAACCGATGATAATGGAGTGTACCAGTTGTCGGCCAACAGGCTCGCCAGAAAGATTTTCTACACGACGCCTGCCGATTACAAGATCGCCCTGAATCCAACCACCGGATTGCCTCAGTTCTTCAACGAGGGTACATTCGTCGCCTCCAAGACGACACGTTATGATTTCAAGCTGGAACCGCTTCCTTCAAAGGAGACAAAGTACACGATGATCATGATAGGCGACCCTCAGTGCAAGACCGACAGTGACGTAAACCGCTGGAAGACAGAGACGATTCCGGACCTTCATGCTACGGTTGACGGAATGACCAATGTCTATGCGATGACGCTCGGCGACATCACGTTCGACAATACGGTGCAGTGGGATCCGATGGATAATTCGATGAGAAACTTCAAGCTCTCGAACGGTAGCATAATGCCGATCTTCAACTGCATCGGCAACCATGACCATGATGCCGGACAGAGTGAGTTCTACTACGCCCAGAACAACTTCATCAACCATTTCGGCCCGGTGGATTATTCCTTCGACCGAAACGGCTTGCATGTGATTGTCATGGATGACGTTTATGGAATCGCGTCCACCGGTTCGACATGGGATTATGCTTCGGGCTTCACTGCCAACCAGTTCAAGTGGCTGAAGCAGGATATAGCACTCGTGAAGGACAAGAGTCAGAAGACTGTCTTCCTCTGCTGCCATATTCCTTTCCGCAACGGAGGCTCCAACGATACGGGATCGACTTTCAACAAGGACAAGAATTACACCGAGGTCCTGAGCTTGCTTGCCGGTTTCAAGGAGGCTCACATCATGATCGGTCACACCCATTACAACCAGAACTACGTTCATACGGTGAAGACGGTGGACGGGAATCCGATCTACGAGCATATCCATGGTGCGGCTTGCGGAGCTTGGTGGTCTTCCCAGTCGAACGTTACCGGCGGACCTAACGGCTATACCGTCTATACCATCGAGAACGGAAGCGTTACCGACTGGTATATCAAAGGAACGAAGCGTGACAAGGATTTCCAGATGCGCGTTTATGACGGCAACGACATCTATGACGGTTCCAAGGGCTACAAGCTCAACTGGTACACAACGTCGCAGAAGGCCGGATCCGCCAGTATCACCGTCAGGGGAAATGCGGCTTTGGAGCTCTACAAGGGTGACCAGAAGGTAGGGGACTTCAAGCGCCTTTCAAACGGCTCTTGCTGCAATGTCGCCGCGGCCTGCTATTACTTCAATGAGTTGGGAAAGAATACCGATACATGGGCCAACAAAACTGCGAGCCATTACTGGTATTACAGGCCGACTTCGGACGATCCTTCTTCCGAGACGGGTTGGACCGTCCGCGCGACGCAGACTATTCCTAGGAGCGGGATCACTCATGTATATGAGTGCAGCAACCTGACCAAGGTCGCTGCTACGGCCTTCTAGGGTCCTGTAAACGCACATTAACCGACAGAGGATGACCAAACGGCCATCCTCTGTTTTCTTCATCCGGATGATGTTACTCTATGGTCCTGGTGAGGATTTCGTAGACGGTGCCGTCCTGAAGGGTCGCTTTGCGGCTGATCCAGCGGCCGGCAGGGTCGAAGGTATATTCGTACGTGAATATGACTGGACTGCCGTCCTTATTCTCGATTTCACTGGCTATTAGGTCTCCCTTGGAGCTGACGAAGACATCGCTGCTGCTGGTCGGCAGGCCATTGCCGTCATAGGTTATCGAGAGGTTTACAAGGTCGTTGGTGATAGAGACAGGCTTGCCGGAGGAGATATAGATATATTCGGACTCTCCTACAAGTTCGTCTTCATCATCGGTGACGGTTTCCTTCCTGACTTTCCCTTTTCTGGACCACTTGTTCTTGCTGATGGTCTGCAGCTCACCTTCCTGATAGAAATCCGTCCGGACTATCTGCTTGCCGTTGTTCGAGTGTACCCAAGTTTGGATGTCCTGGTTATTCATTCCGTAAAGGGTACATTTGCTGATGAAACTGCCGTCATATTCATAGTGATAACGCCCCGTCAGGCTGCTGTCCTGGTCCAGGAGGAGGATTTCGTCCAGACGTCCTTCGTTATCATATACGTAGGATTCATAGTTCATCGTCCTTCCGTCCGTGTAAAGGGCGCGGAGCATGGATAAGTTTCCGGAAGCATCGAATACCGCTTCATAATTGTCCTCCGGAATCCTGTTGTAGATGGTGTCGCAGACAACCTTCACCTTGCTGACCGGCTGGCTGCCGATGCCGAACTTTTCGAGGTCGGTCTGCTTTGAACCCGAAATACTGCCACTGCATCCGTAAACGACGGAAACCAATACGGCCAAGACTGCGGCCGTTTGCAGCATAAAAACGATCCTTGCCTTTGTCATAACCATAGCTTAGAAACGATAAGTCAGTCCCAGGGTGCCGTAGATAGGATATAGAGTCTGCTCCACGGTCTTGAAACCACTGTGATGGATTCCGGTAAGCCCCCATTCGATATCGGCATACATTCCCAGATGCTTGAGGAAGAACCAATCGCAGCCGAGGTCCAGTCCGTATTGCATCCTGCGCATATCCGTAGAGAAGTCATAGTCTCCTCGGTCCTTGCCGTCTCC
>ONPI01000014.1 GCA_900319685.1 uncultured Bacteroidales bacterium
TCATCCTCGAACTTCCATTCCTGCTCCGGAATCTGGCCCCAAGGAACGGTGTGCAGGTCGTATGAACAGACCTGGAAGTCCTGCTCGGCGGCCTCTACGTTCGTTCCCAGCGGGAACATGTACACGCCCCTGGAGCTGATGGTGGACTCGGTCTCGCTGCCGTAATAGACCTTCCCGGGATTGGCCTCGTGGAACTTGGCGTACAGATGCGGCTTGTAGTTGAAGCCATAGGCATCCACGGCATTGCGGAAATCCTGCTCCGAAGCCCACGGGTTGTCGGAACCGACCGTCGTCAGCCTGGTCGGATCCAGCTCGTGGCAGATTTCGGTGAGCCGGTATGCGATCCAGTACTTGTCAGGATAACCCTGTTCCGGAACCTCGTTGCCGATGCTCCACATTATCACTGACGGGTGGTTGCGGTCTCTGCGGACCAGAGCGGCCATATCCTTTTCGAACCAGTTCTCGAACAGCACGGCATAACCGTTCTTCCTCTTCGGGACGGACCAGGTGTCGGAGAATTCGTCGAGCACTACGAAGCCCATCCTGTCGCAGAGTTCCAGCAGTTCCGGCGCCGGAGGGTTGTGTGAAGTTCGGATGGCGTTGCATCCCATCTCCTTGAGCATCAGCAGCCTCCTTGTCCAGGCTGTGGTATTCCAGGCGGCCCCGAGGGCTCCGGCGTCGTGATGCAGGCAGACTCCCTTCAGGAAAGTCTTCTCCGAGTTGATATACAGACCGTCCTCCTTGTATTCAAGGTCCCTGAGACCGAATACGGTGACATATTCATCCTTGGAATCTCCTGCGGTGACGGTCGTGACGGCCTTGTAGAGGTTCGGCTCTTCCGGACTCCAGCGCCTGGCACGCTTAAGGAGGAACTCTTCGTTTACCACTATGCCGTCGCGGATGGTGTCCACCACGGTTTCGGCGGAAGCCACGGCTTTCCTGCCGTCATATTCGAATATCTCAGTCCTGACCTTGCCCCCGACTGCTTCTCCGGCGTTCCGGAGTGTCACTTCGAGGTTCACTTTCTCGCCTTCGGTGGTGACGAAGGTTCCCCAATGGGCCACTCCGACCGGGTCGGCCACGGTCAGCCATACGTTGCGGTATATGCCGCCTCCGGGATACCAGCGGCTGGATTCCTCGGGATTGTCTATCGTGACCTTGATCTCGTTGTCACCCTCCTTGATGAACGGAGTCAGGTCGGCCTGCCAGGAAGCATATCCGTATGGCCATTCGGTGACATATTCCCCGTTGCAGAAAACCTTCGCCCACTGCATCGCACCGTCGATGTCCAGGAAGTACTGCCTGGAGCCCTTCCCTTCCACTTTCAGCGTCTTTGAATATTCCGCCTTGCCCCACCAGGCGAGCTTTCCCGATTCGCTCGGGTAGGAGATGTCGAAATCTCCCTCCACACCCCAGTCGTGGGGGAGGTCCAGGACACGGCTCACACCGTCCTTGGTAAAGGTCCAACCGTCGTTGAATAAGGTTCTTGAAACAGGTTGAGCGGACAAACCGAGAGTCATAAATGCACCCAGAGCAGCCAAAATGATGGTCAAGGAATTTGTTTTCATATTTTCAAAGATAGCTAAAATCCTGTAAATGAACTTTGTTAATTGAAGAATTATCCTTAAATTTGCGGTCCCAAATTATTTGGGGAAAAACATAAATAATAGATTTACAATCATTTATGCCAACAATTCAGCAATTAGTTCGCAAAGGACGCGAGAGTCTTGTCTCACAAAGCAAGTCTCGTGCGCTGGACGCTTGCCCTCAGAAGAGGGGCGTTTGTCTTCGTGTTTACACGACGACTCCTAAGAAACCTAACTCAGCGATGAGGAAGGTCGCCAGGGTACGCCTCACCAACACTAAAGAGGTCAACGCCTACATCCCAGGCGAGGGTCACAACCTCCAGGAGCACAGCATCGTGCTTGTACGTGGCGGTCGTGTAAAGGACCTCCCTGGTGTGCGCTACCACATCCTTAGAGGAGCTTTGGATACTGCAGGCGTAGAAGGAAGGACCCAGTCCCGTTCCCTCTATGGCGCCAAGAGGCCGAAGAAATCTAAGAAGTAGTTCATTTTTGTTTTTTTATCACCTTTAATTTTTACTCACAATGAGAAAATCGAAGCCTAAAAAGAGGATTCTACTTCCTGATCCTAAGTATCACGATGTCGAGGTAACCCGTTTCGTGAACAACCTTATGTTGCAGGGGAAGAAGAGTATCGCGTATTCTATTTTTTACGATGCCATCGATATGGTAGGCGAGAAGATGAAAGATTCTGACAAGGCTCCTCTGGATATCTGGAGAAAGGCCCTCGAAAACGTGACCCCTCAGATCGAGGTCAAGTCGCGTCGTGTAGGTGGTGCAAACTTCCAGGTGCCTACAGAGTTGCGTCCGGAAAGGAAAGTCTCGCTTTCGATGAAGAACATGATCAACTTTGCTCGCAAGCGTTCCGGCCACTCCATGGCAGAAAAACTTTGTGCAGAGATCGTAGCCGCCTACAACAACGAAGGTGGTGCATTCAAGAGAAAAGAGGATATGCACAAGATGGCAGAGGCCAACAAGGCATTTGCCCACTTCCGCTTCTAATTTACTTGGTAAATGGCAGCTCAAAGAGATCTTAACTTTACCAGGAACATCGGCATCATGGCCCACATCGATGCCGGCAAGACGACTACGTCCGAGCGTATCCTGTACTACACCGGCAAGACTCACAAGATCGGTGAAGTACACGATGGTGCCGCAACGATGGACTGGATGGTTCAGGAGCAGGAGCGAGGCATTACCATCACTTCCGCTGCCACCACAGCCTTCTGGCACTATAACGGAAAGGAATATCAGATCAACCTGATAGACACTCCGGGTCACGTCGATTTCACCGTTGAGGTGGAGCGTTCACTCCGCGTCCTCGACGGAACCATCGCCACTTTCTGTGCGGTAGGCCGCGTACAGCCTCAGTCCGAGACCGTATGGCGCCAGGCCGACAAGTACGAGGTTCCGAAGATCGCGTACGTGAACAAGATGGACCGTGTCGGAGCTGATTTCCTCGCTTGCGTAGAAGAGATCCACACCAAACTCGGAGCTAAAGCCGTTCCTGTCTGCCTCCCTATCGGGTCGGAAGACAAATTCCAGGGCATTATCGACCTTATCGCCAGGAAAGCGATATATTACGATTCCGGCGAAGAACTGATAAACTATGAGATAAAGGACATCCCTGCCGATATGGAGGGAGAAGTCGAGATGTGGAGGGACAAGCTCGTCGAGGCTGCTGCCGAATGCGACGAGGCCCTCATGGAAAAGTATTTCGAGAATCCTGACTCCGTGACTGACGACGAGATCAACGCGGCTCTCCGCAAGGGTACGATTGCAATGCAGATCGTTCCTGCGTGCTGCGGCTCATCGTTCAAGAACAAGGGAGTCCAGTTCCTTCTCGATGCTGTCATGCGTTACCTCCCGTCTCCTCTGGACAAGGGTGTCGTGAAAGGTACCGACCCTAAGACTGGCCGCGAGGAAGATCTCCTTCCTGACGCACGCCAGCCGTTCTGCGCTCTCGTATTCAAGATCGCTACCGATCCGTTCGTAGGAAGGCTCGCGTTCATGAGGGTGTATTCCGGTCGTATCGATTCAGGCTCCTATGTCTACAATGTCCGCACTGGTAAGAAAGAAAGGATCGCGCGTCTGTATCAGATGCATTCCAACCACCAGAATCCTATCGATTCCGTCGAGGCTGGGGACATCTGCGCGGCCGTGGGATTCAAAGATCTCCGTACCGGCGACACGGTCTGCAACGAAAACCATCCGATCGTACTCGAGTCGATGGTATTCCCGGATCCTGTCATCGGTATAGCTGTCGAGCCAAAGACCCAGCTAGATCTGGACAAACTCGGCATCGCTCTCGGCAAACTCGCTGAGGAAGACCCTACGTTCACCGTAAGGGCCGACCACGAGACCGGCCAGACCATCATCAGTGGTATGGGCGAACTTCACTTGGACATCATCGTGGACCGTCTCCGCCGTGAATTCGGCGTCGAGATCAACCAGGGTGCTCCGCAGGTCAACTACAAGGAGGCCATCACCAGCAGCGTCCAGCTGCGCGAGGTCTTCAAGAAGCAGACCGGCGGCCGAGGCAAGTTCGCTGACATCATCGTTGAGATCGGTCCTGCCGATGAAGGCGTTACCGGTCTTCAGTTCGACAACCAGGTCAAGGGAGGGAATATCCCTAAGGAATTCATCCCTAGCATCGAAAAGGGCTTCAAGTCTGCAATGGCCAACGGTGTCCTTGCAGGTTACGAGGTCCAGTCGATGAAGGTTACCGTCATCGACGGTTCCTACCATCCTGTCGATTCTGACCAGCTTTCCTTCGAGATGGCAGCGCGCATGGCTTTCCGCCATGCCTGCCCGAAGGCAAAGCCAATACTTCTCGAACCTATCATGTCCCTCGAGGTCGTGACTCCGGAGGACTACATGGGTGACATCGTCGGTGACCTCAACCGCCGTCGCGGCCAGATCCAGGCTATGGATTCCACCGCCAACGGTGCGAGGATAGTCAAGGCGTTCGTACCGCTCTCCGAGCAGTTCGGTTACGTAACGGTCCTCAGGACCCTTTCTTCCGGACGTGCTACGAGCACGATGTCCTTCGACCACTACTCAGAGGTTCCGGCCAACCTTGCCAAGGAAATCATCGAGAAGAGCGGCTACAGGCTCGCGGATGATGACGAGTAACAGTACACAAAGTTTTTTAAAAGAAATAAACAATTTTTGATATGAGTCAGAAAATCAGAATCAAACTCAAATCATTCGATCATATGCTGGTTGACAAGTCAGCCGCCAAGATCGTGGACACCGTGAAGTCGACTGGTGCAAAGGTAAACGGTCCTATTCCGCTTCCTACCAACAAGAAGATCTTCACCGTCAACCGCTCAACGTTCGTCAACAAGAAGTCCCGCGAGCAGTTTGAACTTGATGCCTACTGCAGGCTTCTGGATATCGACGACAGCAACGCAAAGACTGTCGACGCTCTGATGAAGCTCGAACTGCCTTCAGGTGTCGAGGTTGAGATCAAGGTGTGATGTCCAACATCCCGACTTAACGTCGGGCATTCGCTCCCGTAGCTCAGTTGGTTAGAGCAACTGACTCATAATCAGTGGGTCGCAGGTTCAAGTCTCTGCCGGGAGCACCACTATACGTTTTTTGCATCCGGAATAAGGGTGGCTCAAGTCTCATGACCCGAGCCACCCTTATTCTTCATCCAGGCCGGAATCAAAGTAGTACCTGAAGGAGGTCGGAGAAGGTCTCGAGGCGGAAGAGGCGGTGATGGTCGTATTCTTCGGTGTGCTCCAGCTTCCAGAGGGTTTCGGAAGGAATATGGGCACCCCAGCCGCCGAGCTCCAGGACCGGAGCGATGTCCGACTTGAAGGAATTCCCTACCATCATCAGCTCCGTCACGTCGACACCCAGTTTTTCGCACAGGACAACGTACTCCCTCTGCGATTTGTTGGACACTATCTCTATGTGGCTGAAGTATTTCCCGAGCCCTGAGCGCTCTATCTTGTGCTCCTGGTCCAGGAGCTCGCCCTTCGTAAGCATGACCAGCCTGTAGCGGCCTGAAGCGGACAGCTTCTCCAGCGTATCAACCACCCCGGGAAGTGGACGGGCAGGATTCCGGAGTATGGAACGTCCGCTTTCCAGTATGGTCCGGACCTGCTCCCCGGACAGATTCCCGCCCGAAAGGTTCAATGCATTCTCGATCATCGAAAGCACATAAGCCTTGGCCCCGAAACCGTAGTCGGGCATATTCTTCAACTCGATCTTGTAAAGTTCGTCGGAGATATAATCGAAGCTGCCGAATTCGGACAAAGCGTCGGCGACCTGCCTCTCTGCCCGCCTGAACAGAGGCTCGTTCAGCCAGAGGGTGTCGTCGGCATCGAATGCCACCACTTTGATTCCTTCTATCATATCGTTGCAAATATACGAAAAACTCCCGCACGTTTCAGATACGTACAAGGAGCCTTTCGAGGAATATGAGCCCTTGTCAAGCTTCAGCCCACTGCTTGCGAAGGAGGTTCACTGCGTTGGTCACCGCAGCCGCCCTGTCTTCTCCGGCCAGGCCGCACTCGAAGCTGACGAACTTGTCGTAGCCGATCTCTTTCAGCGCTCTGAATCCGTCGGAATAGACATCCAGCTCTCCGTCTTCGCCCGGCATCTTGCGGTTGCCGCGGCTTGCTATGTGGATATGCTGAAGGTATTCCTTTCCGGCCGACATCAGTGCACCGTAGTCGGAAGTCTCTTCCTGCATATGCCAGAAATCACCCATCGCCTTCACGCCCTTGCTGCCGGAATCCCGTGCGATCGCCGCCGCATCGGCCACCAGGCGCATATAGAACGCTTCCTTCCTGTTGAGAGGCTCCAGGATCACAGTCGTGCCGTGTCCCAGGGCGAAGTCTCCAAGCTTACGCAGCTCTTCGCAGAGATAATCACGCGTTTCGAGAGTATGAGGCTTGCAAGGAGTCTGGGAATTGAATGCGGGAACCATGATCACTCCGGTCGAACCGAGCTCTCCGGCAGCGACGATGATCTCGCGCATCGTTGTGTCGAACAGCTCCTTGACAGCCGGATCCTCCGCCAGGATGAATCCCTTGAAACCTGCGCAAATAGCTGATACCTTGATATTTCTGCCGGCAAGGGCCGCCTTGATTTCCTCGACCCTGTCGCCCAGTCCGCGGCCGCCCGGCTCGAAACCGGTCACGCCGAGGCTCTCCATGAAATCCAACTTCTCCGAGAGGTTCTCTCCCGGGGCGGTACCCTCCTGGAAAGAGATGTTCAGTTCGACGCCGGAAGCGCTTTTGGCCTTCTTCTCAGAACCGTTGCATCCCGGTAGGACGGAGGCTGCAGCCAGGGCGGCAGTCCCGGCCGCCGAAGCCTTCAAGAATGATCTCCTGTCCATGGTACTATTTCCCTGATCCCGGCACCGGCACCGTGTATTTGCCCATGTCCATCGCACCGATTTCGAGCTTCTCCGGAAGGTAATCCAGGTCGGCGGCGCTGATGGCGTCCCATTCGATGGTCTGTCCTGAATATGCCGCTTCGCGTCCCATCACTCCGCACAAGGAGGAAAGACCGCATTCGCCGGCCTCCACATGAGCCTCGCCCTTGCGGATATGGTTGACCCAGTCCACGTGCTCGAGGACGTACGGGTTGTTCTGTTCGAACTTGGCCTCGGCGGCTTCTTTGTCGAACTGCCAGAGGATGTTATCCTCGAGGTCGCGGATGACGAACTCCTCAGAGCACCAGTAGCCCTTTGTCCCGTGGATAGTCTCGGCTACCCTGTTGGAGCAACCGTCGATCTGGCGGCAGAAGCTGTGGAGATGTATGCCGTTCTCATATTCGAAGTCGATGCTGAAATTGTCGTACTGGTCGCCCGTGACCCTGCGCTGGCGGCTTCCTACGCCGGTAGCTTTGATAGGGTGCTTGTATCCGGTCATCCAGTTGAACACGTCGATGTTGTGGACATGCTGCTCGACGATGTGGTCGCCGGAGAGCCACTTCCAGTTGACCCAGTCGCGGATCATCCATTCCATATCGCTCCAGCCGGCCTGGCGGTCCTTGTACCAGAGCATTCCCTGGTTCCAGTAAACGTTGCCTCCAGTGATCTCACCGATCAAGCCTTCCTGAATCTTCTGGAAGGATTCCACATACGCCCTCTGATGGTGGCGCTGCGTTCCGCATACCACGCTCAGCCCCTTGGCTTCAGCCTGCTTGGCGGTAGCCATGATCAGGCGGTATCCCTTCGCATCGACGGCTATAGGCTTCTCGAGGAAGGAATGGACATTCTTTTCGGTGGCATACCTGAAGTGCTCGGGACGGAATACCGGAGGAGTGGCTACTATCACCATGTCCACACCGGAATCGATCACCTTCTTGTAAGCATCGAAGCCCACGAAGCAGCTTTCTTCCGGCACTTCCACGTTACGCTCTTCCTTAAGCTTGTCCTTGAGACTGCCCAGCCTGTCTGCGAATACGTCGCCAAGGGCGGTGACGGTGATTCCTTCAGCCGCATCGAGGAGGTTCATTACGGCGCCCGAGCCGCGGCCGCCGCATCCGATGACGCCCACCTTGAGCTCTTTCCCGTCAATCGCCTTGTCCGGCAGTTCAGGAATGTAATACTCGCCAGGTTTCCTGAGTGGAACCTGTTTCCCGTCCTTCTTTCCGCTGCAGGCCGACAACAGCATGCTGCCACCAACGACTGCGGCTCCAACCTTGGCGCTCGTGCCCAGGAAGGATCTTCTGTCCATAGTCTTGCTCATATCCAATTCTAGTTTTATATGTTATCGTTCCAATCCGTCAGGCACTTCGCAGACGACCCGGAAGCCTATGCCCTTGATGTCCGAATACCACCAGATGCTCTTCGGGTTCTGAGGGTCGGTCCGGAGCCATTCTTCGTTACGGGTGTGGTCGCGGGAAGCACAGCGCACCTTCGAAGCATCGTCCGAATAGCTGCCGCCCCTGACGACATGCTCCTTGCCCTCGGAAGGTCCCTTCGGATCCAGGACTCCGTCGGAGAGCAAGGAATATGCATCCTCGGCGTAGTAGTCGGAGCAATACTCCATGACGTTGCCCAGCATATTCTTGAGTCCGAACGGATTAGCCTTCACGGAGTAAGGTTCCCCGGTCTTGTTCCCGCTGTCGTTGGAATACACCACGTAACGTGCGATTATCGTGGTGTCCGTCTTTCCGAACCGCTTGTTGCGGAATCGCTTCGCATCCCCCTCGAAGAAATAAGGAGAAGAGGTTCCGCCCCTGGCGGCATATTCCCATTCAGCTTCTGTAGGGAGGCGGTAGCGGCGTCCGGTCTTGAGCGAAAGCCACTGGCAGAAGGTTTCAGCCGCATAGTGCGTCATCGTGATGGCAGGCCTTTCTCCCATTCCCCATCCCTGGTCAGGGAAACCGAACGGCGGAGTAGGACCGCTTACGGCATCCACGTCCGGGCGGCTGTTATTGGCATATATCTTCTCAGGAGGGGTGCGCCCCTCGGACATCGTTTCATTGTAGAACGACCAGAACTGGCTCCAGGTCACCTCGGTCTCTCCCATGAAGAACGGCGAAACCCGTACTTTCCGGCACGGACCTTCGTCCGCCGAACGGCCTGTCTCGCCCTCCGGACTGCCGATGGTGAATTCTCCGCCCGGGACGGCCACCATGCTGATACTGGCGGTGGTGCCCGGAACGGTCTCCATGAAATTCTCGAACGCAGTCACGACGGCTGCGGAATCATATACCGTACCCCCGCCGGTGTCCATTACCTTGCCTTCCAGCCGCTTGTGCTCGTATCCTGGCATGTGGTGACCGGTGTTCAGATGGCAGCTGATGCAGTTCAGCCCCAGTTTGGAGGCATTCTCCTCATAATAGAGGTGAGCGGTGATACCGTCGTCGTTGATTCCTTCCGGATACAGGTTGGCGTGACACTTAAGGCAGGACTCGTTGTACACGGTGCTGGTGGCGTGGTCAAGGTTCCTCATGGCTTCCCAGTCGATCTTGTCCTTGGAAGTCGTGATCTTCTTCCACATATGCTTGGCACCCGTCCTGGACTTTATCATATAGTACCTGAAGAATCCGTTTTCCTGTGGCGGGAGGTGGCACTCTGTGCAGGAAGTCACCACTCCGCTCTTGCTCAGGAAATGCTCGGATTTCTTCCAGTCGGCATCGGCCTGCTCATGGTAGTGGCAGCTCATGCAATACTCTGCTGAAGAGGTCTTCGACATGGTGCTGCCGAGGACGAGCGCTATGCACATCCCCAGAACCAGGCATACCAACCCCGTGACCAGAAGGATTTTTTTCATACGAAATGTAAATATACGAAAATCATTTGGTATTTTTGGCTTATGCACAAGAAGTTATTGTATTCGGTGATATGCGCAGGCCTGTTGCTTTCCGCCTGCAGCACCCCGTACAACTGCGGCAGGCTGCTGGCGGGGGAAAAGGTCATAACCACCTCCCCGAACCCTGACAGCATCTATCTCTACACCCCGGCGATAGCGCAAGGCTTCGGAGGGCGCTTCGTGGTAGCGGTCGATTACGGCGGTCCCGGAACCTATTCCCTGGACGGCCCGAAGTCCGATTTCGGAGACTACAAGGCCGGCAACCAGATCCGGGTGCTCCTGTCCGATGACAAGGGAAAGACCTGGCGCGAGACCCCTGCCCGCATCCCGATGATGCACGAGATCCTGTTCAAGGCAGGTGGAAGCCTCTATATGATAGGCCATTCCGGACGGCTGCTGATTACGCGCAGCGACGACAACGGCGAGACTTGGAGCGAACCGGCGGTGCTATGTCCGGAGCCACGTTGGCACCAGAGCTGCACGGCCGTGGACGTATATGACGGCAAGGTGACCCTGGTATATGAGAAATGGGTTGCGGAGAAGCACAAGTGGCCAGGGGTCGGCCCGGTGCTTATGCAGGCCAGGGAGGATGCCGACCTGACGGATCCTTCCAACTGGAAGTTCTCTGAACTGTACAATCCGGACGATGACATGGAGGCGGCCCGCCCTTCCGGAATCCCTGTGAACGCCCCTGGTGCGCCCGGGATGCTGGAGACGAACGTCATACGTGTCCATAACCCTGCGAACCCATTCTATGATGCAACCGGCAAGTCAGTGGCCTTGCTCGCGCGGGCCTCGACTGGTTTCCCGGACATCGGAGTTATGCTGAAAGGATATGAGCGGGAAGACGGATCGCTGGCGATCGGCCGTTTCCGCAAGAACGAAGGGGAAGTCTATTTCGTGCATATTCCGGGAGGAGACCTCAAGTTCCACATACTGTACGATCCGGAATCCCGGCTGTACTGGCTGCTGCATTCCCAGATCGACGGGAGGATGAACTACAGGAGGCGGCTCGCCCTGTCGTATTCTCCGGACCTGCTGCGCTGGACCTTCGCAGGCCTGGTGGCGGTGGGACCGACCGACCATTCCGCACGCCATTATGCCACCATGATCCAGGACGGGGACGACCTCTTCATAGTCAGCCGTTCAGGCGATGAAAGGGCCCGTACCGCTCATGATGGGAATATAGTTACCTTCCACAGGATCAAGGATTTCCGCAAGCTGATATACTAGCGGTCAGGGGCCGGCTTTTTCGTTTTGCACGCTTTTTGCCTATGGTAGGCTTCGTTTGAAGAAAACCAAAAAAGCGATAATATGAAAAAGTTAATCCTGATCATTTCAGTGCTGCTGGCTTCGGTCGTCGCCGGAGCTCAGACAGCCACTCTCACCGGTTCGTTCGATGCTTTGAAGGAAGAGAACCTGCTTGATGCGGAAATCGATTTCGACAAGGGTGTTTACAAACTCATCCCTGTGGAGCAGTTCGTGACCGTTACTCCTGACTGGGAGCAGATAAAGAAAGAAACCACCGACCGCTTCTTCCAGGGCATCAACAAGACCCTGAAGCTGACCCACAAGGCAGCCGTCAAGACCGGGAAGCAGAACTTCACCATCGAGGTTGAAATCATCAACGTGGACGACAAGGGCAACACCATTTCCAATGTCCAGGTCTGCGACAGCGAGGGCAAGGCCATCGCCAAGATCGAGCATCTCTATGGTAAGGGCGGCCGCTACGGAACCTTCTGCAACCTGATGGGAGACGGTCTGGAGAGTACTGGAGAAAAGATAGGAAGGATGATATCCTATTCGATCCTGAAGAAAAAGTACATCGACAAGTAGGGACCTTATTTCATGAAGACTATGATGTAGTACATCATCAGTCCCGATGCGATAAGCTTGATTCCGGTACCGCAGAGGAAGCCCAGGAAGGCTCCGATGGAAGATTTCACGGATTCGAATCCATTCTTCCTCGAGATCAGGAATTCAGCCAGGAAAGCCCCGAGAAGGCTTCCGAGAATGATTCCGACCGGCGGTATGAACATCCCAAGGAACAAACCGACCATTGCGCCACGACCGGCGGCTTTACTGCCGCCGGTTATTTTTGTGAAATATGCCGGTACGAAATAGTCGATTATGGTGACCGCGATGGTGATGGCCAGCCAGATGAGCAGGAAAGTCAGGGACATCGGCTCACCGGCGGCCGTAGTCCCGCTTCCCCAGATATAGAGGATCAGCAGGCCGGCCCAGCTTATCGGAGGCCCAGGGAGTCCCGGGAGCACGCTGCCCGCGATTCCGATTATCCCGGCAAGTACAGCCAGTATAATGATGACGGTGGCCATCTCCCTTCAGGTCAGGCCCACTCCACGTCGTCCGGAAGGATTGGCAGACGGCCGGGACCGAGGCGCCTTGCGCCGTCGGCGGTCACGAGCACGTCGTCCTCCAGGCGGATGCCGCCGAAGTCCAGATATTCCTTCTCCAGCTTGGCGTAGTTGACGAAGCCGTTGTCAGTCTTCTCGGCCTTCCATTTGGCGATGAGGGCAGGGATGAAGTATATTCCCGGCTCATCGGTTACGACATGGCCCGGAACGAGCCTGCGGGCCATCCTGAGACTTCCGAGACCGAGCTGCTTGGAGCGCTTCTGGTCCGGATCGTATCCCACCAGGTTCTCGCCGAGGTCTTCCATGTCATGGACATCCAGGCCCATGTTGTGCCCGAGTCCGTGAGGCTGGAACAGACCGGCGATGCCGGCTTCCACCATGGTGTCCACGTCTCCCCTGACGATATCCAGCGACTTCAGTTCCTCAAGCATCAGCCTGGCCGTGGCGATGTGCACGTCCCGGTAGGCGATGCCCGGCTTCGTCAGGCTGAAAGCCAGTTCGTTGCAGTCGCAGACGATCTGGTAGATCTCCTTCTGCTTAGGAGTGAACTTGCCGGAAGTAGGGTAGGTCCTGGTATAGTCGGAAGCATAATGCATGTTGTTCTCGGCGCCCGCGTCGATCACCATCAGCCTGCCTGGCTCGACGATGTTGTCGTGGCCGTGGTTGTGCAGGATCTCGCCGTGCTGGGTCAGGATCGTCGCAAAGGACACGCCCCAGCCCTTTGCAAGGGTACAGGCTTCCATCTTTCCCACGATTTCCTGTTCGACGACGCCCAGGCGGATGTTCTCGCGCCCGACGGTGTGCATCTCCTGTCCGAGGGCTCCCGCATCGTCAAGCTGCGCGATCTCGCATTCCTCCTTGACCAGCCTCATAGAGATGACAGCCTTGATCAAAGCCTGCGAAGCCTTGGCTTCGAGTTCCCCTTCAGGAATATCCAGCAGGGCGGCCAGTTTCATGGTATTGTAGTATCTGGAAGGAGGGAGGAAATGTACGGTCCTGCCTGTCGCAAGGGCCTTTCCGACCACTGCGTCCAGCTTTCCGTACGGAGCGGAATGCTCCACGCCGACCAGGGCTGCCTTAGAAGCCACTGACGGCTGAGGCCCCATCCAGATGATGTCTCCGATCTCCACGTCGTCCGCGAAAAGGGTCTCCTCACCGCCGTCCAGGTCGATAACCGCGGCGAAACGAGGTTCGTCTATTCCGAAATAGTACAGCCAGGACGAGTCCTGACGGAACTTGTAAGCATTGTCCTTGTACTGGGCGGCAGCTTCCACGTTGCCCAGGAACAGGGCTATTCCGCGCTTGCCCTCAGGCGCGCTGAGCGACATTTTCTCCAGCAGGGTCTTCCTTCTGGCGATGTAGGTTTCTTTTGGGAACATATCCAATGATTGAGTTTTTTTCGGTTTTTACAAAGATAAGAATTAAATTTGTTCACTATGCTGAAATTCATTCTTATCTGCGCGCTGGTCGGCGGCTTGATCGGCCTGTTGTTCTCCCGCAGCGGAGAAGGGGACAAAGGATTCACTGAAGGTGCTAAAAGGGGTATTGAACTGGGATGCGGGTGCATCGTAATATCGGTCATACTGCTCGTAATCCTGTTTTTCCTCATCGTTGGGCTTCTGGCTATCTGATGGATATCTGATTATTACTTGTTTATATGAAAAAGATGATCATTTGGCTGGGAGCCGCGCTTATTGCGGTGCTCCTGGCCGTTGGTTGCTCTCCGAAGCATAATGTACTCACTTCGAAGGAAAAAGCCGACGGATGGCAGCTGCTCTTCGACGGCAGGACCCTGGACGGTTGGCGTGACTTCAACGGAGATTCCCTCACCGGACCGTGGACGGTCGTGGACGGAGCGATCCAGGCCATGGGCGAAGGAAGCGACGCAAGCGGCTACATTGTCACGGACAAGGAATATTCCAACTTCCATCTGAAGTGGGAGTGGAAGATCAGCAAGGGCGGCAACAGCGGAATGATGTACCACGTGGTGGAGAGGAACTGCTTCGACGTCCCATACGTGACCGGTCCTGAATACCAGCTCATCGACGACGACAACTTCACTGAGATGAACGACGGCTACGTCCTTGAGCCTTGGCAGCGCTGCGGCGTGGACTACGCTATGTACGTGCCGGACTTCGAGACCCGGGACCTCAAGTCTGCAGGGGAGTGGAACCAGTCCGAAATCATATTCGACAACGGCCATGTCACCTACCTGCTCAACGGCAAGGTAACCGTGGAATTCGACGCCTGGAGTGCTGACTGGCAGGCCCGCAAGGCGGCCGGCAAGTGGGCTGAGTGCACCGAATACGGAATGTCCCCTACAGGACACATCTGCCTCCAGGACCACGGCTATCCGGCCTGGTTCAGGAACATCAAGATAAAGGAACTGCCTGCTGCTGAGCCGGTTGAGAAAGACCTCTTCAACGGCGAGGACCTTTCAGGTTGGATCAAGTACGGAACTGAACTCTGGTATGTCGATGAGGAAGGCTGCCTGGTCTGCGAGAGCGGTCCGGACAAGGCCTACGGCTACCTGGGCACGAGCGCATATTACGATGATTTCGACCTGACCCTGGAATTCAAGCAGGAGGCCGAAGGCAACTCCGGAGTATTCATCCGTTCGGTGGTCCCGGAAGGTGTCAAGGTCAACGGCTGGCAGGTCGAGGTCGCTCCTCCGAACTGCGACACGGGCGGAGTCTATGAGTCATACGGACGCGGCTGGCTGTACCAGATTCCGGACGAGAAGGAAGGCATCCTCAAATACGGCGACTGGAATACGATGCGCATACGCCTGGAAGGCGACCATCTGCAGTCCTGGCTCAACGGAGAACCTATGACCGACCTTACAGATGCAAAGATTGGAAAGGGACACGGCCGTATCTGCCTGCAGATCCACGACGGCGGCGGAATCAAGGTTCGCTGGCGCAACATCCACATCAAGACTTTGTAATACACAAATCATAATAATTCTAAACAATACCAATATGACTGGAAGGACTGATACTTTGATGAAAGAGGTACGGAAAGTGCTCGAATGGGATATTCTCAAGTTCTGGGCAGCGATGCAGGATCCGCGTGGAGCTTTCTACAACAGGGAAGACGTACGCGAGGAGCAGCTGAACGCAAGGATCCTCTGGGCGTTCTCGAGTGCCTTCAGGCGCTTCAGGAAGAAGGAATACCTTATGCCTGCGATGAATGCCAAGGACTATTTCCTGCAGCACTTCCTGGACCACAAATACGGCGGGGCTTACAATTCGGTGGATTCCTGGGGTGAGAAACTGGACACCGATGCCCACCTGTGCAACCAGGCCATGGCGATATACGCCCTCAGCGAGTTTTTCGGAGCGGTCAAGGACGAAGAGGCCCAGAAGCAGGCCGTGAACATATTCAAGATAGTCGAAAAGGAATTCCGCGATCCGGTTTCGGGCGGATATTTCGACATCCTGGCGAGGGACTTCACCCCGAAGGACGAAAGCAAGGTGGCCCTCTCCCACATATTCCTGCTGGAGGCATATTCCAACATGTACCGCGTGTGGAAGGATGAGACGCTCCGAGAAGTGATCTCCAGCCTGCTGGATACGATCGTGACCAGGTTCTACAATCCTGCGACCGGCCATTTGGAACTTTCTGCGGCCAGGAACTGGAGTCCGGTTCCGCAAGGCTGCATGTTCGGTCTGGACCTCGAAGCTTCCTGGTCCATACTCGATGCCGCCTACGCCCTCAAGGACATCGACGAGATCAACCGCGTGAAGGACATCTGCCTGCAGCTCTACAAGTCCGGAATGAACGGACTTACTGGTGAGGGATATGTTGCCTTCGGCAAGGATACGGACGGGAATATCGAGACTCAGATGGAGCCATGGGTCCAGGCGGAGGCGCTGGTCGCCAACCTGTGCGCATGGAAATACCAGTCCTGCACCGACGGCGCCGACTATGCCCTGCGCATATGGGACTTCATCAAGGACCATCTCAACGACACGGTCGATACGACGGCTTTCAGGATGTTCCCGATGCACGACGCCCGTGCCTGCATGCAGGTACTCAGTTTATTCAGATGATAAGTATTCCAAACGATCAT
Organism: uncultured Bacteroidales bacterium; assembly: GCA_900319685.1. GTDB lineage: Bacteria > Bacteroidota > Bacteroidia > Bacteroidales > UBA932 > Cryptobacteroides. The sequence continues at coordinate 16,322 of ONPI01000014.1, forward strand.
GCTTAGCATAGTTCTCAGCATTGTGGTCGGAGGTATGCTCGGCCACGCGATAGACGCCGGATATGACGGACGCCTGGCGCAGTATATCAACAGTCCCGACAGTTACGCTATCAAGTTGTTCTCTCCGGAGGTGATTGCACAGGGGAAAGGCGGCTGGCAGGGCGAGCACGCCGGTAAGTGGATGTACGCGGCCTCCAAGGCCTATGAACGCACCGGAGACCCCGCAGTCCTGGAACGGCTTGTTTCCGTGGCCGACTATCTGGTCTCCCGCCAGGAGGAAGACGGCTATCTGGGATGCTACCGCGAAGACAAACGCTACTATCACAGGCCTTCTCCGGAAGCCATGACGGTGGACTGGGACACCTGGATAATGGCCTACCTGATCAAAGGCTTCACCGAAGCCAGCGTTGCCACGGGCGATCCGAAATATGCCGACTGCGCCCTGAACATCGTCCGGTTCCTCCACTGGACCGTATTCGACCAGGGCATCAAGATCGCCCAGACGGGGATGCACAGCGGAATGGCCGGATGCGGCATGCTCGACCCGCTCTGCGATCTTTATCGCCAGAGGCCCGTAAAAGAGGTTAAGGAACTGATAGACAGGTGTATATTCGAACTCGACGATACTCCTTGCCTTCAGCTCATAACCCTGGCTTGCAAGGACTATGATGTATCCCTGATCGGCAACGGAAAGATCTACGAGATGAACCGGTGCCTGACCGGCATGGCCAAGGCCTACCAGCTCTTCGGAGACGAGCGCTTGCTTAAGGCTTGCAAGAATGCATGGGAGAGCATCAGGGCCAACCATCTCACCACCCTCGGTGGGCCTTGGGGCGGCATCAACTACTGCTGGGAGATATTCAACCGAGTTGCGGAATGGGCTCCGTATGAGTGTACCGAGACCTGCTCCGTCATGGAATGGATGCACTTCACCTGGGAGATGCTCAAGATCACCGGCGACGGCAAGTATGCTTCCGAGATCGAGAAATCTTCCTACAACGCCCTCATGGCTGCCCGCGCTGAAGACGGACTCAGATGGGAATACTACGTACGTACCAACGGCGAGATGACTCCGCGAGGCGACTGGGCATGCTGCTGGAGCAGCGGCATGACCGCCCTTGAAGACGTGCCGGTCTATATGTACGACACCCGCAAGGACGGTATATACGTGAATATCATCTGCGAGAGCTCATATGAAACCGCCGTCCGCGGAAAACAGGTACAACTACAGCAGGTTTCCGACTATGCCAGGACCGGTGTCGCCGAATACGTCGTCGGGGGGCAGGGTTCCTTCACCATCGCCGTCCACAATCCCGAATGGGCCGCTTCCTGCAAGGCCAGTGTCAACGGCAGGGAAGTGAAGGCAAAGGTCAAGGACGGATATATCGCCGTCAAGCGTTCCTGGAAGGACGGGGACAGGCTCACGGTAGCATTCCCGTTCGAGATCCGCACTCTGGAGAAGACCTGGGAGTATCGTAACGCAGGAGCGAAGGAACACAACTTCCCTAACTGGTACAATGGATTCACGAACCACTACGTTACCTTCTCGGCTGGCCCTCTGGTATTCGCTACCGACCACCCGGACAGTTTCGAGAAGCAGGATCCGCTCAAGTTTACCCGCGATGAAATCGGTGCCGCCAGGCTCGTAAAGGTGGATGGCAGCTCCATAATGAACCCTAGCCCGGAACTCCACGTGGGCGGGCTCACATTGAAACCTATCGCGATGATGCCTCCGTTCGAAGAAGGCCCTCAGTGGCGTACGACCTGGTTCCAGATCAAGTAGGCGTACACAGATTCGTGAGCCTGACGAAGTCCTCCACGCCGAGGCGTTCAGGCCTGAGGTCGAATACCGGATCGGTCAGGATGCTGGCCGGTCCGTCTTTTTTGGAGGCGGGTATCAGAGGCTTGAGGGAATTCCGGAGAGTCTTGCGTCTCTGTCCGAAGGAAGCCTTGACTATGGAGCGGAAGAGTTTCTCGTCGCAGCCGAGGCTGGTGCGGGAATTCCTGGTGAGGCGGATGACTGCGGACTGAACCTTAGGAGGAGGATTGAAGGCACCCGAACCGACAGTGAAAAGATACTCTATGTCGTACCAGGCCTGGAGGAACACGGACAGGATGCCGTAGGTCTTCGTGCCCGGCTTTTCGGCTATGCGCTCAGCCACTTCCTTCTGGATCATGCACACAACTTCGGGGATTATGTCCTTGTGGTCCAATATCTTGAAGAATATCTGCGAAGAAATGTTGTACGGGAAGTTTCCGATCACCGAATATTCTCCCGGGAATACCGATGCCAGGTCCATCTTCAGGAAGTCGCCTTCGATCAGTCCGTCCCCCAGTTGAGGGAAATGCTTCCTCAGGTAGTCAACCGATTCCTTATCGATCTCGACAGCTTTGAGCTGTAGTTCCGGTGTCTCATCACGATCCGATGGTGCTGCAGGTGGCGAGACCACTGCCACCCTCGGCACGTTAAGAGGGGGGACCGTGAGCGAAGCGAACGGTGGGGCCGAGCTCTGCGAGGCGGTCGAGGCCCTGCAGACACCATCGGATCGCGTCAAAAGGTATCTAGTGAGGACTCCCATTCCGGGGCCGACTTCGAGGACGGGACTTCCCTTGAGTGCCCCGACAATGTTCTGCGCTATCGCCTGGTCGGTGAGGAAATGCTGCCCCAGACCTTTCTTCGCTCTAACTTCCATGGTACAAAGATAGCAACCTTCGCGATAATTTGCTAAATTTGCAGGCTATCAGAATATTCAAGGAAAACCATATGTACAGAACTCACACTTGCGGAGAACTCCGCATCGGAAACGTCGGCCAGGAAGTCACCCTCGCTGGATGGGTGCAGAGGTCGAGGAAACTCGGAGGAATGACATTCATCGACCTTCGCGACCGCTATGGCATCACCCAGCTCGTAGTCGAGGCAGATGCCGACCCTCAGCTGGTCGCCACCGCCACCTCCCTCGGCCGTGAATATGTCATCCAGGCCGTCGGAGAAGTGATCGAACGCCAGAGCAAGAACCTCAAGATGCCTACCGGCGAGATTGAAATCAAGGTCGGAAGCATCAACATATTGAACAAGTCCGTGACTCCTCCTTTCACCATCGAGGACGAAAGCGACGGCGGTGAGGATATCCGCGCCAAGTACCGCTACCTGGACCTCCGCCGCGGCCCGTTGCAGAAGGCCCTGGCGATCCGCCACAGGATGGCCCAGGAGATCAGGCAGTATCTCGACTCCCAGGACTTCATGGAGATCGAGACCCCGTACCTGATCAAGTCCACCCCGGAAGGAGCCCGCGACTTCGTGGTCCCGTCCAGGATGAACCCGGGACAGTTCTATGCACTTCCGCAGTCTCCGCAGACTTTCAAGCAGCTGCTCATGGTTGCGGGATATGACCGTTACTTCCAGATAGTCAAGTGTTTCCGCGATGAGGACCTGAGGGCTGACCGCCAGCCGGAGTTCACCCAGATCGACTGCGAGATGAGCTTCGTGGAGCAGGAAGATGTCCTGAAAACCTTCGAAGGTATGATGAGGACCCTGTTCAAGAACGTCCTGGATGTCGATATCCCTGATCCGCTTCCGAGGATGAGCTGGTACGAGGCCATGGACAAATACGGCTCCGACAAGCCGGATGTCCGTTTCGGGATGACCATCCACGAGATTACGGACAAGGTCAAGGGAAAGGGCTTCGCAGTCCTCGACGGAGCCAAGTACGTTGGCGCCATCGCAGTCCCGGGAGCCGCCGACTACACCCGCAAGCAGACCGATGAGCTCACCGAGTGGGTCAAGAGGCCTCAGGTCGGTGCAAAGGGCCTGATCTACATCAAGCTCAACGCCGACGGAACGACCAAGTCCTCGATCGACAAGTTCTACTCCCCAGAAGACCTCAAGGCCATCGCCGAGGCAGCCGGAGCCAAGACCGGAGACCTCGTGCTGGTGATGTCCGGCGACAATGTACGCAAGGTCCAGACCATGCTCGGAGTGCTCCGTATCGAGATGGGCAACAGGCTCGGACTCCGCGACCCTAAGGTATTCGCACCGCTGTGGATTGTGGACTTCCCGCTTCTCGAATGGAGCGACGAGGACAACCGCTTCTATGCGATGCACCATCCTTTCACCGCCCCGAAGCCGGAGCATATGGACTGGTTCAACAGCGACAGGAAGGAAGACCTCGAAAGGGTATGCGCGAATGCATATGATTTCGTGCTGAACGGCACCGAACTCGGCGGAGGTTCCATCAGGATCCATGAGGCCCAGGTCCAGGAGAGGATGTTCCAGGTCCTCGGAATAGGCCCTGAGGAGGCTGAATACAAGTTCGGATTCATCATCAACGCCTTCCGCTTCGGAGCTCCGCCTCACGGAGGCCTGGCCTTCGGCTTCGACCGTGTCTGCGCCCTCTTCGCCGGCAAGGAGTCCATCCGCGACTTCATCGCCTTCCCGAAGAACAACCAGGGCCGCGACGTGATGATCGACTCTCCGTCCGAGATCGACCAGGTCCAGCTTGACGAGCTCAACCTGGACATCCGCCCGATCTCCCAGGAATAAACGTTTATGAATAGGTTTACCATAGCGATGCTCTCTGCTGCAATTGCAGCGGGAGCATCTGCTTGTTCTGACGGCAATAAGATGGGAACATACGGTTATGATGCCGGGTATCTTGCCTCCAAGGGCATCCCGACGATAGAACTCAAGAGCGAAGACGGCCAGGCAAGGGTACTCCTTGCCCCGACCCTCCAGGGCAGGGTGATGACATCCACCACCGGGGGAGAAAAAGGCCCCAGCTTCGGCTGGCTCAACTACAAGGCCCTGGCCGACGGGTTCGTCAACCCCCAGTTCAATCCGTTCGGAGGCGAGGAACGCTTCTGGATAGGCCCGGAGGGCGGTCCGTTCTCCTGGTTCTTCAAGCCCGGAGAAGAGCAGGTGTATGCCAACTGGAATGTTCCGGCTCTCCTCGATACCGAGGCGTATGACGTGGAATCCGCATCCGGCACCCAGGCTGTATTCGTAAAGGAACAGACCCTCCGCAATGCCTCCGGAAATGAATTCAACATCGGCCTCCGCCGGGTGGTTACCATTCTGGAAAAGGCTGGGACAGAGGAACTTCTGGGTGTATACAACGAAGACCACGAAGGCAAGATAGTCAATGACGAATATTTCGGTAAAGTTCCCGCCGACCGCCTCCAAGTCGGAGACGGCCTCATCCGCTTCAAGATAGACGGGAAATACCGCTCCAAGATCGGCCTTCCGGCCGGCAGCGCCAGGGACATCTGCGGCAGCTACGACCCCGAAGCAGGAGTACTGAATATCCTCAAATACACCATCCCCGAGGGCGAATGCGACTATGTCAACTCCCAATGGGGCCCCCAGGACGACCCATACCACGGCGATGTCATCAACTCCTACAACGACGGCCCCACCGAAACCGGCACAATCATGGGCCCGTTCTACGAGATTGAAACCTCATCCCCAGCCGCACCCCTCCAACCTGGTCAAACCCTCACTCACACTCAGTACACCCTCCACCTCCAAGGCCCTGCACCAATCCTGGAAAGTATCTTCAACCGGATATTCTTGACGAAGGATATGAAATTAAAATAATTTTCATATCTTTGCAGTCCTGACCGAAATCAAGGTTTGACAAAACCCATCGGCACAACCCCTGGAGAGGTGGGTGAGTGGCTGAAACCACCGGTTTGCTAAACCGACGTACGTCTCAAGCGTACCACGAGTTCGAATCTCGTCCTCTCCGCGCAATTCTCCGCGCAATGCAATCAAGAAGAACGGCGCCGCACGAAAGTGCGGCGTTTGTCGTTTGTGCGCAGGGGCTTCGGAAAGCTTGCTTTCCAGAGCCCCTGGACACAAACACTTTCCGGCCTTTGGCCGGGCCGTTCTTTCTTGATTGCTCACGGACAGACCGAGTTGCCGGAGGGCCCCCGGCCCGACGGAATCTCGGGACTCTCGCTTTTTTGGCAAAAACCCCTTCTGAATGCACTCAGAGGGGGTTTTCTTGTTTTTGGGGTCCAAAAAAATGCACCAAAAATGCACCAGATGACCAGACAGGAAGTATGAGACTTGTTAGGAAAGAAGTGAGTCTCTGTTTTTTCTGGCATATTCGGCAATAAGGGAAGTCAGGTTCTCTGACTTATCATAAAAGGGTGTATCACACTCTTTATCGAGCAGGTCAGATTCTTGGTCTTTCAATAAGCCTTGTGAAATGATGTCCAGTGCTTTTGCACAGATCTCTTTCGTTTCAGAAGCATTCACAGCTGTTAATGCATCGATAAGGGAATCATTGTACTGACCTCTGGTGTTAAAGAAGAACTGCTCGAATCCACCATTATTAACCTCACCATCAAGGTCATTGAGAATCATGATGTTCTTCTCTACTTCATTTAAGTTTTCTATTTTCAGAAAATTGTAGCTTTTCTTCTGTATGTAATCATATAATCTGAAAACCAGTTCTTCGTCCTTCTCTTCTTTCCAAAAACTCTCTATCTCCTCATCTGACAATCTGTAAGACAGGTATTTCTCGGCATTCTTGAAAGACTTGTATGTCCTCCCTAAAATGAATGTGCGATAACCAAAAAAGCCAGCTACTATGAGCTCTGTCCATCCTTTAATATCTCCTTCTTGGATTAACCTGATGACAGAAACAGTCAAGGCAATCAAAAACAGGATTCCCCAGATGAGGAATTGTTTTCTGAACATAGTTTTCAGCCCTGTGAAATTTCCTTCTTTCATCATATTGTCATAATCCTTTTCCATCTTGGCCTCCTGGGCCTTCTTGTTAGGCAACAGAAGAAGGAGCATGGCAACAAGTGCCAGGATAATTATTAAATCAGCACTCATATCAAATGGTTTTGAACTTCATCTTTCCACACAAAGGTACTGCTATTTATTTGTTATTTCCATTTACTATACAGAAAAAAGGGAAACAGCATTGGAGCCATTTTCCCTTTCAGGTCATCTTTTTCATCTCATCAAAAATTGGTTTCCATCATCTTCTTCCTGGTCTTTCAAAGTACGTTTCATAATTAACTCCTAAGTATAGCCGTTGTTTTATGAAGAAGAATTCCGCGGTTCTAGATTATATTCCTAACTTTGTACATACCATTGACCCGACATCATGAAAACCGAACGCTGCCATTACATAGCAACTTTTTCGGAGTTCCTCCAAGCCAGTCCCTCTTCTGTTCTGGGCGATCTGGCCTCCGCCAATCACGGAGCAGAGCTGACCACAACGACCGAAGCCTGGGAAGAAGAGATTCGCGTTATGCGGGAGGCCCTTAAGCCATGGAGGGACGATAATGCCTATATTATTTTCGAGTATTCCATCCCTCGCCTGGGAAAGCGTGTGGATGTGGTTTTACTCCTGCAGGGCATTGTCTTCTGCATTGAGTTCAAAGCAGGAAAAGATGTGGCCACGCAAGAAGATTTAGAGCAGGTCCTAGACTACGCACTCGACCTCAAGAACTTCCACCTTTACAGCGCAGATAAGCCTATAGCTCCCATCCTGGTCCCCACGCGATACTCTCACTCAACAGCGATTGTTCGCACATCTGCCTATGATGATGGCATCTTAAACCCCTCTATTACCGGCGCGTTCGCCTTGAGAGAAATCCTAGAAAAGACTCTGGAAGTAGCCCGCACAAGCTGGACATCGGAGTCTTGGGGAAAGCAGTGGACCATAAGCCCTTATGCCCCTACACCGACCATTATTGAAGCGGCCAGAACCTTATATGAGAATCATTCCGTCGAGGATATCACGCGCCACGAAGCAGATAAGGTCTCCACAGATGCTACCATAGATTACATTCTCAAGGTAATCCAAACAAGCAAAGAGCGTGGAGAAAAGAGTATTTGCTTCGTAACAGGGGTTCCTGGAGCAGGAAAGACATTGGTGGGGTTGGATGTTGCCATTAAGCAGAGCTATAAAGACGGCGAAAAAGATAAAGAAAACGGTGCTGTTTACTTGTCAGGAAATGGCCCTCTCGTTGCGGTCTTGACTGAGGCTCTTGCTATGGATAATCAGAAGAAATGTAAGGATAAAGGTGAAAAGAAGAACCTTTCTGATTCGCGCCGAGAGGTAAGCGAATTCCTCCAAATTATCCATCGATACAGGGATAACATGCTCGCCAAGATCAAGAACCCCGTAGAGAACGGCGTTCTCGAGATCGATCCAGCCAAAGCGGTCGAGATGGAGCATGCAGGATATGGTGAAGTGGAGCATGTTGCCATTTTCGACGAAGCGCAGAGAACATGGACCCATGAGCGCCTTGCTAATTACCTCAGGCGAGGCGGGACCTATGGGAACAAACTGAAAGTTCCCAATTTCCCCGTATCTGAAGCTGCCTTTTTGATTTGGTCATTAGATCAACGGAAAGACTGGGCCGTGATTATCTGTCTGGTGGGCGGTGGACAGGAAATCAATACGGGAGAAGCTGGAATTGCGGAGTGGATCGACGCCCTCAATAATCATTACCCTTATTGGAAGGTTTACATTTCCAATAAATTGACTGATGCAGAGTATGCCGAAGGAAAGGTGAATCAATTATTGCAGAATAATTCGAATGTCATCTATTCAGATTCTCTGCACCTTGCGGTTAGCCTGCGTTCTTTCCGTGCAGAGACTCTTTCCTCTTTTGTCCATGCTTGCCTTAACTTTTCGCTGGAGGCTGCTTCCCTGTATCAGGATGTCTCTCGAAAAGGGTATCCCGTCCTACTCACCCGCGATATCAATAAAGCACGCGCTTGGCTCCGCAAAATGGCGCGAGGCTCACAACAAACGGGAATCCTTGTGACTAAAGTCGCTGCACGTTTCAAGCCTCAAGCCGTGAACGTCCTCGCTCAAGGTGACGAAAACGCCGTTCACTGGTTTCTTGAGGACAAAACAGATATCCGTTCTTCCAATTATCTGGAAGAAGCAGCTACAGAAATACAGGTTCAAGGTCTGGAGTTGGACTATGCATGTATCCTGTGGGACGCTGATATGCGCTGTGAGAATAATCAGTGGGCATACTATAAGTTCAATGGGAAAAACAAGTGGAATCCAGAAAAGAATGAGGAACAACGTAAATATATGTTGAATGCTTATCGCGTCCTTCTCACACGAGCGCGTCAAGGCATAGTCATTTGCGTTCCGGAAGGCAACTCAAGACTCAACTCCGAAGGATTCCCTGAAGACGCAACTCGACTTCCGGAGTTTTATGATGGAACATACGACTATCTTAAGAGTATAGGGATAAAAGAATTGTAATGACAAGTCTTAATTCGCCTGTTTATCAAGCTCTTCTTGCTAGAATGACTTCCGGTTTTTACTCTACCGGGGATAAATGGTGGAGTTTGGATATAGCAGGAATTAGCAATGATCTTGCTTATATTCGCATCGATTATATTGACAGCCCCTGGAACGCCGCTCAGCGTTTTTGGGGGTATTTATGTGACTTCAACCTCACAGACTGCTTTTCTGCAACATGTCGATAATCAAGCAAATAGTTTTCTTAAAGGACAAGTCCGGTGTTTTCAAACTCCGAGATGACATCAAGTCTTTTGGATATGATGAACGCTCTGGGCAGTACTATGTTCAGTTCAAGAAGGGCGAAAACTATTTGCATTACAACCCGGCCAATGTCGATGTTGCTAGTTTTATACGACAGTTAGAGCCTCCATTTCGTGTCACGCGTAAGTCGGATGGCGAAGTCTTCTTTCACGTCCTGGGAGTAAGGGTGTTTGAAGGAAGGGAAAACAAGGCATATAGAATCATTTACGAAAACGGATCTGGTAAGAACTATCCTGCAGACTACGTCTCCATTGAGGAGCACATCGACGACCATCGATCTATCAATGTCTGGGAATATCTGAATGAGGTTGCCAAGTACAATGTTATTCCCATTGATGACGACAAAACCGTAAGTCTGGCTGATAAATACGCAAAGATGGAATTCGTGGCCAAGAATTCTCTCTTAGAAGCTTATCTTAATGTCGATACTTACGGAAAGCCAACAGTTAATAAGAGTTCTCCTATCTTCCCATTTGGTTGTAATAGAAGCCAGTACAAAGCAGTTCAAAATGCACTTGAGAACAGGATCAGCGTCATTCAAGGCCCTCCTGGAACAGGAAAGACACAGACCATCCTCAATATCTTGGCAAATTTGCTGCTGGATGAGAAGACAATGGAGATTGTCTCAAACAACAATTCCGCTGTTGAAAATGTAAAGGAGAAACTGGAGTCCACTGGCCTTGACTTCCTTTGTGCTCAATTGGGACGAGCAAGCAATAAGAAAGAGTTCGTGGATGGACAGACCGGATGCTTCCCCGACATGGAATCTTGGAAACTGGATAATGCCAAGAAAGTTCGCCTAGAAGCAGTCTCTCTCTCGAGAGAACTTCAAGAATTGTATGAGTGTCAAGAAAAGCTGGCTCTCTGCTCCGAGAGGTTGACTGAATACAAACGTCAAGTTGAGAGGTTCCCGAAAAAGAATGTAACAAATAGGATCTGGCCAGTCGGAACACTTGAGAAATACTTCCTCCTCTGTAACCGCGAAATGGAGCTTAAGCATCATCTTTCTTGGTGGACTCGTTTTAGGTTGCGTTTTCACCGACTCCCAGCCACCGAAGATGCACCGGATGAGCTTCAATACTTGCTTATCACCACTCGAATCAAGGAACTGGAGCAGCAATGCATGAAGTACCGTGAGTTTGTAAAGGATGCTGATACTAAGAATAGTCGGTTAAGAGACCTGTCAATGCTTGTTTTGAAGGATCATTTGTACAGAAAGTATGGTGCCAAGAACGAACGGACGGTCTTTTCCCCTGATGAAATATACCTAAAGACCAGATCTTTCTTGCAAGAGTATCCGGTAGTCCTCAGTACGACCTTCTCGGCAACATCCAATATCAATCCCGCATATAAGTTCGACTACCTAATAATGGACGAGGCGTCCCAAGTGGATATTGCCGCTGGTGCCTTGGCTCTCAGTTGTGCAAGGAATGCCGTCATCGTGGGCGACCTAAAGCAATTACCCAATGTGGTAGATTGTCACACAGAAGAGGTCGTGAGTGCAATCTTCGCAAAATATGGCTTCGCTGAATGCTACCGGTATTCTACAAATAGCTTCTTATCCTCCCTTTGCACTCTTTACCCGAAGATACCGCAAACGCTTCTAAAGGAGCACTATCGTTGCGACCCCCTCATCATTGGCTTCTGCAGTAAGCAGTTCTATAATGGCGAATTGATTCCCATGAAGAAGAGTGAGTCTGAGTTCGCACCCATCCGTGTTGTGAGGACAGTTAAGGGGAACCACGCTAGAGGCACGGTCAATTTCCGCCAGGTGGATACAATCACTCGGGAAATCCTTCCGGCTCTGGAGGAACAGTTTACGGATATTGGCATCATTGCTCCGTACAACAATCAAGTGAATGCACTGCACGCAGCATTGGAGGCGACGGGGCGACATTATGTGGCCGCTACCGTCCATAAATTCCAGGGTCGCGAGGATGATGCAATCGTTCTTTCCACAGTGGACAATCAGATACAGGAATTTACCGATGATCCACATCTTCTAAATGTGGCCGTGTCGAGAGCAAAGCAGCAGTTCACGCTCGTCGTTTCCGCTGATGAGCAGCCTGACTCAAACATCCGGGATCTAATTGATTATATTGAGTATTATCAGGGGAAAAGCGAGGAAAGCCAGATTTCCTCTATCTATGACTTGCTTTATGAGGATTATACCCAAGAGCTTCTCAATTTCTACAAGACCCACAAGCGCGTATCAGAATACGATTCTGAGAATCTCACGTATTGGGCGATCCAGGATACGATTAAAGAACGGAGATTATCACACTTGGGCATCTTGATGCATTATCCTCTTCGGCATTTGGTAACTTCGACCTCAAACCTAACACCGGACCAGCGTGCATATGCTTCCCGCTCATGGACACATATTGATTTCCTGATCTATGATACCGTCTCCCATAAGGCAAAACTGGCCATTGAGGTTGATGGCACACAATACCACAAGGCCAGTTCCAACCAAGGACGGCGCGATATTATGAAGGATTCCATACTTGCATCTATCGGCCTTCCACTTCTCCGTCTAAGCACAGCGGGTTCGCAGGAGAAAGAAAAGATCACGCAAGTCTTATCTAAGAGTTTGTAAATAGAAACTCTCTATGTGCACTTCGACCTCGTCCAATAATATACCACGACGCCAACCACAACCAACAGGAGTTCGAATACAACCAGGACTACAGCCAGGGCCTTGGAAGATAGCCAAAGGCCCTGCCCCGCGGCAATGCTCTTCAGGTCTTGCTTGTATTGGGAAAAGAGTTCCTTCTGTTCCTCCTCATATTCTATTTCGTGATCTATGCGACTCTCATAGCCTGCTATCATTCTAGACGCCCACATCCTAACACTTTCGATAGGATGTGACGTCAATCCCTTTAACATATTTATGTGTGACTCGTAAAGAGGAACTACCGAACCCGTATAACGATTATTGTATTGGATGCCCTGCCTTCTTGAGAAACCGTTTCAACAAAAAGGCGAGAAAATACGGGAACGTGTAGAACTTGCCTCCCCATCCGATATTCTTATACCCGAACTTGATGCCGTAGGAGACATCAGGATAAGACGGCCAATCGATGAGGTGGTTAAGTGAGGCAGTAGCTCCGTCCTTGGCCTTTACCTCGACAGGGACCAGCGAGTCGGAATCGCGGACGAAGAAGTCCATTCCCAAGGCTGGGCTATCATTCTTGTAGTAGTAAAGTTGCTCATAGCCGGATTTGCGAAGCATTTCGCCGACGACGTTCTCATAGATGGCGCCTTTATAGGTGCCGAAGTTCTTATTGGCCCGGAGGTCTTCCTGGGCCTCCTCATCCAAGGACGCAATGAGTAGGCCGGTATCGTGATAATAGACCTTGTATGTGTCGGCATCGTAGTTGCCTTTGAGGGGAAGCTCTGGATTACTTAAGCAGTAGCAAACATTCACCACGCCAG
>ONPI01000155.1 GCA_900319685.1 uncultured Bacteroidales bacterium
GAAGTTTCCGAATATGGCGACGAGCTCGCTGTTGTTCCTCTGTTGGAAATCCTTCCAGGTGAAGTCGTTGTCCTTGGTCTCCGGAGCGTTGGCGCAGAGTACGTACCTGAGCACGTCTTCCTGGCCCGGGAAATCATCCACATATTCATTTAGCCATACTGCCCAGTTGCGGGAAGTGGAGATCTTGTCACCTTCGAGGTTGAGGAACTCATTGGAAGGGACGTTGTCCGGAAGGATGTAGCTGCCTTCGGCCTTGAGCATCGAAGGGAATACGATGCAGTGGAATACGATGTTGTCCTTTCCGATGAAATGGATGAGGCGGGTTTCCGGATCCTTCCACCATTTCTCCCAGCTTTCAGGGAGAAGTTCCTGGGTGTTGGATATGTAGCCGATAGGGGCGTCGAACCAAACGTAAAGGACCTTTCCTTCAGCACCTTCCACCGGGACGGGAACACCCCAGTCCAGGTCGCGGCTGACGGCACGAGGCTGCAGGCCTCCGTCCAGCCAGGATTTGCACTGGCCATAAACGTTGGAACGCCATTCCTTGTGCTGCTCCAGGATCCATTCCCTGAGCCAAGGCTCGTAGCGGTCCAGAGGCAGGTACCAGTGCTTGGTCTTCTTCTTGACAGGCTGGGCTCCGCTCAGCTTGGATTTCGGATCGATCAGCTCCTCCGGGCTCAACGTGCTTCCGCATTTCTCGCACTGGTCGCCGTAGGCTCCCGGATTGCCGCACTTAGGGCAGGTGCCGATGATATAGCGGTCGGCCAGGAAGGTCTTCGCCTCAGGATCGTAATACTGCTCGCTTTCCTTGGTGATGAACTTGTCGTCATCGTAGAGCTTGCGGAAGAACTCCGAGGCATTCTTGTCGTGGACCTTGGAAGTGGTCCTGGAATATATGTCGAAGTTGATGCCAAGCTTCATGAAGGAGTCCTTGATGATCCCGTGGTACTTGTCCACGATGTCCTGTGGCGTCACACCCTGGGTGCGGGCCTTTATGGTGATAGGAACCCCGTGTTCGTCCGACCCACAGATGAACAGCACGTCTTCGCCGCGCATCCTCAGGTACCTTACATAGATGTCAGCAGGTACATAGACTCCGGCGAGATGGCCGATGTGGACGGGACCGTTGGCGTAAGGAAGCGCACAAGTCACCAGGGTTCTCTTGAAGTTCTTTTCCATATTCAAACAATTATCCCACAAATTTAAGAAAATCTGCGGGATAATGGATATTTACATTATTGTGCTACTTCGCGAAAGCGTACGAGAAGCCTTTCACTTCGTCCCAGGCGCCCCTGGTGAAGTCAGGTACTTCCACCGGCATGCAACCGTTTTCGATCGAGATGGCTCCGAGTTCGCCCAGGCAGCACCATTCTGCCAGGTCATATACGTCCATGTCCAGAGGAAGGCCGTTCCTGAGGCAGTAGATGAGGCGGTAGTCCATGATGAAGTCCATTCCGCCGTGTCCGCCGACCTTCTTGGCAAGTTCCTCAAGTTCAGGGGTGAGGATAGGGTTGCGGTATTCCTCCTGCATCGCCGCGATGTCCTCCGGAGAAAGGGAACGGTGCGGACTGAGCATGATCTGCTGTACAGGGTATTTGGCAGCATATCCTTCGGTACCGACAATCTGGTACATACGGTTGTACGGCCTTGGAGTGAGGACATCGTGCGAAATCAGGATAGTCTTGCCTTTCTCGGTGAGTATCATTGTGTTGACTTCGTCTCCGTTCTGGAAATCGGTGCACTCCTCTCCGGTCTGGCGCTTGACCTGGGCAGGCCCGTTCACCGGCTTGGTCTCCATCGCCACCAGGGTCTTGAAACGGTCGCCCCTGTGGATGTTCAGCACCTGTGCCACTGGACCGAGTCCGTGGGTAGGATAGACGTCACCCTTGTGGGTGCGGTTGAAATCCAGCCTCCAGTTGTTCCAGTAGCGGTCCCAGTATTCATCGAGGCTGTGCAGGTAAGCTCCTTCCACGTGCAGGACTTCACCGAATACTCCGGCCTGCGCCATCGTTAGGCATGACATTTCGAAGAAGTCATAGCAGCAGTTCTCCAGCATCATGCAATGCTTCCGGGTCTTCTCGGACATGTTTATCAGAGCCCAGATTTCATCCAGGGAAGTAGCTGCAGGTACTTCTATTGCGACATTCTTACCGTGCTCCATCGCGTACAGGGCGATAGGGACGTGGTGCACCCAGTCGGTGCATATATATACCAGGTCGATGTCATCCCTATCGCACAGCTGCTTGTAAACCTCGGTGTCTCCGGAATATCCCGCCGCCTGAGGGAACTCCCTGTCGGACAGCGTCTTCTGGGCTGCTTCAACATTCTCCGGCAGGACATCGCAAAGGGCGACGACCTTCACTCCGGGAATATAAGTATATCTCTCGACGGCTGAGGAGCCCCTCATACCGAGCCCTACGAATCCAACCCTTACGGTGTCGATGGCAGGCACGGTGAGTCCGATGACGTTCTCCTGTCCAGCAGGACGGGCAGGAACCTTCACCTTGATTGGCTTGGCATTCTTGGATGTCGAGCAGGCGGCTGCGGCCAGGATTGTTACAATCAGCAGTAAGTTCTTGATTTTCATAATATTGTATTATTAGTTCATTTCTTTCGGATTAGGTTGAGGCCGTCCCTTATAGGGAGGAGGACGGATTCCACCCTCGGATCCGCCATAACCTTGTCGTTGAAGGCAGCGATGCCCAGGGTCTGCTTGTCCTGCGGCAGCGGATCCTGCCAAAGCTTCCCGTCCCATAGCACATCATCCGCAAGGATGAGCCCTCCGGGACGTACGAGGTCGAAGACCAGGTCGTAGTATTCGGAATACTCCCTCTTGTTGGCATCGATATAGACCAGGTCGTACGGCCCTTCGAGGGTAGCGATAGTCTTCCTGGCATCGCCGATGTGTAGGGTTATCTTACCTTCGACTCCGGCTCTCGACCATCCTTCCCTAATCAGGTCTTCAAGTTCGTCGTTGATTTCAAGGGTGTCGATATGCCCGTCCTCCGGGAGTCCATAAGCCAGGCAGGTGGCTGAATAGCCTGTGAAAGTCCCTATTTCCAAGACCTTGCGGGCATTGGATATCTCAGCGAGGATCGTCAGCAGGCGGCCCTGGACGGCCCCGGAAAGCATCCTCGGATAGTTCGTCCTGATGTTGGTCTGCTTTTCGATCCACTCCAGAGCCTCGCTCTGTGGACTCGAATGCTCCCGAAGGTATTTCTCAGACGCCGATTCCATATCTTCAAAGATAATGATTATCCTGTGATTTCATCCAGGAAAAGCCCGAAGTGGTTGAGGACCGGGCAGGCGAGAGACTCGTCGATGCGGATCCGGACTGCGGTGGTCGTGACTCTGTCCGTAAGGATGATGCGTTTGTAACCTATTGTGGTCTCCGAGGCGACTTCCTTCCAACTGCCGTCCGGGAGGAGGATTTCCACCGAGAAAGCCTTGACCCGCTGGCCCAGTGGGATATATTCCTGGAGAAGGATTCGGTTGAACGTCTTTTCTCCGGCCAAGGTGAATGTCAGAGTGGCCTTGGTGATGCCGTCTGGGGCAGCCCAGCAGGAATCGTAGTCCTCATCCAACATGTTGGCTGCCTTGAACTTTCTGCC
>ONPI01000109.1 GCA_900319685.1 uncultured Bacteroidales bacterium
AGGTTGTGGCGATGATAGACAAGGTTCCACTTGCGAAGCTTTGGATACGCCAGGCTGTGTATAACCAGGCCGGGGAGCTTTGTGTGGAAGGTGAAGTGACGCTGGGCTTCCTCAGCAAGGCGACCGGACGTCCGACCCGTTGTCCGGAGCCGCTGGTCAAGGCTATAGAAGCACATATCAATGACAAATAATCATTAAAGCATATTATTATGATGCCATTATTTTACCCGCTTGCATTCGGGACATGGGAGATTGTCCTGATTGTCGCTGTCATCGTACTCCTCTTCGGAGGCAAGAAGATTCCTGAGTTGATGCAGGGCATCGGAAAGGGAGTCAAGAGTTTCAAGAAGGGGATGAACGATGTCGAGGCAGAAATGAATGATATCAAGAAGGATATTGATTCTGCTGCCAAGACTCCGGATAAGATCGAGAAGAAGGACGAGTACGACAAATAAAGTGTCCGAAGAGAGCAAAGACCAGGAACAACTGGCAGGCGAGATGTCCTTCTGGGACCATCTCGAGGTATTGAGGGGGACATTGTTCCGCTCGATTCTCTACGTGTGCCTGGCAGCAGTGGTCTGCTTCTCTTTGAAGGACTTGATGTTCAAGGTTGTGTTCTATCCGGCAGATGCCGATTTCTTCCTGTATAGGTTCCTGCACTGGAAGGTGAATGTCAACCTCATCAATACGGACGTCGTCGCCCAGTTCTTCGTGCATCTGAAGGTGGCATGTCTCGTGGGTCTGGTGCTCGTATTCCCGTTGGTAATATGGGAAATCTGGAAGTTCATCGCACCAGCCTTGTACGAGAAGGAGAAGAAAATCGTCAGGGGAGCATTCATATTGGCTTCTGTACTGTTCTATCTGGGTGTAGCCTGCGGCTATTTCTTCGTCCTTCCGGTATGCCTGCAATTCTTCATGAACTACTCGGTGGGCGAGAACGTCACCAACATGATCAACCTCAATTCGTACATCAGTCTCTTCATTTCGATGGTGTTCATGATAGGGTTGGTGTTCGAGTTCCCTTCCGTCATTGCAGTCCTTTCCCGCTTCGGGGTCGTGACCAAGGATATTCTCAGGAAATACCGCAAGCATGCCTTTGTCGTTGTCCTGATCCTGGCCGCGCTGATCACTCCGGCCGACCCGCTTTCCATGTTCGTACTGGCCATACCGCTCTACGGACTGTATGAGTTCAGCATCACCCAGTGCAAGAACCCTGTCCTGGAAAAAGAGGAGGATGAGGAATGATATCCATCAACGGGCTGACCGTGGCATTCGGTGGATTCACCCTGCTCGACAGCATTGACTTCCATATCAGCGATAACGACAAGATAGGTCTCGTGGGCAAGAACGGTTCGGGGAAGTCCACGATAATGAAGCTTATCTGCGGCCTTCAAGTGCCTTCTTCCGGATCCGTCGACAAGCCGAACGGTGTCCGCATCGGTTATCTGCCCCAGATAATGGAGCACCACAAGGGGCGCACGGTGATGGAAGAGACGATGACAGCATTCGACCACATCACATCGATGCAGCGGGAACTAGAAGACATCAATGTGAGTCTTTCGGAAAGGACTGATTATGAGTCGGAATCATATCTGGCTCTCATCAACCGCCTGAATGATCTCACGGATGCCCTGGCTATAGTCCAGAACGAGCCGGTTGAGGTCCTTGCTCAGAAGACACTGCTCGGACTTGGATTCAAGGACGAGGACTTCGGACGCAGGACCGAGACGTTCAGCCAGGGTTGGAACATGAGGATCGAGCTGGCCAAGGTCCTTCTCTCGGAGCCTGACCTGCTGCTGCTCGACGAGCCTACGAATCATCTCGACATAGAATCCATAGAGTGGCTTGAAGATTTCCTGAAAGCCTTCAGAGGCTCGCTCCTGCTTGTCTCCCATGACCGAAAGTTCCTGGACAACGTAACCAACAGGACGGTCGAGATCGTGCTTGGGCATATCTATGACTATAAGGTCCCGTACAGCCAGTATGTGGAGCTCCATAAGGAAAGGGTGGCCCAGCAGCAAGCAGCTTATGCCAACCAGCAGAGGATGATAGAGAAGACGGAAGTCTTCATAAACAAGTTCCGCTATAAGCCGACCAAGTCCAATCAGGTCCAGTCCAGGATCAAGCAGCTTGAGAAGTTGGAGCGCCTTGAGATAGACGAAACTGACAATGCTGCCCTCACGGTGAAGTTCCCTCCTGCGCCCCGTTCCGGCGACATCGTATTCAAGGGATCCGACCTTACGGTGGGCTATCCTGGCAAGGTTGTTTTCACCGATGCGGAAATAGAAGTCAAGCGAGGGGAGAAGGTGGCGCTCATAGGACGCAACGGAGAGGGCAAGACCACCCTGATGCGCGTCATAGCCGGAGAGTTGACTCCGATTTCCGGAACCGCCCGGACAGGACATAATGTCTCAATGGGCTATTATGCCCAGAATCAAGAAGATGCGCTTGACAGGAACCTCACAGTATTCGAGACGCTTGACAATATTGCAGTGGGGGAAATACGCACCAGACTGCGTGATATCCTTGCCCAGTTCCTCTTCCGCGGTGAGGACATTGACAAGAAGGTCAGCGTTCTTTCAGGTGGGGAAAGGGCGAGGCTCGGGATGGCCAGGTTCATGCTCCAGCCATATAATCTGCTTGCGTTGGACGAACCTACCAATCATATGGACATCAAGTCGAAGGACATCCTCAAGCAAGCCTTGAAGGCTTATGATGGCACGTTGATTGTGGTGTCCCATGACCGTGACTTCCTGGATGGCCTGGTGGACAAGATGTACGAGTTCCGGGACGGAAAGGTCAAGGAGCATGTCGGCAGTGTGGCCGAGTTCCTGGAAAAACGCAAGATAGAATCACTCCAGGAGCTTGAGCGCCGGTTCGGCCCTTCCTTGCAGCAGTCCGGTGAGCAGGCTGAGGTGGTCGAAGGGAAGGAGAAGGCCAAGCAGGCCTTCCAGCAGAGGCGGAGTGAATCGAAGGAACTCAGGCGCATGAAGCACCGTGTGGAGTTCCTCGAAGGGGAGATCGGAAAGATCGAGTTCGTGATGAAGGACATCGAAAAGGTCCTGTCCACCCCGACAGCCTCCGATGATATCATGGAACTGACGAGGACCTATCTTGAGAACAAGCGCGAGCTTGACCGGAAAACCGCCGAGTGGACCTCGCTGATGGAGCAGATCGAAGAGAGTAACTTCTAATTAATATTAATATGAAAACCTTGATTAACAAAGTATTAGCTTTTGCTACCTTATTGATTGCATCAGCTTCTTTTGCTTTAGCTCAGACTCGTACTCTCGAGCATGAGTATTCTCCTTTCGACGGAGTGGTTGCATCCAATGGTTTCAAGGTAACCATCGCCCAAAGTGACAAATATGCTGCAAAGCTGACCGTTGATGACGTTCTGGAAAGTTATGTCCAGTGCTATGTCAAGGCTAACGTTCTCTATCTGTCACTCGATGACAAGAATATCCCCAAAGAGGTGAAAAAGATGTACAAAGGCAAGAACTCTCCGGAGCCAACACTCAGCGCCATTGTTTATCTTCCTATTCTTAACTCGTTGACACTTAATGATGATTCGCAGTTCTTCAATACTGGTACTTTAAGTGCAGAGAATTTCTCTCTCTTCTTGAACGGAACGACTGCCATCAACAATCTGAACGTGGTCGCGAAGACTGCCTTGCTGAGCGTGGCCAAGAATGCGAAACTTACCAATGCCAATGTCCGTACCGAGGGCAACATTGCCGTAGCCGGTGACGGAAAGGGACTCATGACACTTGAATATGCGGCCGAGAACCTGGATGTCAACACTGCCGGTTCAGCTGACTTGTCCATAAACGGTGCGGCCGAGAAGGTCACTGTGAATTCTGCCAACAGCGCCAAGACTCTTGTTTCAGGCGATGCCAAGTCATTGGTAGTCACCGGAAAAGGAACGATTGACGCATCCGGACTGAAAGTGAATGAGGCCAAGTTGAACACCAATGGCGCTACCGTGAGGGTAAGTGCAAGCAAGGAGATCGAACTCGACCTCGGCAAGGGATCCGAGGTAGAGTATGACGGCGACCCTACTGTCAAGATCGTAAAGATCCAGAGTTCATCCGTAACCAGGAAGTAATGTTCATCCTCGATTCCCATTCCGACACTCCCTCCCAGATGATGAGGGGAATGGATGTCGGAATATGCAACAAGAGGGGGCATGTGGATTTCCCGCGCTTGAAAGCCGGGGGAGTCGATGCCTCCTTCTTCGCATTGTACACGCCTGCATCCATGCAGCCTGACGAGGCGACCAGATATGCCCTGGAGATGATAGGCAAGGTCTATGACGCCCTCGAGGCTCATCCGGATCAGGCAGCCCTTGCCCTTTCGCCTGAAGACGCGTTTGCAAATAAGGATAAAGGACTGGTTTCCATATTCTTGGGAATGGAGAACGGGGCACCGATACAGGACTCTCTCTCGCTTCTGCGCCTCTTCTACAGGCTTGGGGTCAGGTATGTCACCTTGACCCACAACGGTGACAACCAGATAGCCGACAGTGCGGCGGAAGGGACCAGATGGCACGGATTAAGCCCGTTCGGCAGGGAAGTGGTGGCTGAGATGAACCGGATCGGAATGATCGTGGACGTGGCGCATGCCTCGGACGAGACATTCTTCGATGTGGTTTCCTGTTCGAAATCGCCGGTAGTATCAACCCATTCCTGCTGCAGGGCGCTGGCCGGACACCGCAGGAACATGTCCGACGAGATGCTCAGGACATTGGCGGACCATGGCGGTGTCATCCAGGTCAATTTCTATCCGGTTTTCCTTTCGGACAGCTTCGCGCGGACTCTCTCCCAGTCAGGGTTGGAGGAAAAGGGCTGGATAGAGGGTGAGTGGATCAAGGACCCTTCGGATCCGGTAAAGCGAGCGGCATGGGATTCGGTCCTGGACGAACTTGCCGCATTGCCGCGTCCTTCGTACAAGGAAGTTGTGGACCATATAGACCATGCAGTCAACGTCGCGGGTATCGACCATGTCGGCATCGGTTCTGATTTCGACGGTATAGAAGTGACCCCTAAGGGACTTGAAGACGTCTCCAAGTTTCAGATGATTTTCGACGAATTGACAATCAGAGGCTACTCGGATGATCAAATCGAGAAGATAGCTGGAGCTAATTTCTTAAGAGTATTTAACGAAGTGATTTCCAATTCTTTAGTCTAGTTACCCAAGCTATAGCGAATAGTGCAACAAAAATGTTATCTTTATATAACCTTTTTGTTGCACTTATTATATATCAGCTATTTCAAGTCTTTAAGTACAAAAAGGCGCAGGGTATCAAGAGCGGCTGATGCGAAACGCTCGATATTCCTCTTTCTGTCATTCTTGTAGATCTTCCTGACAGTCTCGGTTCCGTTCGGTCCGCTGACTCCGATCCATACCGTTCCGACAGGATTCCTCTCGTCTCCGGCCGGGCCGGCAAGCCCTGTCGTGGCGACCGAGTAAGTGCTCCCCGTCACTTTCTTCACGCCCTCGGCCATAGCTGCGGCAACTTCAGAACTGACAACTCCATATTCATCGATCAGGGAAGGCGGGACCCCGAGGACTTTTTCCTTCACTGCTATGGCATATGAGGTCACGCTTCCGAGGTAATACTCCGATGAACCGGGTACGGAGGTAATCAGGGAACTGATCTTGCCTCCTGTGCATGATTCTGCGGCGCTGAGGGTCATTCCGGTGCCCCGGAACAGGGTTCCTATAGCGCTTTCTAGGGTGTCGTCCTTGAAAGACTCCATAGGCCGAGAGCCTGAGACGCACTCCTGTGAGCTGATTCGGAAGATAAGCCAGGTGGATATCATCCGGCAGGTTGTCTTCCCACTGCCCGATGAGTTCAGCGAGAGCAGATTCGGCCA
Source organism: uncultured Bacteroidales bacterium (assembly GCA_900319685.1). Taxonomy (GTDB): domain Bacteria; phylum Bacteroidota; class Bacteroidia; order Bacteroidales; family UBA932; genus Cryptobacteroides. The sequence continues at coordinate 5,880 of ONPI01000109.1, forward strand.
GTCCGGCAACCATTATGCATTTGTGGAATATGTCTTCGAGATTGTTGTGGGCCTTGATGTCCTCCATCACCTCAGGCAGGGCGCCGAGGGTTTCGAATGGGACACCCGGCATCGCATACAGGGTGGCAGGATGCCCGAATCTTTCCTTCGGGAAGCGGAAAACCATGATGGGAGCCGTTCCCTTGCGGTTTACTATGACGTCGCAGGTGTCTGGAACCATTGCCTGGGCCTTATTTGTGTCCAGGACATCCAGGCCTCTGGCGGAGAGGATCCCGTGAATGACCTTCAGTTGCTCCTGATGTTCCACGTATCCCTTGCTGCCCGACATTTCGGCGAGGGCTGCCTTGGTGATGTCGTCCCTGGTGGGGCCGAGGCCACCGGTGGAGATGACTATGTCATTGATTTCCAGTTCATGGGTAAGATTCCCGACAATCTCGTCATGGTCATCCCCGATGGATAGCATACGGGTAACCTTGATGCCGGTTCCTTCAAGCGCACGGGAGATGTGGGATGAGTTGGTATCTACTATCTGTCCGATGAGTATCTCATCTCCGATCGTGCATATGGAAGCTTGTGTCATTGGATATGTTTGAGTATTCTTTTGACCAGGGAAGGTCCTTCGTATATGAATCCTGTATATACCTGTATGAGGGATGCGCCGGATTCCAGCATCTCCCGGGCTTGAGCCGGACTCATTATGCCGCCGACTCCGACTATAGGAAGGCGTCCGCCGGTGAATTCATGGATATACTTGACCAGGGCCAGGCTTTTCTTGTACAAAGGCGCCCCGGACAGGCCTCCGTTGCCGATTTTCTCCAATTTCTTCGCATTGGTCCTGAGGCCTTCACGGCTTGTGGTGGTGTTGCCTGCCACTATTCCGTCAATACCGGAGAGCATGCAGTACTTGAGTATCTCGTCGAGCTCTTCGTGAGGAATGTCAGGGGAGACCTTGACCAGGATAGGCTTGTAGCTGTCATAGCATATCCGCAGGTCGAGCATAGGATCGAGTATGTCGGATAGGTAGGAAACATCCTGGAGATTCCTGAGACCTTCCACGTTGGGGCAGGAGACATTGACGGTGAACAGGTCCACGAAGTCGTACAGCATCGAAAAAGACTTCCTGTAGTCTGCTATGGTATCCTCGTCCGATGCACTCGAGCTGTTCTTGGCGATGCTCGCTGCCAGGATGGTACGTGGCTTGTCCCTGTTTATGTGACCGATCGCATTCCTGACCCCTTTGTTGTTGATTCCCATCCGGTTGATGATGGCTCTGTCCTGCGGCAACCTGAATAACCTCGGCTTCGGATTGCCTTCCTGCGGTTCAGGAGTGAGGGAACCGATCTCAATGAACGAAAAGCCGAAACGGGACAGTTCGTTGTAATATTCACCGTTCTTGTCGAGTCCTGCCGCAAGCCCTACCGGATTGG
>ONPI01000202.1 GCA_900319685.1 uncultured Bacteroidales bacterium
GACGCCAACCGGGAGGAATGCTTTGTAACATAAAAGTTATAATACCAAACAATATTGTTTCGTATATTGTATATGAGAACTTTAATTAAGATATTCGGGATAATTGCGGCATTGTCCGCTGCAATTACCTGTAGTCCGTCATCAAAGACCGCGAAGGCGGCTGCGGATGGCTCTTTCCGCCTCCTTTACTGGAATATCCAGAACGGGATGTGGTCCGGCCAGCAGGACGGACACGAGAAGTTCGTGAACTGGATCAAGGAACAGGATCCGGACGTCTGCGTATGGTGCGAAGGGCAGGCGAACTATGTCACGAATTCGACCAGGAACCTCCCGGACGATCCCGACAAGTACCTTTATGGCTTTTGGAAGGAGATGAGCGGAAGGTACGGCCATAAGTTCGTTGCGTTCAGCGGAAGGCGCGACCGGTTCGCGCAGGTGGTGACTTCCAAGTATCCGATACGGACGGTCGCGCAGCTCGTCGGTGAGGAGCCGGACAGCGTGGTCACCCATGGAAGCGGCTGGTTCGCGGTCGAGCTCGGGGGAAAGACGATCAACTTGGTCACGCTCCACACCTGGCCCCAGCCATGGGCTTTCCGCTGCGAGGACAGGGAAGCGAGCGCGAAGGTGCGGGAAGGTGACAATTACCGCAGGATGGAGATACAGTATATCTGCGAGCATACAATCGGCAAGGTTCCGGATGCTTCTTCCCAGTACTGGATGATGATGGGGGACTTCAACTCCCGTTCCCGCAGGGACAATTACGTTTACGGGTATCCTGACCGGGACACCCGGTTCCTGGTGCAGGACTATATCTATGGCCATACTCCTTACATAGACGTGATCGGCACTCTGTACCCTGGCGAATTCATGACAACGACAGGCGGGCAGTCTCGCATCGATTTCATCTATTGCACAAAGCCGCTGTTCGATTCGATCAAGGAAGCGCGGGTGGTTTCGGATTCATATACGACTCCGGTGAGGGATCCGCAGAACCTTTCCAACTTCTGGCATCCTTCGGACCACAGACCGTTCATCGTGGATTTCAACATCCGCTGACCGCTTATTGATTCAGGTATTTCGCAACGGTTTCGTAGATTTGTCCGCCTCTGAGGCCGCGCTCCAGGATTTCGCCGTCCGGGCCGAACAGGATGATGTGCGGAATGGCGTTGATGTTGTACAGTTCGATAGGAATCCTTTGAGCATCAAGTATCTGGTGCCAAGGAAGCCCAAGTTTGGAAAGGGCTTCCAGGGTGTCCTCCCGTTTGTCGTTTAAGGCTACTCCCACCACGTCGAACTTCTCGCCGGAGAAAGCTTCCCAGACTTTCCTGATGTAAGGCATCTCAGCCTTGCAAGGCCCGCACCAGGAAGCCCAGTGGTCCACCAGAATGTACTTGCCCCTGCCTACATAATCCGAAAGCCTTACGTCGGTTCCGTCAGGATTCCCGCCCTTGACCAGATAGTCCTTGAACTTCTTGCCCGGGGCCGTGCGCGCCTGCTGCTTGATATTCTCGAAATCATCCTTTATGAGTGGATATTCCTGCATCTTCTCAGACATGGTTCCGTAGAGCTCCATGAAACCTAAAGTGTCGCTGTAGGCAAGGTCGTCCAATGCCATAACTCCCAGAAGGTTGTCTTTATTGAGGCTTACTATGGAATCGACCAGGTTCCTGCGCTCTTCCTTCAGGGATTTGTCGAGCCCGTAGTACCTTTTGTGGAAGGCATTGTAAGCATCCGTCATCGGTGTCCCGGATTCAATCCTCTTGTCCAGGTCCACTGTGACCTGGCCGTTCTCCAGGATGAAGCGGACGCGCTGCTTCCCATGTCCGACATAGGCATAGATCGGCTCGTCCACCGTTCCCGAGAAAGCGAAGGTGTTCCCTTCGACTGTGGTCACGCCGAGAGTGTCGGAGTCCCTGAGGTCTATAAGGTAGATTTCGGTACCGTCTGGTTCCGTAGTCGTGCCGTTGATTTCGAATGAGTTTCTGCCGCAAGAGAGGCAAAGGAGACAAATGGCTGTGCCAATGATGAATCTTTTCATGATGCAAAGTTCGGAATCTTTTTTAAATTTGTATTACTAGGAATATGGTAATGGAAATAAAACCCATAGCTTTTTTCAAATCTCCCTTTGCGGAGAAGTTCGGCACGGCTGGCTTTTCTCCCTTGCCCAGACCGAAGACCCGCAGGCCGGAAACACAGGGATTCTGCTCATAGGGGACCGCCATATTGCCGAGGCGCAGGAAACGGGCCGTGAAGCCCTCCTCCCGAACGATGAGATCGTGGCTCAGGTCGGT
>ONPI01000110.1 GCA_900319685.1 uncultured Bacteroidales bacterium
CGGGCTTCTTACCAATGAGCTGTATAAGTACAACATCGACGCAGTCATGAACGACCGCCTCAGTGTGAATCTGGGAAGCGTCTATGAAAGCGTTGTTGCCTCCGAGCTGAGGGCTCACTGCTCAGGACCGCTCTACTACTATGACAACAAGGCCCATGGCGAGGTGGAGTTCCTACTGGATGACTACGACAGTGCCGCCATCCTGCCGGTGGAAGTGAAATCAGGGAAAGACTATACGATCCATCGGGCGCTCAATGCATTCCTGGCAAATCATGACTACCACGTCCACGACGCTTACGTACTGTCCAATGAACGGATCATAAAAAAAGATAGGTTCATCACCTATCTTCCCATTTATTTTGCTCCCTTTATTCGGAGCAACCATCCGGATGTTGTGACACTCTAATACAGCTTGCGTTTTAGCTTGGTAATTTTGTAATGCATTGATAATAAGCACATTAAACCCCCGCCCGAGGCACCGATCAGGCCTTGTAAATCAACATTTTACAAGGCCTGATTTTTTGCATCCCCAATTTTGGCCACAATTTGGACACATTATTACTTACCCAGAAATGGCATCTATAACGAGAATACCAATACAATAAAGTGCCCCGGATACAAGGGATTCAATGACGTGATTCTTCATTTCTTTCTCCAGTTCTTCCCGGGAATGATGGTGGCCGTGCCGGTTATCTGTTACATAATGATTATGCTCGTGTGAGTGAATGATTTCGTGCGTGTGCGTGCTGCCATGATGGCGAAGATGATGGCTGAGTACTTTTTCTTGCGGGACATTAGAAAGAGTTGACAAAAGCTTGATTTACTTGGACACGGCCCCGAGCTTTCTCCCGATCAACCGAGGTCTACTGGTCGAGAAACACAAACGCTGGCAGCAACACTTCTTCTATGAAATCGACCCGGTCAAAAACCGTTGGCTTGAAATAAGAGGAAACAGCAACCACAATGTTGGTGTCCGGATTCACATAAATGACATTTCCGCTATTGCCAATGGCCGCATAAACACCTTTCCCCGGATGAACGATCCACCATAGATACCCATAAGACATCCCACGGAAGTATTTGCTTTCAACCGTTTGAGGTCTGGTCATTTCCTCGATCCACTGATTCGGAACAATTTGTCTGCCATTCCAAATGCCTTTCTGGAGGCACAGCTGACCGATTTTGGCCATATCCGCCGCGCACATACAAAGACCGTATCCCGGAGTTCCCAGTCCCTGAGGGTCAGCGAACCAGACATTCTCCTTAGGTTCTTTGCCGATGGTAAATTGTACGTGCTCCTCGGCAGACGTGGCAAAATAATTCGAATGCACGGCTATTCCGAGCGGGCCGAAGAGGTACTTGTTGGCAAAATCCACGGTCTGCATTCCGGTCGCCTTGAAAAGGATGCCTGAAAGGATATGCAGACAAACCGTCTTGTAGTTGAATTCGCCGGTTATCCCTTTCCTCCCGCCAAGGAAATCCAGCGAGGCTTTCGTCCAATCCATGCTGGAGCAAACCTTGCTCCAAGGATCGCCCTTTCCTTTATACGGCGCACGCATGGTAAGAAGGTGCTTCACCGTAACGTCATAAATAGTCTGCTCTCCACGTTTTACCTGATAATCCGGGAAGTAAGACAGGACCTTGTCATCCACACTGCCAATCATTCCCTTTTCGACGGCTATTCCGACAAGCAGCGCCATAACGCTCTTCGTGGCGGACATGATGTGCGTACAGTCAGTCCTCTTATACCCGTTCCACTCGTGAGAATAGAGCTCCTGTCCGTCCTTCAAGACGCAAATCTGACAGATATTCGGTTGACTCTCCGCGATATAGGTTTCGATATCCCCTTTGTTCATGGCTTCACATAAACAAGAATTTACTTCATGGAATTCTCCTTCGCCTGAGGATTATTCTGCCAAATGACGCCGACCTTCGGGCATGTGTCCTTCTCCTGGCATTCTCCGCAGGTCTCAAAACCATTGCTCAATGCGCATTGCCGAATTAGGCACAGGCGGTCACAGAATACGGTTTTCCGTCCGTCCATACGGCAACCCTCGCAGTTGATGTGTTCCGGCAGAATGGGCGCATTGTTCAGTTCCGCCCAGAGTTTGGCCGTCTTTACCCGCAGTGCCTGGTCATTGTTCTTCGTAGCGATGTAGGCGTCACACTTTTCGCAGTCCAGCCCGCAGAAGGCAATCAATCGCTTCATACCGGCATGTCTTTCTATCCTGAAAGTGCAACGATCGCCCCCTCGGAGTAACGTATTCTCAATCCGGACATCGAACCGACTGTCAGGTTCAAGTTGCGAGAGAATGAATAATATGCTTTGCCTGGAACATTCGCATTGCTCCGGATCGCTCCTGAGCCCACACTTCACCTTGGGGCAGGAACATTCCTGATAACTCAGTTCATAAACCTTCCCCGGCTCGATCACCCTACCCTTATACGACTTGCTATTGTACCCTTCCGAGTAGATCCTGTCAAAATCCCCATCATACTTGGCATATATTTCCTGATGAATCGGGAGGACACGATCTTTAACGCATTCTATGGCTTCTTCTTTGTAATCCATATATTCCGCTTTTGAACCGTGAGACCGATAAATATGAATTCCAACGCGTCAACGATAATTCAGCAGGCTATCCAGTTTCCGGGCATAATCAAGGTTGGAGTCAATGGATTCCTTGTCCGGATGAGGCTTCATGAATACGGAATAATCCGGCTCGGGTTCCTCCTCGACGGCAACTTCTGCACGGGCATCTGTAAAAGCGAGCACCTCTTCTTCGGGAATTCCTATCAACTTCATATTCTTGCGGTTCATACGCCGCAAATTGTCTGAACAGTAAGCGAGCCACGCCTTATGCGAGTTAGGCATCTGCAACTGCCGCCGTAATTGCTCATCCCTGAGCAACTTCTCAGTAAAGCAAGAGCCGGGATAATCCGAATAATGATTGAAGATCCGCTCCTGATGTCCGGCATATTCGAGGGCATCCTTATTGATTTCCTCTTCGATCCAGTTCATATAGGAGAAACAGGCTCCAACGTTGTCCACGAACCGAAAACTCCCCAGATTCTTCCAAGTGTCTATGTTACTGCTGAAGATGGTTTCGGCAGTATTGTCATGACGGATGATAGGTGCTTGGAAAACCTCTTGGACAGCAGCTTCAAAGGGGTCGTCGCCAAGCCTTGCAACTTCGTCTATCGGTAGCCTGAGCAGCCAGACGGCGACACTGTCCATACGGTCCCAGTCTTTAGCCGACTCATCCAAGGTCCGGGCAAACGATTCGATGCTGCTCATGACCATCAGGGCAGTGAGCCTGCGCTCTTTCTTCTGATTGTTCCGTTCAACCAGCTTGCCCGTGCCGAAAGTCAAAACGATAGAAACGGTAGTGGCCAGGATAGCGACAACAAAATCCTTCCACCAGTTCCTGTCAAAGAATTTGTTTGGCATAGTTTATATCTTGATTTATAGAACTTTCAAAGATAGCCATTTTAAGGAATTCTCCTGCATTAATTAGAAGTTTTGGAATCTTTGTCTTACCTTTGCCAGTCAATGCTATCCCGCTATTTTTCCAATTGAAGTGAAACGGTTCCTTTTACTGACGCTTTGGGTGCTGGTTTGTGCCTCTTTGTGGGCGCAGACCTCCCACCGCGACTCGCTGTTGGCGCAGGCCCGTTACCTCAAGAGCATATACAAGACTGACGAAGCTATAGAGAAGCTATCGGCTTTGGTATCCCCGGAAGTATTTGACGAACAGGTACTTTCGGAACTGGCAGAATGTCATTTCCAGAATGGTGATTACCAGACCGCCGTCGGAACCTATTTCCTCCTCTCCTCAAGAGTCCCGGACAACATCCTGTACAAGATCCGCAGGATGCAGGCATATTCCCGGCTCAAGGCCTGGCCTCAGAGCATCCAAGCAGGGAAGGAGGTCCTGCAACTGGATTCCATCCCGGCGGTGCTAAGCTTCGTCGGAGATTCCTTCCGCCAAATGGACCAGGCCGATTCGGCTTTATGGTATTACCGCAGGTCCCTTGTCTTCAGGCCAAGGAATGAAGGCGTAATTGCCAAGGCGGCGAACATAATGATCGGCAGCAAGGACTATGACGGGGCTCTTGCTCTGACAGGCCGGTTCCTTGAAGAGGATCCGGACAACACGACGATAGCCCCGCTCCAGGGCCTTGCATACTATCGCAAAGGAGATTACGATTCTGCCGTGGACGTGTTCCAACGGCAGGAGGACATCGGCTACGACACCTACCCTATCCACTATTACCTCGGACAGGGCTATTGGCACCAGAAGGTGATATACCGCGCGGAAAAGGAGCTTCTTGCGGCATGGCAGATCGACTCGAGCGATGTGAATCTGGCATATTCGATCGCAGCTGTCAAGATGGAAGCTTTCCGGCCGTTTGAGGAAGATGTCAAGACATGGCTGGACAAGGCCTGGGAGATGATCCAGCCGGATGCTGCCTTGATGTCCCGCCTGCACCAGCAGTACGGACTTGGTTACTATAGGCGGCAGGATTCCTGGGACAAGGCAATCGAGCATTACAAAGAAGCTTACAAGTATAATCCAAAGTTCATATCCGCACTATCCACCATTGCCTATTGCTACGAAGTCAAGAAAGAATACAGACTGGCTCTGCAGTGGTATGAAAAGTATCTCGCTGTTGCTCGGCCAGGATCTCCCGGTTATGATTTCGTCACAAAGAGCGTAGCTTACATCAAGGGAGAACTGTTTATGGAAGAGAAATAATTAAGTAACAAATAATCAAACGCTAATGAAAAGAATCCTTACTTTTTTTGCAGCAGTGTTAGCTGGAGGCATGATGGCTTTCGCCCAGACTGTTGAATTCAACGAAGATGCAGACCTTTCCATCCGCAAGGGTGTTTTCTCAACCGAGTTCGTGAGCTACGAATATTTCGGAGACCACTATTTCCTCAATGCAGACCAGAGTTTCCTTGACAATAAAGGCAGGGTCAACAGCGAATTCGTGCTGAATCTCGTCGAGCTGCGCATCAACCCTTATGAGAGCGGAATGTTCTCCATCGGAGTTGATCTAGCATGGGATTACTATCGTCTCAACAAGGATCATTTCTGGCTTCCGACAAGCGATAAGACCGGAGTTGATATCGCTTCAAGGGAAGCTTCCGGCTTCAGCAAGATCAAGAGGTCCAATCTCACCGTCAGGAGCGTCTCCATCCCTGTCAGTTTCGAGCAGAACTTCGGCAAGTGCGATCTCCGCATCGGTATTGCCGGTGAATACAACTATGCAGGTGTTTCCAAGTTCAAGGCCATTGACAATAACGGGACCACCATCAAGGAAACAAAGAGCGGAGAACGCTTCTCCGACAGCATCAAAGTCAGGCCTTTTACATACAACGTATTCGGTGCCCTGTCATTCGGAGGACTTGGTCTCTATGTAAGATATAACCCTATGCCTCAGTTCGAGGAAGGTTTCGGCCCTCAGTTCGAGAAGACCTTGACCTTCGGCCTCGTCTGTGGACTCGGAATGTAGTCAATTCCTGACACCCGCATTATTCATTTATTTGTATTTAAGGAAATAATATACTATATTTCAGGTGATTACCTTTAATTCACCTGAATATGAAACGCTTTCTGACCTATTCGCTTACCGGATTACTCCTCTTCGTTTTCGGTTGCAACACGACGCCGGACCCGGTCCTGACCGTCTCGCCGGAGAACCTCGCCTTCTCAGCCGAAGGTCAACCCGTCTTCCGGAGAAGGTGACGCCACGGTGACTGTCACAGCAACGGCCACCAGTTCCACCAATCCTGTCTCAGGAACCGTAGTCTTTAGGAGTGAAGGGTTATCCGCCACGGTGTCCGTAACTCAGGACGAACGAAAGGTCATCCAGGTCGGGGACGTTATGGTCATCCCTTCAGAGGGTGGTACCTTTGCGGTTGATATCCAATACAATACCGAATATACAGTAGAGGTAGAGGCTTCCGCCAAGTCCTGGATCTCTTTCCTGGGCACCAGGGCGCTGCAGAGCGGAAAGCTCGAATTCCAATTCGCAGAGAACGGGAATACAGAACCGCGTACCGGAAAGGTCACAGTCAGGGACAATTCCGGCAAGGCTGCTCCTGTAACACTGAACTTCGTTCAGGAAGAAAAGAAGGTCATCACAGTAGGTGATGTTATGAAGATTCCTGCAGAGGGAGGCACTTTTGCGGTGGATATACAGTACAATACCGATTTCGACGTGGTCGTGGAGTCCGGAGCGCAGTCCTGGATCACTTTCGTGGCAACACGTGCCCTCAAGAGCGGAAAGCTCGAGTTCAGGTTTGCCGAGAACCAGAGCACCGATCCTCGTCAAGGTAAGGTAACCGTAAAGGACAAGAATGGCAAGGTATCAGACATCACCCTGACCTTTGTACAGGAAGAGAAGAAGGTCATCCAGGTCGGAGACGTGATGGAGATTCCTGCTGAGGGTGGTACATTTATGGTCGATATACAGTACAACACCGACTTCGACGTGGTCGTGGAG
>ONPI01000093.1 GCA_900319685.1 uncultured Bacteroidales bacterium
AGTACAGCAGCAAGGAAATCTTGAAACTGATCGAAAGGGCCAGCGGGATACCCGACATCCTGGCCAAGCGGGGTTCCATAGAGGAACTCCTGGACAAGTTCTCAGCGATCGAGGAGTACCTCGGCCGATTCAAGTCACTGGAGGAACTGACGTTGCACCTCAAGGAGATGGAGGACAAGATCTATCTCTGCAAGGATTACATGACCACCGAGGAGGCATGCAAATACCTGTCCCTTAGCAAGTACACGCTAAGGGAGGTGGTCAAGAGAAAGGAAATCCCGTACTACACTCCGCCGGGCAAGGGCTATTACTTCCTTAGGGCGGAACTGGACGAATGGGTCATGGGATTCAGGGTGGCCAGCTCCAAGGAAACGGAGGAGCAGGACCAGATGGACCAGCGCGCCGAACTGGCGGCACAGAACAAGGGACACCGCCATGAGAAATAGGAAAGACTCGCGGGATCTGGACTTCCTGCGCAACCAGATTGACCTGATCAACCTGCGGCTGGACGACCTCTCCTCCTTCGACGACCGCAAGACGAAGGACATCCTGAGGCGGTTGGGCCAGATCGAGGACAGGCTCAAGAAGCACAAGACCATTCTCAATGCCGGGGAGGTCGCGGAATACCTCCATATATCCGTCCCCCAGGTCTACCGCCTGGTGAAGTCCGGCCTTCCCCATTACAGGAACGGCAGGAGATACTATTTCGAGCGCGGCCGGATCGATGGATGGCTGTTTGAAAGTGACAGAAAACCAATGAACCATGATGGAGATGAGAATAACGCTTGACAATTTCCGCAGGATCTGGGAATCTATCCTCATCCGCGCGACGGACAAGTACGTGACGCCTCCGGAGGTCATCCGCGTGGGCACATCGACGATCGGGACGTTGGGCAATTTCAGCGCTTCCACCGGCAAGGGCAAGTCGAAGAAGACGTTCAATGTCTGCGCCATCGTGGCATCGGCCATCTCCGGAAGGAAGGTCCTCAATTACGAGTCCAGCTTCCCTGCCGACAAGAAACGGATACTGTATTTCGACACTGAGCAGAGTTCCTTCCATTGCCATAAGGTCCTGGAGAGGATCAACTGCCTCGCAGGACTTCCTGCCGAGCAGGACTGCGACCTTATCGAGTTCGTCATGCTCAGGGAATACGGCCCGCTTGAACGCCGGCAGATCATCGAGCTCGCACTGGCCGAAAGGCCCGGAGTAGGTCTCGTAATCATCGACGGCCTGAGGGATCTTCTCTATGATATCAATTCTTCAAATGAATCGGCCGAAGTGATTGGTCTGCTGATGAAATGGAGCAGCCAGTATAACCTCCATATCCATACAGTCCTTCACCTGAACAAAGGTGATGACAACGTCCGGGGGCATATCGGGACGGAACTGAATCACAAGGCGGAGACCGTCCTCCAGATATCCAAGAACGAACTGGACGGTTCGATGAGCGAGGTGCATGCTTCGCTGATTCGTGACAGGGACTTCCCTCCCTTCGCTTTCAGGATCAATCCCCAGGGGCTTCCCGAGCTGGTGGAGGATTTCGACCCCAGACCGAAGGCCAAGCTCAAGATATTCGATTACGAGAACATGGACGAGGAACTTCACAAGAAGGCACTCGCGGTGGCCTTTGGTTCCACCGACGGACCCTTCGCCTTCAGTCCACTCATCGACAGGCTGACCGTCGGTTATGCCACCATCGGATATGACAGGAGCAGGAACGTCCATATCAAGTTCCTCAAGTTCCTTCTGAAGAACGGAATCGTCAGGAAGGAAGGCAAGGATTACTTCTACAACAGGGACTTCCATTATATCCCCTTGAACTGCCGGTGAAGCGTACCGGTCCAGTCCAGTGCATATAGGGCGGTAAACTGGTGTACTGCCTGTCCTGAAGGTCAAAGAAGACCATAAAAACTCTGGAGTATTTCTTTAGATGAATAAAGTAAAACATTTGTAGAATATGGATATTGATGAAATTAAGAAAATCCCGATCCCCGAGATCATGTCCAGGCTCGGACACACCCCAGTCTCACGCAGCCGGGGAGGAACACAGCTACTGTACCGCTCCCCTTTCCGCGATGACAGGAAGCCGTCCTTCTCCGTCTCCACAACCCGGAACATATGGAATGATTTCGGGACAGGCAAGGCCGGTGACGTCATCGACTTCGCCGTCGAGATGGGAGGAGGATGCTCCTTCCGTGAGGCCGTCAACTGGCTGGAGGATATCATGGGCTGTCCCGCAACGGTCAATCCTGGTAATGACTGGAAGAACTGTCCACCGGATACTCTTCAAGCAGTGATTGAAGACACAAAAGTCGAACCGTTGAAGCATAATGCGTTGATAAAGTATCTAGGCTCCAGGAATATTCCGCCGGACATAGGGATGAAGTACTGCAAGGAGGTCCATTATACCGTTGGAGAAAGGAGGTTCTTCGGACTCTGCTTCATGAATATTCTGGGTGGGATGGAGATACGGAGTGCGTCCTTCAAGGGATGCCATGGGGTCAAGGCTCCCAGTGTCATCCAAGTTTCCAAGGAGAGGCGTACCCCTGCATGTTGCGTCTTCGAGGGATTCATGGACTTCCTCTCATACATGACCCTGTGGGAAAGGGGCGACGAATCCATAGTGCAGGATGTTCCCTGCGACTGCATCGTGACGAACTCCACTTCCCTGGTCCGTAAGGCCATCCCTTTTATAGATGTGTATCAACAAGCCTTCTGCTATTTAGACAATGACGATGCCGGTAGAGATGCTTTCTGGAAGATCTGGTCCGCCATCGGTGGCAGGGCATACGACATGTCCGGCCGGTATCTCGGCAGCAATGATCTGAACGATGCCCTGATGTACAATTTGCCGTCGGGTCTTGTATAAAGCCTGTTTCCATCCGCGGCAAAACCCTCAAAATGGCGCTTTCCTCCGGGAGAGCGCTTTTTTTGTGCCCTGCTCCCGATATAGTACCATTTTATTATACCATTACGATAGATTTGAAACTTTTTCGGAGGAAAGTTGCAAAAAACTTGTCAGAAGTGTTTGGAATTAAGTTTTTGTTATTACTTTGACCTCTGGAGGAGCCCTAAAAAACGCCTTTTATGGCAAATATGTCGGCAACTCCACGGCAACAAAACGAAACGATAATGTCCAATATTGTACAAGTGAAATGAGTGCTTTCTGGATCTTCGTCGCGTGCCTCACGGCGGCCTACGCGATATACTACACGGTCATCATCACCGGTGACCTGATGGGCAAGCCCAAGGACCAGCGTTCTTCATCCGAAGAGACGTTCGATCTGGGTGATTTTGAGCCGGAGTCCAGCCGTGCGGTCGAGGAGACTGACGGCGGGTTCCGTGTGAGCCGTGAGGACGGAAGTACCCTGATTGAGCAGGAACTTGCGGTCCAGACCCCTGCTGAGGAACAGCGCCCCGGTGAAAGCGACGAGTATGCTCCGAAGCTCGACGCCACGGGTGCCGTGATCTCGCCGACGCAGAAGAAGATCGATTCCGTCCAGGAGGACATGGAGGAGATCGAGGCCGAACAGAGCACCGAGCTGGCCTCGGGGATGATGGTATCCGCCCTTCTGCACGGAAAGCCGGATGTGCCGATCGACAAGACGGTCATTCCGGGAGGATCTGTTCCTCCTAAAGAAGGAAAGGAAAAGGAGGTGGACGATGATGACGGTTCACGCGTTTAGGACGAAGGCCGCTCCCCTCCTTCTCACGGTGCTTGGGATGATGGTCGTCCAGGCCGCGTCCGCCAAGTCCGGCGGCGTGGATTATTCCTGGGGAGCCGGAGCTCTTGCCAAGGCGCATGACTTCACCGTGACGATGATGCTCTACGTGCTGTACGTCTGCTATGCGGTGGCCAGCGCCATGTCGGTCATCTCGGCGGCCATCATCTACATCAAGATGCAGAGCCACGAGGGCGACGTCATGAAGAGTTTCCTCACGCTGTTGGGCTCGATTCTCTTCATCCTGGGGGCCTCGATAGTATTCCCCGCCTTCTTCGGCTACCACATTCACTGACAGGAAAACATAAGCCGGGTTATCACAATGACAGGTGCACATGTCGGGACGGATATCGGGCTATGCGGAAGCTCCGCCAAGGAGCGATAACACGAAGTCAAACCCAAAAAACTGAACAACTTATGCGAAAGATTGTCAACCGCGTGAAGAAGTTCCTCGCCTCCCCGAAGACGAGGGCTGTCGCGCTGATGCTGCTCGTCGGAGGAACGGCCGCCTTCGCGCAGAGTTCCGCCGGGGATTACTCCGCCGGAACGAGCGCCCTCTCGACCGTCGCCGAGGAGATCGCGAAATACGTCCCGATCGTTGTCAAGCTCTGCTACGCCATCGCCGGCGTCGTGGCGATCATCGGCGCCATCAGCGTCTACATCGCCATGAACAACGACGAGCAGGACGTGAAGAAGAAGATCATGATGGTCGTCGGCGCCTGTATCTTCCTCGTAGCGGCCGCCCAGGCCCTGCCTCTGTTCTTCGGACTCTAACGGAATAAAGGACAGATGGATGGAAAGCGCAGGCAAAGACACCCGTTACCCAGACTACCCACTCTTCAGGGGACTCCAGCGCCCCCTTGAATTTATGGGTCTTCAAGGGAGGTACATCTACTGGGCCGCAGGGGCGGCCGGAGGAGCCATCCTCGGCTTCATCATCGCCTACTGCATCGCCGGATTCGTCGCGGGCCTCGTCGTGTTGGTGGCCTTCGTGGTCACAGGGGCCATCCTCGTCATGTTCAAGCAGAGACGGGGGCTTCACAGCAAAAGAGAGGACCGCGGCGTTTTCGTCTACGCAAGTTCGAAAAGGCTTTAACTGTAATCGAAACAATTGGTTGATATGATCAAGAAAGAAACCGTCAAACGGTTCAAAGACACTGTCAGAAAGCTCATGAAACAGACGGACTACAACCCGTCCGACTCCCCGTTCGACATCCTCGTCCTGGACATCAGAGAGAAAAAGGACAGGATTGAATACTGCGGCTATGAACCAATGGTCAAGTCGCAATTCGGCGACTCGCTGCCGTTCATAGGAAGTCCCATCAAGGTTATCGTCCGTGTTCCGCAAAAGAACAGGGAGGTCCTGGCCGGAGTCACCGACAAACCGCTCGAAGACGGTGAAGAGGGGGTCTATCCTTACGAAGGGGACGTCTTCCTCATGTACTCCAACAATGCATTCAGGGATAAGAACAAAGACGTGAATCCCGTCAATATCTTCTCCCTCGGACTGCCGATAGAGACGCTCAAGGAGGAAATACTCGACGCAAGGCTCAAACATGATATCGAACAGATTGAAACCTGGGGACTCATGCCGATCGTCTGCGAAATCATCCCTGAAATCTACGGCGTTCCGCCGGAGACCATAAAACCCAACAGGGCAGCCTACCTGGAAAAAATCATCGGCAAGATCCAGAGGACGGCCATACTCTCGGAGAAAGGTATCCATTGAACCCAATAAGAAGAGAAAGGAATGATACTGTATGTGATTCTGACGTTCACGGCCATCCTCATCGGGATGGCGGTCTCGGTATTCGCCTTCGGTACTGGAGGCAAGCGCAGCCGAATCTTCCAGGACATCTACTTCACGGTGGAGGAAGTGGAAGGCATCGGCGTGCTCTACACCAAGAACGGGGACTACTCCGCGGTGATCCGTATGGAGAACCCGGTGCAGAAGTACTCCGCCAACATCGACGCATATTACGAGTTCGCCTCTCTCTTCACCGCCCTGGCCGCCACTCTCGGCGAAGGCTATGCCCTGCAGAAGCAGGACATCTTCTGCCGGAGACGGTTCAAAGGCGGGGACGGAAACTCTCACGAGTTCCTCTCGGACTGTTATTTCCGCTATTTCCGTGACCGGGAATACACCGATGCCTGGACTTATCTGGTCATAACGCAGGAGAGCAAGGGCAGCAAGCTCTTCTCCTACGACGCACGCAAATGGCGTGATTTCATGCTGAAGGTCCGCAAGGTCCGCGACCAGCTCAAGGACGCGGGTATTGCCTGCCGTTTCCTTGACAAGCGGGAAGCGAGCAACTATGTGGACCGCTACTTCGCCCTGGACTTCACCGATGGGCCCGTCTCCATGACCGGCCTGAAGGTGGATGACGAGGGTCTCTCCATGGGAGAGCGGCGCTGCCGATTCTATTCGCTGGTCGATGTGGACAGCGTGGCTCTCCCCTCCCTTATCCGCCCGTTCACCAGCATTGAGGTCAACAACTCCTCGATGCCGGTGGACCTGGTGGGAGCGGTGGACAGTGTTCCGGAAGCCCAGACCGTCGTCTACAACCAGGTGATCTTCGTGCCTGGCCAGAAGAAGGAGATGGCGGCGCTCGAAAAGAAAAAGAACCGTCACGCGAGCATCCCTTCTCCGGCGAACCAGATGGCCGTGGAGGACATCAAGAACGTGCAGGACGTGATCGCCAGGGAGAGCAAGCAGCTCGTCTACTGCCATTTCAGCATCGCTGTAGTGACGGACAGAAACACTGATATCCACAAATGCACGAACTACCTAGAGAACGCCTTCAGTCGCCAGGGGATACATATCAGCAAGCGGGCGTACAACCAGCTGGAGCTCTTCGTGGATTCCTTCCCGGGCAACTGCTACAGCCTGAGTCCGGATTATGACCGGTTCCTCACGCTCTCCGACGCTGCGGCCTGCCTCATGTACAAGGAGAGGACGGTCAAGAGCGAGGACACTCCCCTGAAGATCTGGTACA
>ONPI01000112.1 GCA_900319685.1 uncultured Bacteroidales bacterium
CTCAGACGTTCGACAGCGACAAGAGCCTCAGATGGGAGGCGGCAGCCTCCGGCCTGAAACCGGACATCACCGTCATCTACCTGGGTACCAACGACTTCTCAAGGAATATGCAGCCTTCAAAGAGGCATTTCACACGCAATTACATCAAATTGCTGAATGAGATCAAGGAATATTACGGGGAAACCCACCCTATACTCTGCATAGCGCCGAAGCATGACCGGGTCATGCATGAATACATCAACGATGCAATCCAGGCCAGCGGACTTGAAAACGTCCATTTCGTGGGCCTTTCGGCTGCCCTCCACAACGACAAGGAAGACATGGGCGCCGACGGGCATCCGAACTATTCCGGCCACACAAAGCTGGCATATGGCGTAATACCATACATCTCCACCATCACTGGATGGGAGATGAGCGGAAACGAAGTGAAATAATAATCAATAGGATATGAGAACAGGAAAGAAAATTCTGCTTTGGACCATCCTTGGTCTGCTGGTCGCCAAGGCAGGCGAACTCAACCAGTTCACCTACAAGGGCTACGTTTGGAAAACATACGAAGGCAAGCTTATCCAGGCCGGATTCAAGGGCTCCCCTAAAACCAACGGAGCTACGATCGAGTCCTACATATTCGACTTCTCCGTGGCTGATGAAGAAGTCGCGAACGAGCTGATGCACCTCGGAGGAAGGAACGTCGAACTCCACTACAAGGAATACCTCGGTGCGCTGCCTTGGAGAGGCATGCAGAAGCACGTCGTGGACAAGGTATTGTCTTCATCTTCAAATGATTCGACATGGGAAGGAGGTTTCTGATACTCATTATGCTGGCGCTGCCGGTGGCAGCCATGGCACAGACTGGCGTAGTTGCCGTCCACCCGGCCAACGGTGAAGGGCGTATGCTCACGATGGAAGAAGCTGTACTCGGCAGGAACACCCGCCCGGGCAATGTGTACGCTTCGTGGGTTGACAATGATACATACGTCTGCAGGATAGACGGGAAATGGATGAGTTCCGATTTTGCGACCGGGAAAACCACCGATTATTCTCCTGAGAGGATATCCATCGTCATTCCGCGCGATGCCGCGGGGGTGGAGAGGAGCTCTTCAGGAACATTTGCTTACACAAAGGGAAACAGCCTGTTCATCAATGACGGGACAGAGACATGCGTAGCATGCAGCGAGGATGCCGAGATCGTTTACGGCCAGTCAGTCAGCCGCGATGAATTCGGGATTTCAGGTGGCATATTCTGGTCCCCTGACGGATCCCGGCTGGCATTCTACCGCAAGGATAACAGCAGGGTAACGGACTTCCCTCTCCTGGACATCACCAGCAGGACCGGATCCCTCAGGAACATAAAGTATCCGATGAACGGCATGGAAAGCGAGGAGATCCGGCTCGGAATATACGATCTCGCCTCCGGGACAACCGCATGGTGCGACGTGACCGACTTCGGCTACGACCGCTACCTGACCAACATCAGCTGGACTCCTGACTGCAAGTATGTGATCATCCAGGTGCTGGACAGGACCCAGAAGCATATGAGGATGAACATGTACCGCGCAACCGACGGGGCCTTCGTCAGGACCCTGCTGACCGAAGACAACACCCGCTACGTCGAGCCTCTGGATCCAGTGTGGTTCCTCAAGGGTACATATTCCTTCATCTACAGGACGAACAACCGCGACGGTTACCGCAATCTCTACCTCTGCGACACGCTTGGCAACGTAAGGCGCCTCACCCCGGTCGATGCCGACGTGGCATATGCCGGAAACGACGGAAAGACAGTATATTACACCTCCGCTGAAGTATCTCCGGTCGAGAACCATCTGTTCAAGGTCCAAGTGTCATTGAAAGGCAGGCGGATGCCGGACGGCAATGCCTGTTCCTTCAAGTTCGGCAGTCCGGCAAGGCTAACCAGCGAAGAGGGATGGCACAACGTTTCGCTCAGTCAAGACTGCAAGAAGTTCATCGACTCGTTCAGCAGTTTCAATGTCCCGCAGGTCACCAACCTGAAGACCACCGGAGGCAAGCTGGTACGCAACCTCAACATAGCCTCCGATCCGCTGACCCAGTTCAAGACCGGCAAGGTCGTGCTTGGTACCGTGAAAAGCGCGGACGGACGATACGACAATTGGTACAGGATGTTCTTCCCGGCCGATTTCGATTCGACGAAGAAGTATCCGGTCATACTGTATGTCTATGGAGGTCCTCACTCCCAGATGGTCCAGGACAGCTGGCTCGGCCAGGTCCGCATGTGGGAAATGCTTATGGCCCAGAAGGGATACATCGTCTATGTCCAGGACAACAGGGGAACGGAGAACAGGGGCGCCGAATATGAGATGGCGATCCACCGTCAGTGCGGACAGTGCGAGATGGCAGACCAGATGGTAGGCATCGAAATGCTCAAATCGCTGCCGTATGTCGATAAGGACAGGATCGGAGTCCACGGCTGGAGCTATGGTGGTTTCATGACCATCTCGCTCATGACCAACTATCCGGAAACCTTCAAGGTCGGTGTCGCAGGAGGTCCTGTGATAGACTGGAAATGGTACGAAGTAATGTACGGTGAGCGTTACATGGACACCGAAGATACTAACCCGGAAGGCTTCGCCAAGACCAGCCTCATCGGGAAGGCCAAGGACCTGAAAGGGAAGCTGCTGATCTGCCAGGGAGCGATCGACAACACGGTCGTCTGGGAGCACAGCCTCAGTTTCGTCCAGAAGTGCATCGAGGAAGGCGTCCAGCTGGACTACTTCCCTTACCCTCGGTCAGAGCACAACGTGATGGGCATCTGGAGGGTCCACCTCATGGACAAGGTCACTGGATATTTCGACGGAAATCTCTGATCAGAAGGTACCCAGGATATTGCAGATCAATACTCCCAGGTAATTACCCACTGCATAACCGATTACACCTATGGCGAGTCCCGGAGCGAGGACTCGCTTGTTGTTCATGGATGCAGCTATCATCGGGACGAACGGCGGCGAGTTGATGTATGTCACCGATGCGATGACGGCAGTGTCGGCATCGACCTTGAAAAGCCTTGCCGACAGCAACTGCAAGGTCAGCGACACGACTTCCATGAAGAGCAGGAATCCCACTATGAACAACGCACCGGAGAAGTCCATCGCACGGACATTGGCCATGGATGCAACCACGATGCTGAAGATGTATATCAGGTACATTCCCACCTCGTAGCTGTACTTGATCCTTCGGATCGGCTTGATGAACGAAGCAGCTATGCTGAATGTAGTCGCAGAAAGGATGAACCACATCATGAAGGTTCCCGGGATCAGTTTGGAAAGGCCTGCCGCCACCCCGGCGGACAATCCCACGACGACCAGGGTCACCCCCAGCAGTTTCAAGAACTCAACCAGTCCTTCCTTGGACCATATACCCGCATACGGATTCTTCTGCCTGTCCCTCTCGATCTGCGCACGGACTTCGTCGGCATCATTGGATCCCACATCCAATGTCTTGACAGGGAGAAGTTTACGGGCCCATCGGATTCCGAATGCCATGATGAATACCAGATAGGTGAACGACACCATCATGTCGTAGGTGTTCAGGAGGGCATACTGCTGGCCGTCAACGCCAAGCATCTTGCTCACCGCAGCCATATTCACTGTACCTCCGGTAAGGCATGCCGTATACATTCCGGCGATCTTGGGAGCATCAGGGATATGTTTCGCGAAGATCGGATATCCAGCCACGACTGCGATTATGACTGCCAGGAGCCCGGTGATCATGGCAATCAGCTGATCCTTGGTCTCACCTTTCCTGTAGGTGAATGAAAGAAGGATCATCGGGATGGCCATCGGCACGAGGACCGTCGAGAAACTGTTCTGGAACTTCAACAGGGAATCTCCTTCAGGAGTTCCTGTAAGTGGGAATATACCCAGGTTGGCTATTATGGCACCGAGGAAGTACAAGATCAGGATAGGTCCGATCTTGTCCATCCATCTCCACCTCCTGCAACCGTACAGGACTGCCGCCGGTGCAAGGAGATAGAACAGGACGAGGATTATTTTCAGAATCATTTATTCAGTTATTGGTTCGTACCTTGGAGCAAGTGATTTCATACAGATCCAACCGATCAAGTATGCAAATGCACAATAGCAGAAGATAATGAAATACCCGGCAGGCTTGCCCTGGAAGCCTAGGAATGTCATTCCGGTCTGGTCGGCATAGTCGAACAGACGTCCGGCTACCTGCTGGAAGAAGAATGATGACAGGCCGGCCGCAAGACCGCAGACTCCGGTTATCGTGGCCGATGCGCTCTTAGGGAAGAGATCGGTTCCTACCGTGTACATATTCGCAGACCAGCTCTGGTGGGCAGCTCCGGCAAGACCGATGCAGATGATAGGGAGCCACGGAGTGAGCTTGCCGAGAGGCTGGGCGAAGAGAACCACGAGCGGGATGAAAGCGAATATGAGCATAGCCCTGAGACGGCAGGCGTAAGGATTCTTGCCGGTCTTGTCCATGAATATCGTAGGAAGCTTCCCTCCAAGGATGGAAAGCATCGTAATCAGGTAGAGAGTGAATATGAGTGCCATTCCGAGAGGGTCGGAGGTCTTTATTCCAAACGTGGCGTTGAGGTAGGACGGCGTCCAGAAAAGGAAGAACCACCATACTCCGTCAGTCAGGAACCTGCCGAGGATGAACGCCCAGGCTTCCTTGTGCTTGAGGACCTGGCCGAGGGACATCTTCTTGCCTTCCATCGCTTCTTCAGCCGCCTGTTTCTTGGCGAACTCCGCATCCGCGACCGCATCTTGCTCTATATAAGCAAGTTCCGCCGCATTGACCATCTTATTCTCAGAAGGTTTCTTATAAACGAAGATCCAGAATCCCATCCATACGAATCCCAGGGCGCCGATGATGATGAACGCCATTTCCCAACCGCACTTGGCAGCGATGACCGGTATTGTCAACGGGGCGATAAGGGCTCCGATGGATGACCCTGAATTGAAGATCGATGTGGCGAAAGCCCTGTCTTTCTTCGGGAAATACTCTGCGGTAGCCTTTATCGCAGAAGGGAAGTTGCCGCCCTCTCCTATCGCAAGTATAGCCCTGGCGAACATGAACATATACATGCTGAAAGTGGATATCAGCAATGCCGCATCGCCCGTTGCATTAAGCAGTTCAAGCTTGGAAGATGCCCCCACATGGTGTTCGGTCGCGATTCCGCAGATGGCGTGGAGGCAGGCTCCCAGGGACCACACGGCGATCGAGACCGCATAGCCTTTCTTGGTGCCGAGCTTGTCGACGATGCGTCCGGCGAACAACTGGGCGAAGGCATACACGATGGCGAACACCGAAGTTATGTTTCCGTAGATCGTGTCGTTCCAGTGGAATTCAGGCTTGATGAACTCGTCCCAGGTAAGGGACAAAACCTGCCTGTCCAGGTAGTTGACCGTCGTTGCAATGAAAATCATCGCACAGATCACCCACCTGTAATTGGTCATTTTGTCTTTATTCATATTATGTAGATCTGTTGCTGTCAGTTTCAGGAGTGCCTTTCAACAAATATACGAATATTCCAGAAAAAACATTACATTTGCGATTAAGCTGTCAAGACAGTAACTTTCATCACAATAATCTAAAACTCTTGCATTATGGCACTTTCGCTTACAGACATCATCAAGCAGCAGGTTTCCTCTGCAGCAGGCAACGTTGAGATTCCTGCAGAAGTCAAGAATAAGGTATTGGGCGGTCTTTCCGAGTCAATCCTCGGCAGCCTCACCCAGACCGCTGCAAAGGCAGGTGGCATCGAGCAGGTTAAGGAACTCCTTACCGGCAAGGCATCCGCAGCCAGCAGCCCTATCACCGACCTGGCAGGCAAGCTCTTCACCAACAACATCCTGAAGAACCTGAATCTCGGTTCAGTTCTCGGAAGCAAACTCACGGGACTTATCCCTAAGATTCTCGGCAACCTTGGTGGCTTCATCAAGGACAGGGACGGAGACGGCGACGTCGACCTCAACGACATCCTTCGCTCCCTCGGCGGCACCGGACTTGGCGCAGCTGTAGCCAAGACTGCAGGCAAGAGCA
>ONPI01000053.1 GCA_900319685.1 uncultured Bacteroidales bacterium
CCATTGACAAGCGGCGATTTTGTGCTATATTTGTGAGATAGTATTGTTTTTTGAAAAAACTTGACACAAATGAGCACTATTGCAAGGACTAAAGTGAAGGAACTGCTTAAGGCCGAACCGGGCCGGGAAGTTCTCGCCAAAGGCTGGGTAAGGACAAAGAGAGGCAACAAACAGATCAAGTTCATCGCTCTCAACGATGGATCCACAGTCAACAATATCCAGGTAGTTGCAGATACGTCCAAGTTCGATGACCAGCTTCTCGCGAAGATCACCACGGGTGCCAGCATAAGTGTTTCCGGAA
This sequence comes from uncultured Bacteroidales bacterium, assembly GCA_900319685.1. GTDB lineage: Bacteria > Bacteroidota > Bacteroidia > Bacteroidales > UBA932 > Cryptobacteroides. Next base: position 302 of record ONPI01000053.1, read on the forward strand.
CCCTCGTGGAATCTGTCGGAAGCGGACAGGCCGTTGAGATCCAGGCCAGCAACATCGAGGTGCTCGGCGAATGCGACCCTATGAGGTTCCCGCTCCAGAAGAAGGACACCTCTCTTGAATATCTCCGAACGGTTGCCCACATGCGCCTGCGCACTAACACCTTCGGAGCTGTGCTCAGGATCCGCCACGCAATGGCCTTCGCCATACACAAGTTCTTCAATGACAAAGGCTTCGTGTATCTGAACACCCCTCTGATCACAGAATCCGACGCAGAAGGTGCCGGAGATATGTTCCAGGTCACCACGATGAACCTTGAGAATGTCCCGAAGAAGGAGAACGGCAAGGTTGACTTCAGCAAGGATTTCTTCGGGAAGAAGACAAGCCTCACCGTGAGCGGCCAGCTTGAAGGAGAACTTGGAGCTACAGCTGTAGGAGAGATATACACATTCGGACCTACTTTCAGGGCAGAGAATTCCAACACTCCGAGACACCTCGCCGAGTTCTGGATGATCGAGCCTGAGATGGCCTTCTACGACATCGACGACAATATGGTCCTCGCAGAGGAATTCGTGAAATACCTGGTCCAGTACGCCCTCGACAACTGTATGGACGACCTCAGGTTCCTCAACGACAAATACGACGACGGACTTATCGAAAGGCTCCGCAGCGTGCTCGGAATCGATTTCCAGAGAGTGACTTACACCGAAGCCATAGATATCCTCGAGGCAGCCGTGAAGAACGGAACCACGTTCGAGTTCCCGGTTCACTGGGGTTCCGACCTGCAGAGCGAGCATGAGCGCTACCTCGTCGAGAAGCATTTCGGCAAGCCGGTGATCCTCACTGACTTCCCTATGGCCATCAAGGCATTCTATATGAAGCAGAACGAGGGTTGCACCCCTGGACGCGAAACCGTCCGCGGAATGGATATCCTCTTCCCTAAGATCGGAGAGATAATCGGTGGTTCCGAAAGGGAGGCCTCCCTGGAGAAGCTTGAGAGAAGGATCGACGAACTGGGGATGAGCCGGAAGAACCTCGAGTGGTACATCGACACCCGCCGTTACGGCACAGTGCCTCACAGCGGTTTCGGACTCGGTTTCGAAAGGTTGCTCCTGTTCGTTACCGGAATGTCCAATATCCGTGACGTCATCCCGTTCCCGAGGACTCCGAAGAACGCCGAATTCTAGAATCTGAAAACCATAAACAACACAAGGATATGCTGGTAATTGGAATAGCCGGAGGTTCCGGTTCGGGAAAAACCACAGTCGTGAATTCCATCACTGAGAAACTCAAGGAAAAGGTGGTGGTCATACCGCAGGATTCATATTACAAGGATTCCAGCCATCTTCCGATGGAAGAGAGGCAGCAGATCAATTTCGACCATCCGGAAGCGATCGATTTCAAGTTGCTCTGCGAGCAGCTGAAGGAACTGAAGAGCGGGAAATCCATCGAGCAGCCTGTCTATTCATATATCACCTGCTCCAGGTCGAAGACCGAAACGGTAACGGTGGAGCCGGCGGAAGTCATAATCATAGAAGGCATCCTGGTGTTTACCTGCAAGCCGCTCAGGGACCAGATGGACATCAAGATATTCGTAGATGCGGATGACGACGACCGTCTGATGCGTGTGATGGCAAGGGATATACTCGAGAGGGGCAAGACCGTAGAGACCGTAATCGAAAGATATACCAAGACCGTCAAGCCGATGTACCTCCAGTTCATAGAGCCGAGCAAGCGCTATGCGGACATCATAATCCCTCAGGGCGGCCACAACAAAGTCGCCATCGACATCATTTCGGCGACGATTGAGAAATCTCTCAGCGAAAAACAGCTTGAAGCAACCAAATAGCGACGACTATGACCGGCGAAGACAGGGCAGGACTTTATATCACGGTGATATTCCATCTGTTGGTGATCATCGTGCTGCTCGCCAGTCAGATAAGTTCAGCTCTCAGGAAGGGGGAATCTTTCTTGATTGATTTCTCCAAGCAGGAGATAATCGAGGAAAAGAAGAAGGAGGAGAACCTCAAGGAAGAGGTCAAGCAGAAACTCGACCGGATGCTCGATTCCTATGCCGGAGTACCGATCAGGAACATCGCCGTCGACAGGAGTTCGACCCTCAAGGACGACCGCAACACCAATGCAGAGGAGCTCTACAAGGAAGCAGAAAGGCTTGCCAGGGAACTGGAAAACGGCTACGAGATCGATGAACCGGACGATTACATCCCGATCAGCAAACCTGTCTCGCAAACCTGTCTCGCAGAAGAAAGAACCCCAGAAGAAGCAGCAGTACAGCGGACCTTCCGTGGTATCCTACGACCTGGCCGGCAGGAAGGCCAGCAGACTCTCGATCCCTGCCTACAGGTGTTTCGGAGCCGGACACGTGACCGTCATCATCACGGTGGATCCTTCAGGAAACGTCGTGAACGCGAAGATACAGGAAGATGTGTCCTCGAATGACAAGTGTCTCAGGGACTTTGCGATACGCGCCGCACGTACTTCAAAATTCTCGGCATCAAGCTCTGCCCCTCCAAGGCAGATCGGGAACATAGTCTATATGTTCATCGCTCAATGATTTGTGTTATATTTGCAATATGAGCAAGAAGACGCTGGTCATAATGATCGTAGCTGCTTTGGTACTCCTCGGAGGCATTGCAGCCGGAATCTCATATCTATACAAATCGGACAGTCCTGGAAGTGGAACGGCAGCAGGGACCGGCCAGTTCATCGAGAACCACAGCCTGGTCACTGCGATCCCTTCCGATGCAGCCCTTGTGCTGTGTGTCAAGGACTTCGGCAAGGCCTGCGAGATGCTTTCCGATACGGCATCCGTATTCAGGGAACTCACTTCCGGTAAATTCGACAAACTCCTTTCCGAGGATTATCCCGGACTGAAGAGGAACCAGGCCATCCTCTCCGTCCATTATACCAAGGATATGCCCCCGCTTCTGGTCATCGAGGCGGCGAAGGCCATCGCCGACACACTTCCGGACTGCACCAGGCTCATGGCCACGGCCGATTCCGCAGGCCTGTTCTGCAAGACAAGCGGAGGCTTGATACTCATCTCCCCTTCGGAAACGATAGTGAATTCTTCGCTCAGGCACATCTCCGAAGGGCATTCCGTCCTTGAATCAAGCGGGTTCTCCGAACTCTCCTCGAATGTTTCCGGCGACAACATACTCTTTGCCTCGAATGCATATACCGACAACATCCTGGACGCGTATTTCGCGAAAAGGCACCGCAAATGCGCACCTTTCCTGAAGGAGATGTCCGACTGGGTGGCGTTCAGCATCAACAAATATTCAAGCGAAGGGGTTGCGGCGCATGGTGAACTGCTTTACGGAAGCGATCCGGCCTATTACATGAACGTGCTCCGGCACGCCGGCACAGGGCCTGTCACCGTCTCCGAGGCGCTCCCGTCATGGACTGACTTCGTAATCGACATCCCGGTAGGAAATATCACCGCATATCTCAAGGCTTACAGAAGCTACCTCGACGCCAAGACCAAGCTCGACAAGTATGAATATACCCTCTCAAGGCAGAAGAAGGAGCACGGAATATCCGCCGAGGAATGGGCCAAGTCCTTGGATATCAAGGAAGTAGCCCTCGCAGACATCCACTTCGAGAGCAAGCTCCGGCACGTGATACTCATAAAGCCGGGAGTCAAGCATCCTGAAAACGCCGTCAAGGATTTCGGGGCCACAGCAGGCTTCCTGAAGACCTTGTTCGGAGGAATATTCACAGGCGAAAGCGAGACTTCGGCCACTTTCGTCAACGGCTGGATCGTCGCCGGGGAGGACGACGTGATCCGGAAATATGCCGACGCCCTCGGAGAAACCCTTGCCGACCGCCTTGCGTCGAACGTGTCCGGAGACAGGGTCCCTCAGAAGGGATGCGGGTTCTGGGTTTACCATTCACTCAGCGAGGATCCGTCCCTGATAGACGTCAACTTCAGTCCTTTGATGGCCAAGGGAGTCCGAAGGGTGATTGGCGGAGTGACTTACGTCCCGGCTACATTGTACGCCACCGCGCAGGGGGACAAGATGGGCCTTGAGTTCCAGATAGACAGGATGCTCCTGAAGCAGGAACGCACTCCTGAAACCAGCAGGGACACCACGGTCAGCGTGCCTGCGGGCCCGTTCAAGGTCACGAACAGCGGCACCGGAAAAGTCAACAAGTTCTACCAGAACAGCCATCTTTCCCTGTGCCTGCAGGACGAGAACGGAAAGGACCTCTGGGGCATCCCGTTCAAGTATCCGATCTGCGGGTTCGTGCAGGAAGCCGACTATTTCAACAACGGCAAGATCCAGTTCCTGTTCGCTGCGGACACAAAGCTCTACCTCATAGACCGCCTCGGCAGGTTCGTGAGCGGCTTCCCTGTGGAATTGGGCAAGGAAGTTGCGGTAGGGCCGAAGCTGTATGACTTCACGGGAGCCAAAGGTTACACCGCGATGGTAGTATTCAAGGACAATACGGTCGGATACGTGGATCTCCACGGCAGGACGGTAGCATCCTGGAAAGGGATCGATGCGCCTGACACCATCAAGGAGGTTCCGGAACTGCTGGAATCCGGCGGAAAGAAATACTGGCTGGTCAGGACGGCCTCACGCACCCTGGTCTATCCTTTCGAGGGCGGAGAGCCCCTGGTCAAGGGAGAGGGTGACAAGAGGATCAGGCCTGACAGCAAGATAACTGTTAATGAGAAAGGTTCCATCTCTGGAGTGTGCTATGACGGGAAGGAGCGAACCTTCAGGTTAGGACAATAAAAAAAAGATTATATGGCTGAGTTTCAATTCCAATCGGTCAACAAACTCCTTGAAAAGAGTTTCAGGGAGAACTGGGACAGGCAGGCACTTTCGAATTACCAGGGCGTCAGCCTCTGCTACAGGGATGTGGCAAGACGAATAGAGAAGCTTCACATAGCCTTCGAGAAGTGCTTCCTCCACAAGGGGGACAAGGTCGCGATCTGCGCCCGCAACCAGGTGAACTGGGCTGTCAGCTATCTGGCCACCATCACCTACGGAGCGGTCGTGGTCCCGATCCTGCACGAATTCAAGCCGGGGAATATCCATTACCTGGTCAACCACTCGGAAGCCAAGGTTCTCTTCGTGGATGACGTCGTATGGGAGGGACTCAGTCCGGACGAGATGCCGGGAGTGTTCGCGGTCGTCCGCATAAACACCTTCCAGCTCCTGTACGCCCGGGTCCCGAGGATCACCGAGGCCAGGGAACACATGAACGAATATTTCGGAAAGAGGCATCCTAATTCTTTCGAAGCCGAAGACCTCTGCTACTACAAGGACTCCCCTAACGAACTGGCGATGATCAACTACACTTCCGGAACTTCCGGATTCTCAAAGGGTGTGATGATCCCGTACAGGGCCCTGTGCTCCAACATCCAGTTCGCCGCCAAGGTTCTTCCGGAACTCAACAACAAGAGCAGCTGCGTATCGATGCTCCCGTCCGCCCACATGTACGGAATGATGTTCGAGTTCCTGTACCAGATGGTCATCGGATCGCACGTCCACTTCCTGACCAGGGTGCCGAGTCCAAAGATCATCACCCAGGCATTGCAGGAGGTCAAGCCGAACATCATCATAGCCGTACCGCTGATCATCGAGAAGGTTTACAAGTCGAAGATCCAGAAGCTGGTCGAAAAGGGCAGCGTCAAGACTATGCTGATGATCCCGGGCTTAGACAAGATAATCAAGAAGAACATCCGCACGGAGCTGGTAAACGCTTTCGGAGGGAACTTCGTGGAGATCATCATGGGCGGTGCCGCTTTCAACAAGGACATCGAGAAGTTCTTCTACGACATAGAGTTCCCTTACACGGTCGGATACGGCATGACCGAGTGTGCCCCTATCATCACCTATGCGCACTTCAACGACAAGAAGCTCTATTCCTGCGGCAAGGCCGCCCTCAACATGGAGATCAGGATCGATTCGGAGAATCCGGAACTGATCGAAGGAGAAATCCAGTGCAAGGGCCCTAACACCGCGCTGGGATATTACAAGAACGAAGAGGCAACCAAGGACCTGTTCACCGAGGACGGATGGATGAGGACCGGGGATATGGGCGTCATCGACAAGGAAGGATATCTTTTCATCAGAGGCCGCTCCAAGTGCATGATCCTTGGCCCGAACGGACAGAACATCTACCCTGAGGAGCTGGAATCAGTGATCAATGCCGTTGCGTACGTGGTGGAATCCCTTGTCATCGAAGACAACGGCGGACTCACCGCCCTGATCTATCCTGACTATCACATGGGAGAACTGGACGGAATGAACCGCACGGAGCTCGAGAACACGCTTTCCGGACTGCTTCCGGTGATCAACAGGGATCTCCCGGCATATGCCCAGATCCGCAAGATAGAATTCATGCCGGAGGATTTCGAAAGGACACCTAAGCGTTCAATCAAGAGATACCTCTACCAGAGAAACAACAAGTAATGGAAAAATTCGACCACAGATACCTGGAGATGGCCGAAGTATGGGCCAGGAACTCCTATTGCAAGAGGCGTCAGGTAGGTGCCCTGATAGTCAAGGACAGGATGATCATATCCGATGGTTACAACGGTACCCCTTCCGGATTCGAGAACATCTGTGAAGATGAGAACGGGGTCACCAAGCCATATGTCCTGCATGCCGAGGCCAACGCCATCACCAAGGTGGCCAAATCCGGGAACAGCAGCCAGGGTGCGACCCTCTACGTGACCGCTTCTCCTTGCATGGAATGCTCCAAGCTGATCATCCAGGCCGGCATCAAAAGGGTGGTTTACAAGGACGAATACCGCCTCACCGACGGAGTTGACCTCCTGCGGAGAGCCGGCATCGAAGTCGAAAAGATCGATTAGAATGAAAAGGATATCATCCGTATGGATAGCACTCCTCGGGATCGTCGTAGGAGCGCTCATGGCGCTCACATACAACGCATATACCCAGAGGAAGAACTTGATAAACGTACAGAACAACCAGTGGCGTAAACTGAACCTCATCCTGGACAAGATTGACAAGAACTATGTCGATACCATAAACCGGGAGGATCTGACCGACGCAGCCATCACTGCTGCCCTTGCCGCCTTGGACCCTCATTCCGTCTATATGCCTCCGGTTGAGCTTGACCAGGCTGAAACCGACCTGGCCGGCAACTTCGACGGCATCGGCATCCAGTTCAACGTGCCGAACGATACCGCCATAGTCCTGGAAGTTATTCCTGGCGGACCGTCCGAGAAAGTCGGACTCCAGCAAGGCGACCGCATCCTCAAGGTGGATGACAAGGTCATCGCAGGTGTCAAGTTCCCTCAGGACAGCATGGTACGGAGGATGAAAGGCCCTGCCGGAACGAAGGTCACCATTACTGTCGGCCGCGGCAAGGAAGAGATACCTTTCGAAATCACCAGAGGGAAAATCCCTGTACATTGCGTCGATGCAGCCTTTATGGTCAGCGACAGCACCGGCTACATCAAGCTTGCCAAATTCAGCAGGACCACCTTCTCCGAGGTTTACGACGCTTGTGTTTCCTTGTACGACCAAGGCATGCGCAGACTCATATTCGACCTCAGGGACAATACCGGAGGGTATTTCGACCAGGCCCTGCTCCTCAGCAACATGTTCCTTGAAAAGGGAGACGAGATCGTGTACATGGAAGGCCTGCACCGCAAGAAGGAGGAATACAAGGCAGACGGAGGCGGAATCATGAGGAACATGAAGCTCACCGTCCTCATCAACGAATCCTCGGCGTCTTCCAGCGAGATATTCGCAGGTGCCATCCAGGATAACGACAGGGGTGTGATCATGGGTCGGCGTTCATTCGGAAAGGGCCTCGTCCAGGAGCCTATATACTTCTCTGACGGGTCCGGAGTCAGGCTCACCGTAGCAAGGTTCTACACCCCGTCCGGAAGGTGCATTCAAAAGCCGTATTCGGATGATTACCAGTACGATATCTACAAGCGCTACACTGATGGCGAGATGTACGACGCCGATAGTATCAAGGTGGATTCCACTTTGGCCTACAAGACTGTTGGAGGCAGGACCGTATTCGGCGGCGGAGGCATAATCCCGGACGTGTTCGTACCTCTGGACACGACCAAGGCATCCAAGTTCTTCATCGCGTGCAACAAGAAGGCGACCCAGATGAGATTCGCCTCCGAGATGTTCGATCGTTTCAAGGGAACCATCTCAGGGATAGATGATTATGAGGAACTGAACAAGGCTCTCGACAGGTTGGATATTCCTTCCCGCTTCAGGGAATTCGCATCGTCAGAAGACGGTATCACTTGCAGCCAGAAAGAGTGGGACGAGACTCAGGATTATCTCATCCCTCAGCTCCGCGCCCTGATCGGCCGCTACTCAAAGCTGGGAGACAACGCTTTCTACAAGATGTATCTCAAGGTCGATGACACCTTGAAGAAGGCTATCGAATCGGACTGACATAGGCGACGACATCCTGCTCGCTGACTGGATTGCCGCCCAGGATCATCAGGCGCTCCACGACATTGTTGAGTTCCCTGATGTTGCCGGGCCAGGATTTCTCCTGCAGCAGCTTGATCGCCTCGGGAGAGAATTCCCTTTCAGGCATTCCGGACTCCGCGCTTATCTGCTTCATGAAATAGTCCACGAGCAGCGGGATGTCATCCTTCCTCTCGTCAAGCGAAGGTACGTTGATGACTATGACACTGAGACGGTGATACAGGTCCTCCCTGAAATTGCCCTTCTCTATCTCCTTCATAAGGTCCTTGTTGGTGGCCGCTATCACCCTGACATCCACCACGATATCCTTGTCGCTTCCGACCCTGGAGAGTTTCTTTTCCTGGAGCACGCGGAGCACCTTGGCCTGGGCTGCGAGGCTCATGTCCCCGATTTCGTCCAGGAACAGGGTACCGCCGTCGGCCTGTTCGAACTTGCCCTTGTGCTGCTTGATGGCAGACGTGAAGGAGCCCTTCTCGTGGCCGAAAAGCTCACTCTCGATCAGTTCCGACGGGATGGCGGCGCAGTTCACCTCAATGTAAGGCATCGCGCTCCTGGAGCTCTGCTCGTAAAGGCTCCTCGCCACCAGTTCCTTTCCGGATCCGTTCGGACCGATGATCAGGACCCTGGCATCGGTCGGGGCAACCTTGGAAACCATATCCCGGATATGCTGGATAGGCTCGGACTCCCCTATCATCTTCTGTCCGTATATCTTCTTCTTGAGCTGCCTGTTCTCCTTGATTATGCTCACCTTGTCGGTGGCGTTCTTGATGGTGATGAGGATGCGGTTCAGGTCAAGCGGCTTCTGGATGAAGTCGAATGCCCCTTTCTTGATGCACTCCACGGCGGTGTCGATGTCTCCGTGACCGGAAATCATCACGATGGCGGAATCGACTCCGTCAGCAACGAGCTTGTCCAGCACCTCGGTACCATCCATCTCCGGCATCTTGATGTCGCAGAAGATCACATTGTACTTTTCCTTGTCCACCATCGCGAGGGCGGCGGCTCCGTTCTCGGCGGTGTCCACCTCGTAACCTTCGTCACCGAGGATCTCCTTGAGCGAGTTGCGGATGGCCCTTTCGTCGTCAACTATAAGAATCTTCATTTCTGGTCGTCTTGAACAAATGTTTCCCTTGGTGCAAATATCGGACAAAATTCAATCTTTACATAATTTTTGATATTTTTGTGTTCATGAACATACCAGACATCATCATAGCCATCGACGGCTATTCATCCACAGGCAAGAGCACCCTTGCCAAACTCATCGCAGAGCAGTACTCCTTCCTGTATCTGGATTCCGGTGCAATGTACCGGGGCGTCACACTGTACGCGATGGAGAACGGCCTCATCGCTGAAGACGGTACGATCGATGAAGAAGGTCTTAAAGAAGCCCTGAAGGACCTGGACCTCGATTTCAAGGCCACGGAGAACGGCAGCGCCACATTCATCGGGGAACGCTGCGTCGAGAAGGAGATCCGCACTCTCGCGGTTTCGAGCCACGTCAGCCCGGTTTCCGCAATTCCTTTCGTCAGGAATTTCGTGGACGAGAGGCTCCACGCCTTCGGCCGCAGGAAGAGGGTTGTCATGGACGGTAGGGATATCGGCACCACGGTGTTCCCGGACGCTGAAGTCAAGATCTTCATGACCGCGACTGCAGAAGTCAGGGCACAGAGACGTTTCGACGAGATGGTCATGAAGGGGCAGGAGCCTGTGATGGAGGAAGTCATGAAGAACCTTCTGGAGAGGGACTACATCGATTCCCACAGGGAGGTCTCCCCTCTCTCCCGGGCGGAAGACGCCTATGTCCTCGACAACTCCGACATGACCCTTCACGAAGAGACTGTCTGGTTCCAGGGTCTCTGCCAGGGCAAGTTCGGGATCCTTGAATAGACTGCCGGATGGCACTTGAGGTCGAAATCGACAAGTACTCCGGTTTCTGCGGAGGAGTGATCCGGGCGATCAGCCGGGCCGAAAGGTTCCTGGCCACAACTCCGGGCAGCAGGCTTTATTCACTCGGTGCCATAGTACACAATGAAGCGGAGCTGAAAAGGCTCGGGGAAAAGGGTCTGGTCACTGTCACCCTTGAGGACCTCCGCGGCATCGAGAATCCCGGCTCGGAAACCCTGCTTATCAGGGCGCACGGCGAACCTCCGGAGACATATTCCTATGCCGAGAGCATCGGAATCAACCTCATAGACTGTACCTGTCCCGTAGTGCTCAAGCTCCAGAAAAGCATCAGGGAGGCCTGGGAGAGGCTTCATCCGCAAGGCGGACAGGTGATTATATTCGGGAAGGTCGGACACGCGGAAGTCCTTGGCCTGCTTGGGCAGGTTGGCGGCGACGCTGTGGTGGTGGAGGACCTCGGCATGCTCCTGGAAGCCCTGCAGGAAGGAGAGATCCGGACAGACGTACCTTTGGAAATATTCTCCCAGACTACCAAGAGTCCTTCTGAATATTCCGGAATATGCGACGAGCTTTCCCGTCGGGCGCAAGCCGGTATCAAGGTGCATCGGACTATCTGTTCCCAGGTGGCATCCCGGCACGAACAGCTTTCGGAATTCGCCGCCGCACATGACATAATCATATTCGTATCAGGTGTTTCCAGTTCCAACGGGAAGGTCCTGTACGACCTGTGCAAGTCCATCAACCCGCGTACATACCATATTTCCGCCCCGGATGAGACCGATCCGTCATGGTTCCGGCCAGGCGACAGGGTCGGAATCTGCGGTGCCACTTCCACTCCCCGATGGTTGCTTGAGGATGCCGCCGGGCACGTAGCCGGGATGGGGATATGAATTTTATTTGCATGGTAGATGGCAAATCGTTAACTTTGCAAGGTTATACTTTTGAGTTTTATTCAGTTATAATATGGCAACAACAGCAGATTTCAAAAACGGTCTTTACATCAGCTACAATGGCAAACCTTGCCAGGTAGTATATTTCCAGCACGTAAAGCCAGGCAAGGGCCCGGCATTCGTAAAGACCAAGCTTCGCAACCTTGAGAACGGAAGGATCCTCGAGAATACCTTCACCGCGGGTGCGAAGATCGATGTCATCAACGTTGAGAGGCGTCCGTACCAGTTCCTTTATTCAGACGAGGACGGATTCAACTTCATGCACGAAGAGACATATGAGCAGATCCATCTTCCTCACGACGTCGTCGAGAATGCCGACCTTATGAAAGAGGGCCAGCATGTCGAGATGATGTTCGTCGTCGAGCCTGAGGAGAAGTGTCTTACCTGCGAGCTTCCTACCTATGTCACCCTCGAAGTGACTTATGCGGAGCCTGCAGTCAAGGGCAACACCGCTTCTACCAGTGCGCTGAAGGAAGTAACCCTCGAGACCGGTGCGAAGATCATGGTTCCTCTCTTCATCAACCAGGGAGAGAAAATCACGGTCAACACTACCGACCGCAGCTACGGCCAGAGAGTCTAAGTTTCCGGAACACCAGAGTCTGTTTGCGAGACGTAATTGTTAGTTTCTGAGACATCAGAATCTGTTCCCGAGACATAAGATTCGGTTTCCGAGACGTAAGAATCTGTTTCCGGAACATCAGAGTCAGCCCGAGGCACCTGCCCCGGGCTTTTTCGCACCCTCCCCGTCATGCCCGACCTGCTTATTGCGTCATGCCCGGCCTGACCGGGCATCGCCCGTCATTCCCGGCTCGTCCGGTGCCCCTGTCATTCCCGACTCGTCCGGGAATCCCTTCGCGTCAGTGGCTGCAACACCGGGCGCTTGCTGCTTCGCAGCCCTGTACGGGTAAATGCGCCCTAACGTTGCAGCCAACTGCCATCTACTGCCCATCATTCCTTACTAGACCTTTTGGGCGTATCCCCGGCCCAGGACGGGACAATACGGCTGGTACGGAAAGTCTTTATAATCAACGAGATGATTAAACAGATGGTGGCGATTTCGGCACCTAATAATCACTTATATTCTTGATAATCAACACTTTCTGTACCAGCCTCGAAATGACTGAAACTGCCACTGGCGGCCGGATAGTACCCCTCCGTCATCCCCGGCTCGTCCGGGGATCCCATCGGGCCTTTGGCAGGGCGCGAGGAGAGCCCCTTTGGGGTGGAGCTCCCCGCAGCGTCCAGCCGCCGGAGGCCGTATATTCCGGCGGCGGTGCCAGAATCAGAGACATCTCAGCACCAGGAAAACATCCAGCTTCCTCTCTTAATATCGACACTAGTCCTAACTACCTATTTATCAGCAATATACATACTTAGACATGAGCCCCTCCGGCACTATCATATCATTCAACTCGCAGGTACGAATAAGAAAACATCTTTTGTGGTCGGAGGTTCCAGTTGCGTACGATTATTGGCCATAATGTACTCAACCGGAATCTCAAGTTCGCAATTGGGAACAAAAAGCCACAATTTTGTACTCAACTGGAACCTCAAGTTCGCAGTTGGGAACAAAAAACCCCGATTCTGTACTCAACCGGAATCCAACGACCGGGAATCAACCCAGGGCGCGGTCGAGGGCTTCGAGGTCGGCGTCGGTAGTGGCCCAGCTCGTCACGAAACGGCAGAGGAGGCGGTCATCGGGGAGCGGAGACCAGACCTCGAAAGCTATCTGCGCGGAAAGCTGTTCCTTCTGCTCCCGAGAAAGGATCACAAACTGCTGGTTCGTCGGGGAATCGGCCCCGAAGCTAATCCCGTGACGGGTGAATATTCCTTTCATCCGCTCCGCCATGACGATGGCATGCCGGGCGGCCTTGAAATACAAATCATCCGTGAAGAGTGTGTCGAACTGTATGCCCAGCATCCTGCCCTTGGCAAGCAAGGCCCCGTGACGCTTGACCGTAG
>ONPI01000113.1 GCA_900319685.1 uncultured Bacteroidales bacterium
GTCGTGGAGTCCGGGGCACAGTCCTGGATTACCTTCGTGGCCACACGTGCCCTGCAGAGCGGCAAGCTGGAATTCCGGTTCGCCGAGAACCAGAGCACCGATCCGCGTCAGGGAAAGGTGACCGTAAAAGACAAGTCTGGAAAGGTGTCAGACATCACGCTGACCTTCGTCCAGGCAGAGAAGAAAGTCATCGCAGTCGGGGACGTAATGGAGATCCCGGCGGAGGGAGGAACCTTCTCCGTGGATGTCCAGTACAACACAGACGTGGTTGTCGAGGTCGAATCGGCAGCCCAGTCATGGATCCACTTCGTTGCTGTCAGGGCACTCACCAGCGGAAAACTCGAGTTCAGTTTCGATGCGAATCCGAATCCGGACGCCAGGACAGGCAAGGTCACCGTCAAGGACAAGAACGGCAAGGTCAGCCCAATTACACTGAACTTCGTACAGGCGGATAAAAAGGTCATCGCCGTAGGTGATGTTATGGAGATTCCAGCTGAAGGTGGAACCTTCTCTGTAGATGTCCAATACAATACCGATGTCGTCGTCGAGGTCGAATCAGCTGCGCAGTCTTGGATCCACTTCGTGGCTGTCAGGGCTCTCACAAGCGGCAAGCTCGAGTTCAGTTTCGATGCTAATCCGAATCCGGACGTAAGGACCGGCAAGGTCACCGTCAAGGATAAGAACGGCAAGGTCAGCCCAATAACACTCACGTTTGTCCAAGAGGAGAAGAAGGTCATATCCGTCGGAGACGTGATGGAGATTCCAGCTGAAGGTGGAACCTTCTCTGTAGATGTCCAATACAATACCGATGTCGTCGTCGAGGTCGAGTCGGCAGCGCAGTCTTGGATCCATTTCGTAGCTGTCAGGGCTCTCACCAGCGGGAAACTCGAGTTTAGCTTCGATGCCAATGACGGACCTCAACGGACCGGTAAGGTAACAATCAGAAGCAGTATTAACAGCATTGAACCTACCGAACTCATATTCACACAGTTACAAGATGAGAAGCTGTTATCCGCCCAAAGAGTCATGACAGATCTCTATGAAGCTTTGGGAGCCCGCAACTGGAACGATCCGTGGATTCCTGGAGTGACCTGGCCGGGATTCAGCTACAATAGAGAAAATGGAACCGCCAGTATAGTCATAGATGATATGGGCGCGAAGGGAACGATTCCGGAGAGCATCGGTGATTTGGGAGATATGCTTGTTTCACTCTTTATCCAAAATGAACCAGGGATTTCCGGAACCCTTCCGGATTCATTCAGGAAACTTGTCAATCTGAAAGAGATTTACATACGGAATACCTCTATGACTTCGCTTCCCGATTTATTTGCGGATATGAAAGAGTTGGAGTCGATATCCGTATTGCTGAACAGTAAGATGACGGGTTCCTTGCCTGAAAGCCTCCACAATTGCACCAAGCTCCAAGTAGCCCATTTCGGATCGAATATGTTTACCGGAAACGTCCCGTCATCGTGGTCGCAATTCTCGGATTTCTGTTTTGTGTTCGAGAACTGTCTCTCCGGCAAACTGTCAGTTTTCTGCCATACTCCTGCTGAAATCAAATCCTTCGTGGCTAATGGCAATCTATGGCAAAGAGAAGGCTATGGCTTCGATATAAGCGACGTTGAAATTCCAAGACACTCCATGCAGCCGGAGGGCTCCATCAATGATCTGAATGGCAATCCTTTCACTTTCGAAGATGTAATCAGCCGCAACAAGTATACGGTGTATCTCATATGGGATACCTGGAGCCCATTTTCCCTGAGTATGATGCAAGAAGTGAAAGAATACTACGAAGAGTATCATAAAGATGGCTTGGAGATAATCGCTACTGTCATGCTTGGCCCTGACGGTCCGTGGAATGACCTGGAAGAACAGAAAAGAGTAGTCGCTGATAATGGTTATGGCCTATGGTATAACTTCTATTGGCCAGCTGTAAGCAGTAATTTCCTCTCCCATACTCCTGCCGCAGAAGTTTATGATTCAAAGGGTAACATATTATTCAGTGGATTTACCGAATACCTCGATCCGTTACGGAACCGTTTCGCTAGGAATGCTAGTGAAGACCTCGTACCATTCCTGGAGACTCTATTTGGACCGATGCATACTTATACCTCTACTGATTATTCCAAGGACGGTGAGGTGACGGTATTGCAAAGCGCAAGTGTCGGAAAAGGCGTGAATATCGTATTCATGGGTGACGCTTACACCGACAAAGATATGGCTGATGGAGGGCGGTACGACAAGACGATGCGCGAGGCGATGGAAGAGTTCTTTGCCATAGAGCCGTACAAGACATTCCGCAACCGGTTCAACGTGTACGAAGTGAAGGCTGTATCTCCTAACGGCAAGGTCGGAAACCGCTATTCCACTGCGCTGTCGTGCTACTACGGCGGCGGCACGACCATCCTCGGCGACCACGACAAGTGTTTCGAGTACGCCTTGAAAGTTCCTGGAATCGTGAACCAGGATAATCTGCTGATCAATGTAATGGTGAACAGCGAACGCAGTATCGGAACGACGTTTATGAGCTATATGAGGCAGTCTTGCGTGAGCTTCACAACGACAGCCCTTGATAATCGTCAATTTTACGGACCTGTCCTGCGTCACGAAGCCGGCGGCCACGGACTGGCTTTCCTAGCTGATGAATATGCCAACTATTCCGGCACGCCTCCTACCGACCACGTAAGCACTTACAATTCGAGGTTCGAGGACTATGGCTGGTACTCCAACATAGACTTCACCAACGATCGCTCAAAGATCCGCTGGAAAGCATTCCTCTCCGACAGCCGTTACAACGGCCAGGTGGGAATATTCGAGGGCGCAGCCTTGTACGAGCAGGGTGCATACCGTTCCACGGAAAAGAGCATTATGCGCTACCTTGATGAATCCGATGAATTCAACGCACCTTCACGCTGGAAGATTTACCAGCAGATAATGGATCGAAGCGGAGAGGAGTGCACCTTCCAGAAGTTCCTTGAATATGACGCCATCAACCGAGCCAAAGCCTCGCAGGCTGCCGCAAGGCCGCCTCTCAAGGCAGCGGCGAAGGTCCAAACCCACAGGCAGACCGCCCCTCCAATTATCATCAAGTAAGGAAACGGGGTTCCCGCCCATCGGCTCTAGAAGCTGAACTTGACTCCGGCATTAACCGTGAACATAAGAGGATTCTCTGTCCGATAGGTCAATAGTTGCGTATTCTCGCTCCTGAAGAACCACGATACTTCAGGGGCGAGGAATATTCCAATATTATCGAACAAGTCATATCTTATCCCAGCGTTTGCCAGGACCGACCAGTTGAAGGTATCATCGTGGATATCCATTCCGTTTCGACGTGCGTATATGCACCGGTCGACTTTTCCTCCTGCTCCTATCCAAGAGGAGAACCTGTCCGCCTCCCAAACAGTATACTCCAGTTTCAGTGGAATTCCGATGAACCAGGCTGTCTGTTCAATCCCCCTGGCTCCGCCGACGTCGCCTGAGTAACTGAATTCAGACTTATAAACCGATGCTTCTATTCCGGATGTGAGTACAAACCTTTCCTGGATCAAGAAACCTATGTCCAACCCGAAAGTAATTGGTATAGAATGATGTATCGTTGTTCCTCCATTGGCGCCCAACATATATGGTATCCCCATACCGGAACTATTTATTCCTCTTATTCCGCTTGAGGCTCTGCTGCTTAATCCGCCGAGCCGCGACGATAATACTATCTTCTTTCTGTCGCGAGTGTAGATTTCCTCAGTTGAGTTATCGTAGTATGGATGCTCCTTGTTGTCAAGAAGCCTTGCGGTTTGGGCCTCATCCATCTTTTCTTCATTTATGGATCCTTCTGTTGAAGATTCGGGCTTCTCCGCTATTGCTACTTGATCCGCTGTTCCTTGATCCGCAATCGTGAAATTACGTTTCCTTGGTGGATAGATGATTGTTTCCGTGGAATCATATTGAGCCAGCAATTCAGAGACAGTATCGGGTATTCCGGTATCATTGATTATGTTGATATCTGCTGACTGATAAGGCAATAAAACCGCCAGGACGGCAATGGCAGCCGCCGCAAGGGAGATGATTGATGTATAAATCCACCGGCTCCTTTTTCTGGCAAGATACTCTCTTTCCAGATTGTCCCAGTCCCCAGGAGGAAGGGTTTTCCTCTCTTCTTTGATCCTTTTCCCTATTATGTCTGTCCAGTCCTCCATATCCGTTACTTCATCTTCTCTAAGTAGTTGTTAATCATAGCAGCCAATAGTCTCTTAGCCTTAGCCAATGTCGAAGTAGATGTGTTGACAGAGATCCCCAATAATTCGGATATCTCATAGTGAGAGAATCCCTCTATACAGAATAAATTGAAAACCATTCTTTTAGACTCAGGAAGAGACGAAATCATCTTAAGCAGTTCATCCAAAGGAATCTCTTTTACTGAATCAATGTCCGGGTCTTCTGCCGCATATATATCATCGTTTAGCTGCGAGAAGCTCAAGCGACCTTCCTTGCGTATCCGTTCAATAGCCATATTCACTGCTATCTTTCTCAGCCATGCGTAGAGAGAGCCTTCTCCTCTGTAATTGAATCCACCGATCTTGTCGAAGGCTTTAATCAGGGCATCGTGCAAAAGATCCTTTCCGGCATCCGAGTCTTTGGTGTATCTGCAACAGAGTGGGTATAACCTTGCTGCATATCTGTTATACAGCACCTTTCTGGCCATATTATCTCCCTTAGCACAAGAAAGAGCCAGTTCTTTTTCACCTATTTCTTTTTCTAAATCCAATTCTCTGTAACAAAAACGTCCGCAATTCCGAAATACGGCCATAATATATCTTATTTTTTATAATTTTAGCCGTATTTTGATATTGTCTGCGTTTATTCAGTAAACAACGGACACTGATTATTATGAAAAAGATTATTACAATCGCTATTGTAGCCTTGATTGCTCTTTCTTGCGACAAGGGTGAATATCCTGGCCCTGACAACACAATTCCCGTGGATGACTTGGTTCCAAGGAAGGATATCCAGTTGACCCGGTCACAGGCCGAATATGTCAAGACGGGCGGTAATGAGTTCGCTCTGAACCTGTTCAAAGAGGTCGCCGGGGATGAGAATATGGTCATCTCCCCTCTGAGCGTAACTTTTGCCCTGGGTATGGCAGACAATGGAGCATCGGGGAATACCAAGGCGGAGATCGAGAAGGTACTGGGCTATGAGGAGGAGTCTGTCGAAGGGCTTAATTCATTCTGCAAGACCATGATGGAGAGTGCCCAGGAAATCGATCCGTCCACAAAGATTGAGTTTGCCAATGCCGCGGTCGTAAACAGTTTAAACGGTAAACTTAAGGAGGAATACAAGAATTTGATAGAGACCAACTACTCCGCCGAAATCTGCAATATGGAATTCGGCAAAGACCCAGTCAAGGACTTTATCAACAGCTGGTGTGAGCAGAAGACACATGGGATGATACCGGAACTGTTGCCGGAAGAGCCTCTTCCTTTCAATTTAGTCCACTTGCTAAATGCCGTATATTTCAAGGGAATATGGTCAAGCCAGTTCAAGAAGGAGGATTCCAGGAAAGAAGACTTCAAGGATATCGAAGGGAAGAAGCACAAGGTCAATATGATGCATCA
>ONPI01000177.1 GCA_900319685.1 uncultured Bacteroidales bacterium
ACACGTTCCGCGCCGGCGGCGCTTTCATGCGCATACGGCAGGTCGGCGAGGATCATCGGTTTTCCGGACGGTTTGAATTCGGAGATGGGCAGTCCCCAGGTCTCCACCCGGGAAGGGAAGACCAGGCAGGCGGCCCGGCCGTAATACGCATACAGTTCCTCTTTCGACAGGAAGCCGTGGAAATCGACGGACGGGACCGTCCCCCAGTTCTTCTTCAGCCAGGAGGCATAGCGGTTTTCATCTCCTTTTATGGTGATGACGACGCGGAAAGCGTTCTGTCCCAGCTTGTTCTCCAGCAGCACAGCGGCCCGGCACAGGGTCTCGAAATTCTTGTGGCAGTCCGGACTGGCGGGATAAAGGAATACCGGCGCGGCTTCAACGGCCGAGGTGTCGCGGATCTCCGGCGCCTGGAAGGCCGGCGGAGCGACGATAAACCGCTTCTGCGGAAGCCTGAGTTTCCGCGCCAACCCTTCGCGAAGCCATTCCTGCTGGACGATGAGGTATCGGTTCCGGCGAACGTGCATCTTGTAAGCGTACTTCGTGAACAGGGCGAAAAGGGGAATCTTCCTGTCCATGAAAAAATCTCTGGGGAGAACCTTCAGGAACGGGAATGAAGTCTGGCAATACACTGCCTGCCGCCGGGCCGTGACGACGGGCGTCGTGTCATGAAGGGAAAGCCAGAGGTCGATGTCGCCCAGTCCTTCGGATATCCCTTTCATCGTCTTGTATTCACACTTGAGGCGCTTGGCCCAGCTGTCGATGCTCCAGGGGATCTCGATATAGTCAATCGCGGGATACTCGCAAAGCGACTTCTTGTGGACGATGGCCGTCACCTGCAGGTCTTCCCGTCCGGAAAGATACCGCAGGCAATCCCGGAGGACCGTCAGCGTCCCGCCCTTGCGGATGTTTACCGCCGAGACGACGACGCGTTTTCGAACAGTTCCGTCCATTGTTCCATGATGGTTTCGCGGTCCCACCGGTCCGCCGCCCGGAAGGCATTCCGCCCCATTTCCCGGAGGCGTTCCGGCTCCCGGATCAGTCCGTCCAGCGCCTGTGCCAGTGCATTGACATCCCCTTCCGGCACCAGAATGCCGTCCACACCGTCGGTGATGACATCCCGGGGACCGCACTGGCAGGTGAAGGCCACGGCCGGGACCCCGTAGGCCTGGGCCTCGAGCAGGACCATCGGAAGTCCTTCATAATGAGAGGATAGCGCCAGGATGGATGTGTTTCTGTAAACGGTGTCCATATCATCCGTCGCTTTCCCCAGCAGGACATTTTCCCCCAGGTTGAGGCGGTCGATCTGCTCCTGCAATTCCTCCCGGAGCTCCCCGTCGCCGACAAGCCTCAGCTGCCAGTCGGGATGCATGCCCGCGACCAGCCGCCAGGCGTCGATCAGCCGGTCCAGCCCCTTTTGGGGTGCATAACGGCCGATGGCGGAAATCACCTTCGCCTGCAGGTCAGAGGGCGTTTCGGGGCGATGGGCCAGGGCGTTGGGGATGACGGTCATATTGGGCAAATCGCCCCAATACCCCATATCCTCCCGGGTCAGGACGACAAAACGGTCGTATCTTTGCACGTCCCGCTCATCAGCCTGTCCGCCAGACCCCACAGGCCCTTCCGGCCGTATTGCAGCCGCTTGAACCGCGAGAAATGGACTTCCAGCACCTTGGCGCTGCCGTCGTGGATGCGGGGGAGGAATCCGACTTCGTTGCAGAACATGGAGACCGTCACGTCCGGGCGGAGCGTTTTCAGCAGCCTGGCAAGCCGGCGGCGATGGCGGAGTTGTTTCCCCGGATACTTCAACAATTTGTTGGCCAGGCTCTTCCCGTTGTTCTCCTCATAATGGATCCCGAGATCGATCCTCCGGACCTGGTCGTCAAAGGGGAAGGCGTCGGCCCGCCCGTGCTGATCCGTCGTGACGACGGTCACTTCGTGCCCGTGTCCGGCCAGCCAGTTAGCCTTGTCGGTCAGGACCCGTTCCATCCCGGCGGGGCGGTAGGTGCCGGCTATGCAGTAGACGATTATCATCTTATCGGGAAGTCCATCGTTCCACCAGTTTCCAGGCGGGTTTCCAGAGGAAGATCCGCAGTTTGTCCACAAGGATGCAGGCGAGGGCGATCAGCAGCACGGCTCCCAGCATCACCCAAAGTGCCGCTGCGGGGGAGAAAGCCTGATACAGGTTGCCCATCAGGGCCCGGTAATCCTGTTTGACCAGAAAATTCATGTGTATCAGGTAGATGGCAAATGCGGAAGCCGCCATCCAATTCACGGTCTTGCTTTGGAAATCCAGCCGGGTGAAGGCGAGGAAGAAGAAGACGGAAGACAGGACCATGACCGGATGGTTGTAGTCCAGGACGGAGTGGTTGCCGCCAAGCATGGCGCCTCCTATGAAATATCCGATACCTGTTGCAACCAACGTGCACAATCCGTAGAGCAGGAACAGGCCCCAGGCCGGCAGCGTCGAAATCCGGCATGGATGACGCCGGAGATATCCCGCCGTGAGGTAAAGTCCGATGAAGGAGAGGGCGGAATACACTGCATGAAAGTGGCCCTGGTCGCCGAAACGGCCATACACCAGCTCGGCGATGAAGAATGCGACCACACTGATCAGCAGTTCCTTTTGTCCGGCCTTGTCCATGAATGCGTTCAGGAAAGGAGAGAGCAGATAAAGGATCAGGTAGGCGGGAATGAACCAGTATGGAATGCCGAGGCAGGATAGGGCGACATCCTTCCACGAAAAAGGAGTGCCAATGAAGACCTTGTAAACCAGCGCAATGCACAGACTATAGAAACAAAGCTGGAAAAACAGGGAGGCGAGTCCCTTGAACGAAGCCCTGATCCCGAACCAGCCGGAAATCATGATGAAAGCGTTGACGCTGATGACGCAGGCGCTTTCAAGGAAAAGTCGGATGAACTCGACCGATCCGCCCGTTGCTTCGCACCGGGGAACAAAGGGGCCGGCGGCGCCGTTGGCATGCAAGGCGAGCACCATCACCATCGCAAATATACTTCATCAGTGATCATTCCCATTCACCTGCCTTTCGAGTAATGTGTTGGATTCGTGATTCGGTGACACATATGCATATGTCGTATCAACAAACCAACTGAAGTCGCCATATTTATTAATGGTATCGATGGCGTCACCGGCCAATTCTTCGTAATATCGCATGTCGACTTCATCAGTCTTATGGTTATCACGAAGATAGGACGATTCCTTCCATCGATATCCCTTGGTACCAGTGACCGCGGCATAGCCTTCCCCACGTTCGCACATGAGCAAGCCACCACCAACACCTGGTTTCACCGGACTGAAGGCAGACACCTTACCAACGAAGTCGTATCGATGCTCGTCTTCAGACAATCCCTCATTGAAGTCCAGATATATAGCGGTCTTGACCGACTTGGTTTCACAGAGATCCCTGAATTCAATGGGCTCTTTACTGAAGAGCGTCTTGAAGACATATGGATGCAGGAACTGGGTCCCAGTCGGCGTCCATTCGCCCATATGATCGCCATAGGCCGAATGAGCAATATAGGTACTCTTGTTCACAATGCACATACGATCATACGTAGCCTCATGTTCAAAGATATACCCATAATGCTTGCCGAAATCATTGACGAATGCAATGATGAACTCATCCGCATCAGCGATCTTCACCGAATCCGTCTTGACATGGACCACAGTGTACCCAAGTTCCTGAATCTTATGCTTGAGCAGGATCATGAACAACGCCCCGCGCTTGGCGACTTTGTTGTCCTTGTTCCGGTCATGCATACCATTCGCCACATCATTGAACTGGGTGGGGAACTTGGCACTGGTGAGACCATACACAGAATTGATGACGATCTTCAGGGCCTGTGCCAGGCTCTTGGTATCCTCACCTTCCTTGAGCAATGGAGCCAATGCGCCATCCATACGGGTCTTGGCAGCCTCTAGGTTCTTATGCTTGATGTCGATACGGGCTTGCTTAATATCACTGAACCGCTTGGTATATGGACCAAAGAAGTTCATGTCCTCAAGCGAGCTCGGGTGCATAGATGCAATATCCAACAGCGCCACATTACCAAACATGCCACCAAGCGTCTTCCCATCAGGATCAACCGGTGGATTGCCTCGAGTAACATCAGCGGCAGGAAGACTCTCGAGCTTATTGGCGAGACCAGGATGCTCTTCCTTGAAGCTCAAACCAATCTCAGAATATGCATCTTCGAACTGCTTGAGCCTTGTCGGGCCATCTAGAACCCAGCTCTGTTCCATGGTCTCGTACTGTGGTCCATCTCCATTGGGCATACCATACACCCACACATAACCACCCTCGCCAGGATACTCACCTCGATAAGATCGGGGAATGGGAATTGAGATTGCGGATGTCGATCATCGCCAAATATAATCCTCGCTGTATGCTGGTTGGTACTGTCATTGACCGTCATACCAGAGAGGTTGGCAAGACCCTGTCGTGCGACGAAGTCCTCGTGCAGATGGTTAAACGTCGCCTCGGTGGCGCGAACATCATCCTCGCAATAGGACTGCACCAATGGCCATTTGTCTTCTGGTACTGGCTGGTCCCACGGCATACCCAATTCGTGATGGTCGATACCGAGCTCGATCTCCCACTTCTTGAGGCTCTGCTTCTTTGACGAGAAATCATAAATATCCGCATAGGAGAGATTGTAGGCATTCGGGAACTGACATCCCTTCTGCCCTGTCACAATCGCCTGGCTCAGGTCATACAAACCTTTGTTGCTATACCCAAGCCATCCCCATGCATAGAGAATATGATTGTCATACCGTCGATTGTTGAACCCAACGAGGTTCTTCGTACACAGTGCCTGCACCGATTTGGCGGGAGGATTGATCCATGTCTGGACGTGGTCCTTGTCACTGTCCTTAAAGCAGATCATGAAGAGATTCGGGAAGACCTCCACATCATAGAAGGTCAACACCGAGGTATCTGTGGGCTTCTCAGCCTCCGGAATATCCTCATGTGCCGACTTGAACTTCATGTTCGCCACACATTCCATACAATACTTTGCATTGTGTGTGGAATTCATGGCGAAGTTCATGACATCCTGACGCATGTCGGTGACATCATACTGGATCTCGCTGTCATAGGCTTCATCGAGAATCTTACAAATGAAGTCAATACTCGGTTTAGTACCGGGTTGGTATTTTTTCTTCAGATTGCCCCGGATGAGCGCTCGGATATGCGCTTCATCCTTGAGGACCATCTTATTGATCATGGTCTTTTCTCCTTTGAGTGGTAACCCACTGGAAATATGAGCAACGTCCAGGTCGTTACATCGACTGAGTTTCCGTCGAAGAGCCGAACGACCTTTATAGACCTTGCATTCGATATGCTCATCGATCAATGGTTTGAGCCGTTCCGCATCGCCATCGTAAATATAATGGAGATGCACGCCATTGCCTGATTTGGATACCTCGGCATAGGTCGGAGGATACTGCGCTGCAGCAAGCAGATTCTCCTCCAGACTCTTTTCGCCGTCGGGACCTCGAAGATCGAAGTCCAGGACAATATGGTTCTCAGGAACCCGGACCCAATGCAGCTTCGTGGTATCGATGTCCTTCAATGTGGTGGTGACGTCATCCCACCGCTTCAATGGACCACCAATATCATTGGCAGCTGCATACTGAGCCGGATAGTCAGCAGCAAGCGCATCGAATTTCGACTCTGTGGAGTTGAGTTCCA
Organism: uncultured Bacteroidales bacterium; assembly: GCA_900319685.1. Lineage (GTDB taxonomy): Bacteria > Bacteroidota > Bacteroidia > Bacteroidales > UBA932 > Cryptobacteroides. Next base: position 5,712 of record ONPI01000177.1, read on the forward strand.
ACGGCTTGATCTTATGAATATCCGGCTGGTCTTCCGAGGTATCACCATCAGAGGCGAATTTATCCCATTTGAAGTCGGTGAAGGTCGCATTCCTGCTGGAGACACGGCCTTTCACCCTACTTCGATCGGTCTTCTCGAAGTAATTGCCGACTTCAAATATAAACTCATCACGCTTCATTCGTACGTCGATGTTCGCTTCCTCGCACCATGTCTTGAATTCACGCCACAATGTCGTGGCTTCAATCGGTGTGCCATCCTCGAATCGATCGAGTTCCGAGGACAGAAAGGAGTAAATATCATTCGTACGGGCGATCATCTCCTTGGCTACATAGCTACCATAGGCGTTTGGGCCCATGCTACGGTAGACTTGGAGACAATGCCATGCGATACCACCAAGTTCGAATCGAATGCCATCCATCGCTTCAAAATATTCCGCATTGGGAAGGGTTCGATTGGAAGGATAGACATCGATAAGGCGACGGATCAATCCTGATTGGGCATCAGTGATGCGGACAGGCTTGTTCGTCGCCATGAACATGATGGTCTTGAGTTCGACGGGATATTGCTTGACGCCTTTCTCGTTAACGATGATCGTCTCATGACCAGAGATCTGGTTGATGATGGTATTGTCATACAAATGAGACAGATCAC
>ONPI01000114.1 GCA_900319685.1 uncultured Bacteroidales bacterium
CATCGCCGCCGCCATCCCGGACGACAACATCGTCAAGGACAACGGCGGCGTGGAACGCACCGGAATCAACGGCTAGAAATATACTACGGTCTTCTGCTCGATGGCGGACATGAGAGCGTTGGCAAGACGGCTCACTCCGAAGCGGAAATAGTCCTTGTCAAGCCATTCGTCTCCGAGGACGGTCTTCACGATGGAATAATAGCAGACGGCATCCTTGGCTGTAGATATTCCGCCGGCAGCCTTGAAGCCTACCTTCTTCCCGGTCTTCTCGTAATATGCCTTGATACACTCGCACATGACGAATGCCGCCATAGGCGTTGCATTCACGCTGACCTTACCGGTGGAAGTCTTGATGAAGTCAGCACCCTCTTCCATGGCGATGAATGAAGCGTTGGCTATGTTCTCCGGAGTAACCAGCATGCCGGTCTCGAGGATCACCTTGAAAACCACCTTCCTGCCAGCCTTTGCGGCAGCCTCGTCTATGGCAGCGCGCATGGTCCTGATCTCCTTCCTGGCCGCCTGCTCGTCATCGGCCATGAATGCATTCAAGGCCAGGACGATGTCGATCTCGTCAGCACCGGCCTCGACTGCCATTTCACATTCCTTGACCTTCACTTCGAGGAAACTCTGGGATGTCGGGAAGCAACCTGCCACCGTGGTAACGTGCACATCCCCGCTCACGAGATTTTCCTTCACTACCGCTCCGAAATTCGGATAGACGCAGATGGACGCCGGAAGCGGATAGTCCGGGTAGTCGTTCATGAAGGAATTGACCTTGGCGACTAGCTTCTTCACGGAAGCAACCGTGTCTTCCGTGTGAAGTGTCGTCAAGTCCATGATGGACATGCACTTCCTCAGGACTGCAGGGGAAGTTACGCTGTCGATGCCCAGAGCGATCGCATCCAATCTCTTGGTGATGTAATCAATGTCTGGGGTATAACCATACTTTGCGAACAATGACTCCATAATATATCTTATTGTTTTAGTTTCATCCTCTTATCTGTATCCGGAAACCTTCCTCCAACAGAGGCCGGACCATACTTTCCATCTCCTGCACGGTGAACTTCTCCAAGCCTTCGGCAGGAGTTTCCCTGTCCAGGGTATATACCATTATCTCCCTCGGGCGCAGTCTCCTGACAATATCCATCCATCCCTCGAGCACCTCCGGCGAGGAAGAATCGAAAGAAGCTGACTTGAGGAACATGGTCTGCAGCACGAAGTTCCCTCCGAAGCGTTCCAGGTTCCGTACGACATCCTCAACGTGGTAGCCGGCATACGGCTGGTTGACCAGGGCTGCCAGGTCATCAGAAGGAGCATCTATCTTCAAGACAGGATTGTCAACCTTCCTCAACGCCTGGAACACTTCTTCCTTCCCAATCCTTGTAGCATTGGACAGGACGGAAACCTTTGCCTCAGGGAAATACTTATCCCTCAATGCGATGGTAATGTCGATAATCTCCGGGAAGAAAGGATTGAGGGTAGGCTCGCCGTCTCCGGAGAAGGTTATCGAATCGATTCCTACTCCCTCCTCCTTGCAGGCAAGCAGCTTGGCCTCAAGGGCTTCCGAAAGCTCTCCTGCATCAGGAAGCCTCTCGTCCGTCCTTCCGTCCTTGTTCCATCCGCACTCGCAGTAGATGCAGTCGAAGTTGCACAGCTTGCCCTTCCTTGGGAGAAGATTTATCCCAAGGGATGAACCGAGCCTCCTGGAGTGGATAGGGCCGAATACCAGTTCTTCGCGCATCATGACGTCATACGATTCTGTGTGAATGGCTTCCGGCCGTCAAACGGCCTTCGGCATCCAGGTTTTCTATTGCAACAAGGCCGGGCTTCTTTCCGACCTGTATCGATCCAAGCGTGTCTTCCTTGGACAGGAAGGCGGCTCCGTTGAGGCAGGCCCACGTCAGAAGTTCGTTCAGTTCCAACCCTTCGAAATGCTCCTGCAAGCAAAGGAGTTCCCTGACAATGTCAAGGTCGTCGTTGCTTGAGAGAGAATCGGTCCCGACAGTGAGCTTCAGTCCGTTCTTCCTCATTAGAGGAACATCCGGCAGCGCATTGTGGATAAACAGGTTGGAACAAGGGCAAAGGGCTATGAAAGGATGCTCCATCACTCTCTTTACCGCATCTATTCCCTCCTGGTCCATGCAGACCTCGTGGACAAGCAGTATGTTCTCCTTGAAAGGAGCAGGATGGACTTCCGCCAGCCTGTCTATGAAATACAGAAGGGAAGACTTCCCGCAGACAGGAGGTACGCTCATTCCGGCAGCCTTGCGGTTGTCCCACATCGGTCCCCTGCCGAACTTGAGCATGTCTTCCTCTTCCTGGGTCTCTTCGGAATGGAATGAAAGGAATCCGGACTTCAGGCCTTCCCTGGAAGAAGCGGTCAGGAGCTCGGGGCTCATGGTGTAGCAGGCGTGCGGGGTCGGAGCCGCGTCCAGGCCGAATGACTCGGCCTTCCTCTGCAGCTCAAGCACGGCCTTGATCACCTCAGGGCAGTCTTCCGGTTCTGTCCCGAAGACCTCCAGGAATGTCCTGGTGTACATCGGAGACTCTTGCTTGATGGCGAAAGAGTCGGCACAGTTGCTGATGTCCGCCATGGCCGATACTCCCCTCTCCCACATCTGATCCATCCGGAACCGGATGTCCTCCAGTTTTTCCTCCATAGGCTTGGTATCCCGGAGGGCGTTGATCTGGTCGATGAAACCGGCCATCCCGGTACCTTTGCGGAAGAGCTTCCACATATATGACAGCTCCACGTGGCAATGGGCATTGACGAAACCCGGGACCACGGCCCCTTCGATGAAGGTCTTCTCGGAATCCAGATTGCTGCACTGCCCGACACCGGCCACGACTCCGTCCGGACCGTATTCTACGTATCCGTCACGGATCGGCCCGCCACCGTCAAGGGTGTAAACGTATCTTGCAGCTACCTTCTCCATATCCTCAGATCCTCCGTTGGGTCGTGCTCTTCCACCTCGACTGAAGATGTGTCCTTGATTATAAGTTCCGGTCCCCGGAACACGGTGTCTTCCACGACCGGTTCAGGATACCAGACCCCTCTCTTGTTCCGCTGGAAATCGATCCTGTCCGTCATCTGGCTGACATACGTCAAGTCGTACAGGTTGATGAAATCATCTGCGGAGAATATCTTGTGAGCCTGCGCCAGGGAATCTGCCCTGTGCCGCGCCTCGGCGGCCTTGACCAGCTTCCTGTTGAGCGGGCCGTATTCCTTCGCAAGGCTCTTGCGCACCCGTTCCAGCATCTCGGCATACCGTTTAGGATCATTCAGGTAATGATCCACGCTGTGCCTGTAGTCCTCGACCGAATAGCCATATTTCTCGAATATGGGCACATACAGCCAAGTCGTATCCGCCTTGCGCTTCTTTTCAGGATTCTTGATGATCCACTGGTCCGCCATGAACATCTCCCGATAGATCTTCTCCATCTTCCTGGCCGGAATAACCTTCGGCCTGTCAGAGCATGAAGCCACGGCCACGGCGATCACCGCGGCGAGAAGAACCATCTTGAGAGTCTTTTTCATCGTCAGTTATCTCAGTGTTGCTCCGAATTCGTTCTGGAATGCGGAAAGGATCCTTTCCATGATCCTTTCCACGTCTGCATCAGTCAAGGTCTTCTCGAGATCCTGGAGTACGAAGCCCAGAGCGTACTGCTTCTTGCCGGCAGGGATCTTGTCGCCCCTGTAGACATCGAACAGTGTAACCTGCTTCAGCAACTTCTTTGCCGACTTGAACGCGCTCTTCCTCAGATCGCCATAGCTCACGCTCTCATCCAGGAGGAGTGCGAGATCCCTGCGGACCTCCGGGAACTTAGGCATCTCCTTGAAGGAAACCTTGTCCCTCTTGACCAGCATGAACAATGTATTCCAGTTGATCTCAGCAGCGAACACCGGCTGCTTGACGTCGAATCTCCTGGCAAGGGCAGGAAGGACCGTTCCCATGACCGCCAGCGGGAGATGCTGACCAGGAAGGGAATAGACGACCCCTTCACTGAATATGTCCGCAGGAGCCGGAGTTGCTTCCATCTGGTAGATATCCGCTCCGAAACGCCTGAGAAGCAGGTCCACGTAACCCTTCAGGTCGAAATACGAGCTCTTGCCACCCGGACGGTTCCAGCTCTTGGCCGAAGGCCCGGTGATGAACAGGGCATATGCAGGATGCTCCTCGTACGAAGCCAGGGTCTTTCCATCGCCCTGAGGGTCACGGCTGTAAACCGAACCATATTCGAAGAGCTTCATGGAAGAAATCTGCCTGTTGATGTTGTATGAGATGACTTCGAGTCCGTTGAACAGGAGGGTCTGCCTCATCACGTTCAGGTCTGAACTGAGAGGATTGACGATAGCCGCGCACTTTTCCTCAGGGAAGGAAACCAGTCCCTTGTAATATGCGCTCTTGGTAAGGGAATTGTTCATCGTCTCGACGAATCCGTTGGCAGCCAGGAAGTTGGATATTCCGTTACGGATAGCCTCAGGCTCCGGTGAAGGAGTGGCGTTCACGGACATCTTCATATGCTGAGGGAGGTCGATGTTGTTGTACCCGTAAATCCTGAGGATCTCCTCGACCACATCGCATTCCCTGGTCACGTCGATCATGTAGGACGGGGCTGCGACCTTCGCTCCGCCAGGCCTCTTCTCGAGGAACTCATAGGCAAGGCCGGTAAGTATCTTCTCGATGGTATCGTGTCCGATCTTCTTGCCGATGAAGGCTTCGATGCGGTCGTAATCCAGGTCGATGACAGCCTTGGCTATCTTCTCCGGATAGAACTCTTCCATCTTTCCGACGATCTCGCCGCCGGCGACTTCGCGGATCAGCAGGGCTGCCCTCTTGCAGGCATATTCGTTTATCTGCGGGTCGCAGCCTCTCTCGAAGCGGAACGAAGCGTCAGTCTGGAGGGAATGCCTCTTGGAAGTCTTGCGGACGGAGCCGGGATCGAAATATGCGCTTTCTATGAATACGTTGGTGGTGGACGAGGTAACTCCGGAGTCGATTCCTCCGAACACGCCGGCTATGCACATAGGACCGTCGGCGTTCGCGATTACGATGTCCTCGGCAGAAAGCTTGCGCTCCTGCTCGTCAAGGGTCACTATCCTTTCACCCTCTCCAGCCCTTCTGACGATCACCTTTCCGCCGGAGATCTTGTCAGCGTCGAAGGTATGGAGAGGCTGGCCGAGCTCCCAGAGGATGAAGTTGGAAATGTCCACTACGTTGTCGATAGGCCTGAGACCGATGGACAGCAGCTTCTTCTGGAGCCATTCAGGGGATGGGCCGACCTTGACTCCCTTCACGGTGATGCCGCAGTACCTTGGAGCGGCGGTACGGTCCACGACCTCGATCGGAATACCGGCGCCTTCGCCGTCCTTCCATGCACTGATGTCAGGATAGGAGAACTTGCAAGGGATGCCGTTGAGCTGCATCCAGGCATACAGGTCGCGGGCGACACCGATGTGCGAGGAAGCATCCACGCGGTTGGCGGTGATTTCATATTCGATGACAGCCTCGGTCTTGAG
>ONPI01000180.1 GCA_900319685.1 uncultured Bacteroidales bacterium
TCGGAGATATGGAGGAAGTATTGGAAATCAAGTGGATATACTGCCTGAGAGTATTGGCCCCTGCCTTGACCGAAAGGTTCGGCGTGAAGGAATACTTGGCGGACATCCTGAATTCCGGCCCGAAGTAGAACTTCGCAGGATCCATCGCCAGGAAGGATGAAAGCCTGCCGCCGTATTCAAGTGAAATCTTTTCATCGATCCTCCAGGTGTCACCGAGATAAACCGAAGGCTGGAGGGCGTATTCGGTCCGGAGCTTGCGGTCCAGGACGAGGGAATTCTCGTCGAAAGGAGCCATGTGGCCGCCTTGCAGGCCATATCCCACAGCCTCGGCTCCATAGCTGAAAGTATGGTTGCCGGCGAGGGTTTCGAATTTCAGGCGCCCGAAAACCTGATGGATATCGGTATTCAGCCTGTAAGCCTCTGTCAAGGTTTCGAAATTCTCGAGTTCGTTGCTGTACCGGTCATATCCGGCACTGGCCACGAATGAAGTGCTCCCGCTGCCCTTGTGCCTCCACCTCAGGGCCGCGTTCAGATTGTTGTAGCGGAACGTGGTATCCTGGTTGAAGGAAAACCTGTCGCGGGAATAGTATCCGAACAGCTGTATGGTGTTCAGGCTGTCCACCCTGTGGGTGATCCCAAGGTTGACATCCGAGAAATCCGCCTTTCCGTCAGCATAGTTGTTGGATTTCGGAAGCTGGCCGAGGATCCAGTCGGAATAGGTGGTCCTGCCTCCGATCACGAATGTGGTCTTTCCCTTGCCAAGAGGTCCCTCCATATGGAAACGACTGGTAATCAATCCCAAACCAAGGGAACCCTTAACTTTCTTGGTGTCTCCTTCCTTGCCTCTCACATTGAGCACGGAAGAAATCCTCCCGCCATATTCGACCGGAATAGAGCTCTTGTAAAGCTCGACTCCGTCCACGACATCCGGATTGAAAGCCGAGAATATTCCGAACATATGGCTGGGGTTGTATATGGTGCCCTCGTTGAAGAGGATGAGGTTCTGGTCCGAGGCACCGCCCCTGACATTGAATCCGCCCGAGGCTTCACCCACCGTCTTGACACCCGGAAGGGCCATCACCGCCTTGAGTATGTCCCCTTCCCCGAATGCAGACGGGATCCTGCTGATCGTCTTCATGGAGACCCTTTCCAGCCCCATCTTGGCCATCATGTGGTTCATCCTGCTCTCTGCGGAAATGATAGCGCTGTTGAGCTGGGTCACTTTCTCGCTCATCGACACATCGAGTCCGCCATTGCCGCTGATCTCTACCTTCAGGTTCAGTTCCTGACGGGTCATCTCGCTGAAATTGATAACGTTGGATCCGCATGGTAGAGTAAGTGAATACCTGCCTCTCGAATCGGTCCTGGTGTAGGAAGAAGTGACATCGTCCCAGACTGTCACGTCAGGCATAGGCTTACCTGTGGCAGCATCCCTTACGGTACCGGAAACCTTTGCCCTGGACCGCTGCCCCTTGGATGGATCACCTATCTTGTATATCTTGTTCTGGTAGAGGGCTTCAACCGATACCTCGGATGCATCGTCGGCCGACTGTGAGGTCGACTCCAGGAAATACCCTTCAGGAAGGTCATTCCCACCTTCGGACTTCAGGACAGGGGCATATACGGAAGGAGTCTCCTTGTGGATGGACGAACCTGACGAAGGATTCCATATCCGTGCAGCCGCCTCGAGCTGGCCGCCAGTCCCCTCGGACGACTCCGCAAGCCGCATCACCTCCGGATACCAAGTGTCATCCGGAATTCCCCTGCCTCTCAAGCCGCCGGAGGCCATCCTGGCCTTCAATTCCCTCTTTCCGGACTTGTACATGTTCAGAAGGGCGTTCCTGTTCTTCAGCTTCACGAGTTCTCCGTCCTTGAGATAGAGATATTCGGTGCTGATCTTGAAGAATGACAGGACATCGTGCTGGTAGTTCGAGTCCTCGTAGCCGATCATGCCCTCGGTGTTGTGGTTGCCGGTATCCTTGTGCAGGAACTTGTCCACCCGCTTGAGCAAGGAGACATTCCCGTCGAACAGGACCTCATAGAAACCCTCCCTGGCCCCTTCGACCCCAAGGTACTGAAGGTTCACGAAGCGCTTCCCGCCTCTGGTGAACCATGAGACCTGGTTGCGGTCGGGAGATGTCGCCGCAATCTCTGGAGACGGCTTTACGTTGACCTCGCAGAGCGCGGCGTCCACATTGATATACACCCCGTCATACCGCTTCCCGTTGTAGAGAATCGATCCAGGCATGAATCCCTCTGCATCCCAGTAAGGAGTACCGTTGAAGTTCGAGGAATACCTGTCGGACATCTTCCCGCGGAAAAGCGCGTCCTGACCGGAAACGTTCTGAGCCCCGCACGGATGCAGCATCAGTACGGAGCCCAATAAAACAAAAAGAAGCTTCAGTTTCATCTTACTCGAAGTTTCCTGCCAGGCCGCAGGACCGTCTTTTCAGAAATCCCGTTGAGCCTGCACAGATTCCTTACAGTGGTATGGTACCTCCTCGCAATCGCGCCCAAGGTGTCACCCTTGCGGATGGTATGGTACTGGGTGGCGGCAGCTGCCTTCTTGGCTTTGGCCTTCGCGGCAGCCTTCTTGGCCTCTTCGGCCTTGCGTATAGCCTCCTGGCGTTCCTGCTCGTCACCTTCTATGATGTCGATCTCTTCCTGCTCGCTCTCCGGAACATACTTGCTGCCGGCGTTCAGGTACTTCTTCTTGAGCACGAACAGCCTGTGGCGTAGAGTCCCCGAAGGGAAATCGATCAGCCATTCAGGGTCGAACGCATAGCCCTTGTAGCGGGTCTCGAAGTGGAGATGCGGTCCGGTAGAACGCCCCGTAGAGCCCCCTGTAGCGGGTCTCGAAGTGGAGATGCGGTCCGGTAGAACGCCCCGTAGAGCCCCCAAGGCCGATGATGGAACCTGCATCGACCCATTCGTTGTCCTCGACGTAAATCTTGGAAAGATGCCCGTAGAACGTCTCAAGTCCATTGTCGTGACGGATGACCACCAGGTTGCCATATCCTTTGTGATACTTTGAAATCCTGACTTTCCCGTCGAAAGCGGCATAAACAGGGGTTCCTGTCTGGAACGGAATGTCGACACCCTGATGCCTGCGGCGATGACGGTAGCCGAAGTGTGAAGAAGGAGTACCTATGCTCGGGCAGCGGTAGCTGCTGAGGGTGTCCACAATCCATAGAGCGATCTCGTTCGGAAGTTCCGAAAGTTCGACTCCGTAAGGATCAGGCTTCTCATGGGTCCAGTATTCATTGAATATCTTGCTGTCCCTCGCATAGCTCGGGTCCTTCCAGTACTTCCAGGTATAGTCCGAGAAGAGGAGGATCTTGATGAAAGGGTCGGCGGTGTCAAGCGTATCAAGTGCATTCTTGCTTCCGTTGAGGGACTTGACTGACTCCCTCCCGGGTCTCGGGACCAGGAGTTCAGCCTGATGCTTGTTCTTGATAGTCGTGTCCTGAGCCCTTGCAGGGGTCGGTGCGGAAATCAGCGTGAGGGCCATCACAATGGCGCTCAGTGAGAATTGTTTAAGGTTCATTCGATTCTTGTTTAGATTATTGCATCGAA
>ONPI01000143.1 GCA_900319685.1 uncultured Bacteroidales bacterium
GCGGAGGATGATCTGGTCGTCCCGGCCGACCCGCATCGGTTCATATACCGAGCCGTTTGCCTTTTCGCTCCAGCTTACGAATTTGCGGTAATTCATATACCGTCCCCAGGAGGCTTCGTTCCGGTAGCCCTTGGAGGCTCGTGACGAGAAATCTCCTCGGTCGATTATGGTTCCGACCTTGATGTTCGCGCCGACCTCCGCTACGGAGACCATCTGGAATCCTCCTTCAGGATGGATCCGTACTCCATCCGCTTCGGGGTCCGGTGAAAGCAGGCCGAAATGGTCCCCGTGGAAATGGGAAACCATCAGATAGTCAATGGTTTTCCTGGAAACGCATGGGGAGAAGTGGCGGACATAATCCGTAACTACACGGCCGGAGGATATATCCTTGGATGGCTTGGATGGAACTCCGGGCGGCTTGAGCGGATAGTCTTCCTCAGGCAGCGAACCGCCGGCATCCACCAGCATCGTAGTCCCGTCCGGGAATATGTAGAACAAGCTCTCTCCGCGACCTCCATTGATGGAATGGATGTCCAGCCATCCTTTTTGCCAGCGAGGGAGCACTTTCCCGGGCTTGACGGCGACCGGAGTCCGCATGAATCCGACAGAGACCGCCAGGGCGGCCATTACAAGCAAGATTCTTTTCATACGCTATTGGGCACGTAACGGTCCGAACTTGGCTTTAACTTTATACTGTTCGTTGCTGTCGTCAAGCACGAATATCCAGTATCTCACCTTGGATGGTTCCACGCGGACTACGATATGGCCCTGTGTGGCCGAAAAACGGCTGGCTGGAGTACCGGAATCCTGGATGAGCTGGAGATTCTCCGGCGCCATGTTGGTCGTGAAAAGCATAACCTTGTCGTTGGATGTCACGACACGCTTGATCGTCTCCGGATTCGGCTGGACGTCCTGCCAGGTCGCTGCGATGAACACATCAGGTTTCAGCACGGCGAGGAACTCCTTGCTGTTGGTGTTGCCCGTGCCGTGATGGCCGGCCTTCATGACCTCGACCTTGTTCATGACTTTCGCCATAGGGGCCTCGATGTCCTTCCAGGCATAGGTGGAACGGCCGTTGTACTGGTGGTCACCGCCGGCAAAGTAGTCGAAGGAACCATACTTCAGGTGGAAGGCGCAGCTGTAAACGTTCTCGCCGACGTTCCATTCACTAGAAGAGGCATGCTTGAGCATTTCCTCAGGAGACGGCATCAGGGACGCATCCTGGGTGCCGGTGCCGGTCCAGACTCGGCCGGAAGCCGCTATGTTCCGGATAGAGAAGCCGTTATACTTACCTGGATCATGCGTCATCACGATCTGGTCGTCATGGCCCACCTGCATGGCCTCCCGGACAGTTCCGTATTTCTGGGCGCTCCATTCGACGAATTTGGTGTAATTCTGGTAACGCAGCTTGCCGCCCGACTCGAAATAATCGGCGGAGACGCGGTCAGTCCAGTCTCCGCGGTCGATAATCTTGACGATCGGAATATCCATCCCGACCTCAGGCAGTCCGTTGATTACGAAACCGCCTTCGTCGTTGTATCCCCATTTATAGGTCGTCCGCCAGTCGTTCCGCCACGCACCGATATGGTCGCCATGGTAGTGGGACGCCATGAAATAGTCAAGCTTCCCTCCGGAAACGGAAGGGGCGAAATGCTTGATGTAATTGATGATCACCCTGCCGCAGCTGACGTTGACGTTCGGTTTTGACGGGAATCCGTCCTTGTCGGCGGTATATTCATTCTGCGGGGCGCCGGCGGCATCGACAAGCATCGTCGTACCGTCAGGGAAGATGTAATAGAAACTCTCCCCACGTCCACCGTTAATGGAATGGATATCCAGCCAGCCTTCTTCCCAGTCGGGAAGGACTTCACCTACTTCGACGACCGCAGGACCGGATTCTTTAACCGGAGGCGTTGGTGTAGGCTGCGGATCCGGATCTTCCTTGCAAGCGAAAACCATCCCGGCAAGGACCAGGATCAACCATACTTTTTTCTTCATAGTCTCTTACTCTAAGATCCCCACCCATCCGCCAGGCGAGGCGGATGGGAACGGGGATGCTTGAATATCATGCTAATATCCCGGATTCTGCGTCAGTTTCGGGCAGATCGTCCTTTCGTTGATAGGGATCGGGAACAGATATTCCCGAGGTACGAACGCCTTCTGCACGTTGATGACATAGTAATCCGGATAGTTCTGGAGGTCTGAGAGGTCGATGATCGAGGATTCGGTCATGCGTGGCTTGAAGCCCTCCGGGAAGAACCAGTAAGGGGTCTTCTCATTGGCCTTGCGGGTTGCATTGGCAGGAACTCCGTAGCAAGGCATGGTCAGGGCCTCTTCGCAGACTCTCCAGCGGATAAGGTCGAACCAGCGGCGATTCTCCCAGGCCAGCTCGATGCGGCGCTCGTTACGGATGATCCTGCGAAGCTTCGTCTGGTTGGCCTCAGTGATGGCCGGGTACTTGGAGGTCTCGTTGATCCCGCACTTGTAAGCGCGTGCACGGAGAGCGTTGAGGGCATCGAATACGCTTTGGTCGATCTGGTTCATCTCCATCTTGGCCTCGGCATACATCAGCAGGACGTCTCCGTAACGCATGATCCTCATCGGCATGTCGGTCAGACGGTCATCGATCCATTCTTCATCGATGAACTTCTTAAGGACGAATCCATTGTATGAGCAGTCCTTGGAGCCTGCCTTGGAATCGTTGTTCTTGACCATCTGTCCGGTCGAAACCTGGAGGGTCTGGGTGGCGTCCACGCGTGGATTGTAGATGTAGTCCAGGAACTCTGAGCCGAACGGGACGATCGTCTCGGCAAGACGAGGATCGCGGTTCGCGAACGGATCGGCATGGCTGTAAAGCGGAGACTCCCAAGGCATCTTGCCATCCGTGCAAGGGAAGGCGAAGAAGAGGTCCCATGAAGGCTGGGCGACCGATGTTCCACCGTTGTTGCGCGGATAGAACGAACGTGTCGCAGCCTCGTCATAGGAGTGGATACCGAGGGTGTTCGATGCAGGGAGTGCGAATATAAGCTCCGGAGAGGTCTTGGTCGAAGAGAGGAAGAACTCGCGGAAGTCCGGATGGAGCGAATATACGCCCAGGTCCATGCAAGCCTTGGCCGCTGCCGCGCAGGTAGCCCAGTCGTTCATGTACAGGGCGGCGCGGGCCTTCATGGCCATGGCCGCACCCTTGGTTACGCGCTGGGTTCCGGTATAGCTTACAGGCAGGGCGGCAATGGCGTCGTCGAAATCCTGATAGATACCTTGCAGGACGACCTCACGGTCGATACGGCCCATTTCATAAGCCTCTTCAAGGGTGATGTAATCCGTATAGTACGGTACGTCACCGAAGAGGGTGATCAGGTATGTGTAGAAGCATGCACGGAAGAATTTGGCTTCTCCTGCATACTGGGCCATCTTCTCCGGGCTCAGTACGTCCTTCGCCTTGTCGAGGCTGTAAAGGATCGTATTGGCGCGGGCGACACCCTTGTAGTGGTTTCCCCAGTCGGTCGCACCCTGACTCCAGTCAGAGCTGATCGTACCGCCCAGCCAGTCATAGAGCTGGGTTCGCTGGTTCCAGTCGTCGGTCCAGCGGTCAGTGTTGAAGAACCGGGTGCACTCGGAGCGCCAGAGAGAAGGATTGTAAAGGGCGTTGAGCGCCAGGGTTACCTCCTGCTCGCTGCTGAACCAGTTTTCACTGGATCCCTCGGAGAGCGGATTCCGGTCCAGATCGACGCAACTGACGGCAAGGGTCAGAGCGGCGAAAGCGAAAATGATATATTTTTTCATATTCTCTCTTATTTAACGATTGCAATCCAGGTATGGTGGGTAACAGGAGTTGCTCCGCCGCCGGAAGAATCTTCGCCGGCAATACGGACTACAGGATTCTCCCTCTTCTTTGCAGAGGTTTCTCCGATATCGGACACGACTTTCGAACCGTCGGCGATCATCAGTGACTGGCAGACTACGCGGTACTCGACCTTGTTGA
>ONPI01000069.1 GCA_900319685.1 uncultured Bacteroidales bacterium
GAAATATTCCCTCAGGGAAGGGATCCTGTCGCCGTTCGGCAGGACGCACGACTTGACCGTGGCATAGTCCAGCTTCTGGATGTCGGAATATGGGTTTCCGGCTATCTTAGGCCCGTGGAGGATGACCAGGGAATCGTCAGTTGTGAGGTGGACGTCGAGTTCCACGCCTTCCACTCCGAGCTGCTGGGCTCCCTTGAGGCTTGTCAGGGTATTCTCGAAAGAGCCCGGATGGGCGTAATAGCCCCTGTGAGACATTATCTTGGTCTGGGCCGGCAGCAGCGACACCGCAACGAGTGCTGCCGCCAGGATGGTAATTAACTTTTTCATCATCTGCTTATTTGTCTTCTAGTTTCTTGAGATCTTCTTCCAGAGAAGCCATGCGCATCAGGAGATTGACGGACGAGAACGAGCAGTTGACCCAGAAAGTGCGGTTGCGGTCGCGCTTGGAATCGCGCCACTCCCACGTCGTAGGAAGCTGCCCGTTGTTGGCGTTCTGCTGGATGGTCATCTGGTCCGCCATAGCCTTGGCCTTGGCCAGGGAGAGCAGGTCCCCGGTCAATTCATAATAGTCCAGCCAGGCGTTCGCTACGTTGCAGGCACTATTGTCCACCGGCATCTCATAATGATACTGCTCGTGCACGCACGGGGCGTTCTTCTTCGGGAAACCGTCCTCGGTGAGATCCGGATACGCCCAATGCACGAACTGGTCCTCGCTCAGGCGGATGAGGTCCTTCGCATCCGATAGGTTCTTATCCGTAATATCTTTTTTGTCAAGGAGATATGAGGCATATGGCGCCGCCGTGCAATTTGTGAGGTTCTGGTAAGGCTGAAGTCCCTTGACATTTACATCCTCGAACTGGCCGGTCATGTCGAAGGTCTCTACGGCCACTTCGTCCATCCATTTCTCAGCCTTCACATCGTTGACAGGCTCGGCTGTCTCGAAATCGATCTTGATCGGAAGGGAGCCGTCCTCCCTCTGGAGACGGACGTATGTGCGGGCGATCCCTACCGCTCTGTCAAGCCATTCCTTCTCGCCAGTCAAATCATAGAGGTCGAGGAAGGCATGGCCTGCGCTGGCCGCCTCCAGGGTCATAGTCTTACCCTTGTTCCAATCGCGCTTCGAAGCCTCCAGGTCCAGGTAATATGTAGGCGGGAAGAAAGCCAGCGGATGCCCCTCCGGATGGCTCATCCTGACCAGGAAAGCCGCAGCGCTGCGGGCGACCTCAAGGGCATTCTCCCTGCGGGCAGGTAGCTCCCGGGCGATGAAACACTCGTTCCTTATGGTTGCACCGATGATCTTGCAAGGATATGTATTGTGAGGATATGCCATGTCCGGAATATCGGAACCTATCCAATTCTGGATCTCAGGCATGAGATGGACATAGAGCGCACCCTTGAGGGCAGCCTCCCGGTAATCCCTGACCGGAGCCTTGTATGGTCCCGAATATGGGTAATCCCGTACAAATTCCCTCTCGTAAGCCTTCCCGAGCACCTTCCCGGAAGCATCCAGCGCCTCTACTTCCAGCACCACATGTCCCGGACGGATATCGTTCCAGACCGGCGAAAGGTCAGCTGCAGGATCGGAGGACTCGAACGACCATTTCCCACCCCTCAGTTTTTCCTTGACTGTGAATCGGTAGGCAGAGGCCCCGGCCACAGGTGAGAAATCGAATGCCGGAGCATACATGAACTTCTTGGCGAAAGCGTTCCAGCAAGGGTTCCGACCCTCAGAAGCAGGACGTACCGGCTTCAGATATTCCTGGGCAGCCTGGTCGTTCAGGCGGCGGAAAAGGCTCTTGTCCTTGAGGACCAGCTCCCTGATCCTGCCATTGTCCCCGACGACCGTATAGCGGTCACCTTCGACCAGCAAGGCACGCCCGAGCTGCTTTTCCATGTTGACTCGGTTGTCCACGTTGACATCCACCAGCCTCCCGTCATGGAAAGTGGTTACGTCCTCGAATATGGTGTGGCCCACTATCATATGTTCCACTCCGAAGCGGTCCAGGATCATGTCGAGGGTGTCGGCCTGTACCGGACGGTACTTCTCCTTGTCCACGACAAGTCCCCTGTACCAAATCGGACCATATGAACCATAGAGGAAACCCAGGGTGTCGGAAACAGCCTTCCTTTCCTTGTTCCTCATGAATATGACATCGCTCATCCTGCGGTTGACGGTGGCGGCTGGAATGTCCCAGCGATAGAAGTCCCCTCCGAGTCCGGCGTGGACGAAAAGGTCGCGACCGATTATTCCTATGGTATTCCAGGAGGCGATCCAGCGCCCGAGTTCAGAAGACGGGCCGAAAAGGTCCCTGTATTCAATCCCGAGTTTCTTCGCCAGTTTCTCGTATTTCGGAGTAGCGTAACGCATATCCCCGGAAAACTCCATCGGCTCGTGGTTGCCCAGGAGCATGGTCACCCGACCTCCGGCATCCTCGGCCTCCTGCTGGAGCTTGTAGAACAACCAGTATATCTGCACCGCGTCGTCCCCACGGTCGAATATGTCCCCGATCACCACGAGCTGATCCTGCCCGTAAGACCATTTCAAATCCTTGTCAATCACCCCGTTGGCAGAAAGGAGGCTGATTACGCAGTCTAGCTTTCCGTGAGGGTCGGACATCACGAACAGACGCTCCGGCTGGCGGGTGTCCCTCCAAGCCTGCCGTACTGTCGGACGCAGCGAGACCTCGAATGAAACCTTGCCGCGGTGGTCCGTCACGGTAAAGGAAGACGGAACCTCCGGGAGGACCTTGTCGGAAATCCTGCCGCGGGAATCCACTTGGATTACCCTGACCCCGGAATCGGTATAAAGAATATAAGGCCCATCGGCGGACAGGGCCCCTTTGTGCCCTTTCGCGTAAACGCCGAAACTGCACAGGGCACAAAGTACGATCAACAGGAACTTGGCTCTTCTCATCATATCAGTCATTAGCTATGCGAATATACTAAATCCTCCGGTGTCTTGCCAGAAACTACCGGATGAAGTTCATAGGGGCGCGGGGTTCATCGGTGCCCGGTGCCGGAGCGCCTCCGGTGGCCTTGAGCATGGCCGCAAGGTTGTTGGCCAGGGTACGCATCGTCTGCATCCCTTCGGTATCCAGGGCTGCCTCTCCCTGGTCGAGGCCATAGACGATGTTCCAGTACTGGGACGGAACCACCGGCATATTCATGAGGAAGAACGGCATGCTGAGGGTCTGGAAGGCTGCCGTGCCTCCGCCCCTGCGGCATACAGCCACCGCGGCGGCAGGCTTGCCCTTGAATGCTGCCCCGTTGGAATAAAGCATGCGCTGGAATATGGCCAGAAGGGCGCCGTTCGGCTGGCCGTAATAGACCGGCGAACCGAGGATGAGGGCATCTGCACCGTTCATTTTCGCGGATATTCCGTTGCAAACGTCATCATCGAACGCACACGCTCCGGGAGCGTCCTTGCAACGTCCGCAGCCGATGCAGCCACGCAGCGGCTTGTTGCCTATCCAAGCTATCTCGCTATCGATGCCGTGCACCGCGAGCTGCTTCGCAATCTCTGTCAGAGCAATGTATGTGTTGCCCTTCTGACGGGGGCTGCCGTTAATCATCAGTACTTTCATGTCATTGAACCTCTTTTATGAATCAAAAATACAAAAATCTCTATATTTGTTGAAACAAATCCATTGTCTTATGGCTCGAATCTATGTCGCCTCCAGCTGGAGGAACAAGTATTTCCCCGAAGTGGTGGAGCGCCTGCGCGCGGAAGGCCACGAAGTCTATGATTTCCGCAACCCTCCGCATGGAGGGAACGGCTTCCGCTGGACCGACATCGACCCGAAGGCCCCGGAATGGTCTTTCGGGGAATATGCCGAGGGACTGCACCACCCACTCGCAGAGCGGCAGTTCAAAGCCGACCTGGAGGCCCTGGAATGGGCGGACACCTGCGTGCTGGTCCTCCCGTGCGGCCGTTCCGCGCACACGGAAGCCGGCTGGCTGGCCGGAAAAGGCTGCAAGGTGGTGGTGTATATTCCTGAAATGATGGAGCCTGAACTGATGTACAAGCTCTTCGACGGGGTGGTTGACACCATCCCTGGATTGCTGAAGGCTATTCCTTCCTCCCTTTGAAAGCATATCCCGCCTTTTCGACGGCGGCACGGATGTCTTCTTCCGCGGCGGTGCCTTTTATGGTGAGTTTCTTCCCGGAGGCGCTGGCCTTGGCGGATTCCACGCCCGGTATCTCCTCGACGGCCCGGCATACGGCAGCCTCACAATGGCTGCATGCCATACCTTCTACCGTGTAAACGACCGAATCAGGATCGGCCTCTTTCTGGACAAAACGATCGAAAAGTTTCATAGCGAATGCGAATATTATCAAAAGGGTAAGGATTGATGCACAGACGAGCTTGAAAGGCGTCGGCCAGACCGGTTCCGCCGTACAGCAGGCATCACCGGAGGCGACAGGCGAGACGACCAGGCCAGTGGCGTTGATCAGCAGGCCGAAAAGGATGGAGAAACCAATTATCGTAAGCAGGTATATCCACGTGAAACGGCTTCCAAGGGATTTCCTTACGACCAGGACGGAGGCAAGGTTCACGGCAGGGCCGGCCATCAGCAGCACGAGCGCGGCACCTGGAGAGAGTCCTTTCATCATCAATGCAGCGGCGACGGGAATGCTTCCCGTGGAACAGATATACATCGGCACAGCGACGATGAGGATTACCAGCATCTGCAGCAGAGGCTGCTTGCCGAAGGTGAGGAAGAACTCGTCGGGAATGACAACCTGGATGAGCGCCGCCACCAGCAGACCCAGGACAAGGCGGCCGCCGATGCTCTGGATCATCTCATAGTAGGCATATTTCAGTACCCTCCAGACACGGTTCCCTGTTTCGACATGACAACTGGCCGAAGCATCCATGCCGGCATCGTCTTCCCTGACGAACCGGTTGACCAGCAGGCCGCCGCAGACTCCGGTGATGAGCGCCGCGGCAGGACGGATGATGGCGAATCCAAGCCCCAGCAGCGAGAACGTGGCCAGGATGGAGTCGATTCCGGTCTGAGGTGTGGCTATCAGGAATGATGCGACGGCTCCCTTGGACGCCTTCTCGTTTCTCAGTCCGATGGCCGTGGGAATGACGCCGCAGGAGCACAATGGGAGCGGAACTCCCAGCAGGGCGGCCCACAGGACCGACCATTTGTTATCTTTCGACAGATAGTCGGCGTAGAACTTCTGCGGCACGAACACATGCAGGATGCCTGCGATGAGGAAACCCAGCAACAGGTACGGGGCCATCTCGCAGACAACCGTCAGAAGAGCCATCAAATATCCTTGCATGTTACTTTTTGTTTCTCAATGACTCGTAGTATCCGTGTCTCTTGGGATTCTCAGGAAACCATCCCTTCAGGACACGTTTCTCCTGCTGGAACATCTCCAGGATACCCCAGAAGCAGCAGAACGCAAATCCACCGATTATGATGGACAGTATCTGGTTCTCAACAATTAGTGACATGCCGCTGCAAACAAGTCCGGCCGCCAGCCAGATCCACCAGCTGCGCTTACCCCAGTGGTACTCCATCTTGATGACCAAAGGATGGCAGATGCCGATGCATAGGAACACGGCTGCACCGATTATGATACCATGAAAATTCATGGAACGAAGATACGGACTATCCTCCGTTTCACCAAATCAGAAAAGAACGATTCTTGCAGGAAAAGGTTCCGGCATTTAATATGACACTATCATGATCCACTATCTTATGGCCTTATTCTTCCTCCTTGCTCCTTCGACGGCAAGTGCCGACGGCGGGGTGGTGAAGGTATTCAAGGGAACGGGCCGCTACAGGTCCGACATTATCTGCACACTGCGGGATTCCAAGATATACAAAGGCACGTCGGTGTATTACAGAGACATCTTCTGCACCGTGAAGGGAGACAAGATATTCAAGGGCACGAGTCCTTACCGGACGGATATCATGTATACCATCAAGGACGGAAAGGTATATGAGGGGACGAGCGTCTATGAGTCCGATGTGGTGATGACGATCCGGGACGGGATAATCTATAAAGGGAAGGGCGTTTACAGGACCGACATCCTTGCGACGGTCAAGGATGGGAAGGTTTATTCAGGAACCTCTTCCTATGATTCCGATATTCTCTTTACCGTCGACGGCAACCTCACTCTCGAGGAATTCGTCGCCGTCTGGTATTCGGTATTGAATATTAACTAAGCACCACATCCAGCACCATCATCAGCGCGAAACCGAGGGCGAATCCCACGGTTCCGATGTTGGAGTGCTTTCCTTGGGAATATTCCGGAACCAGTTCTTCCACAACGACATAGAGCATTGCGCCGGCGGCGAAAGCCAGCATGAACGGCATGATGCCCAGCACGGCCGAGGCAAGCAGGAGCACCAGTGCCCCGCCGACAGGTTCGACGATTCCGCTGAGCGCGCCGATGCGGCCACCATCACGCCTGAAGCGAAGCCCAGCAGGACTTTCTGCACCATCGGCGGCATCTCCCGCTTCATGAAGAACACGAAGGCCGAGCCCAGGGCGGTCCCCAGGAACGGAATCAAAAGTGCAGTCAATACTGGATCCATATCTTTCGTCTATCTGTATCTTTCAACTATCAATATTCACCTTATCAGTATCCGGACGGGGCCGAGCAGGCCGGAAACCGGCAGCGGATCGTCAGGGGAATAGAATTCCCAGGAGGTCTTTGTGGCACGCTCCTCCACCGGAAGGGCGGAATCCCCGATGAGCCTGTTGCCCCAGGAATCGATAACCTTGATTTCCAGCATGTTATCACCTTCCACAAGAGCCTCAGAGATATCAATCTTGTATGGCTCCTTCCACAGTAGGCCAAGGTCCTTGCCATTGACGTAAACATGCGCCATGTTGAATACCTTCCCCAGATCCAGCACGACTTCCTCCGCGACATAGTCCGGATTCCACCGGAAAGTTTTCCTGTAGGAGGCCGTACCGGAGAAGAAGCGGATGAACGGATCCGAGGACCCATTCCAGGCATACAAACTGTCAAAGTGATAGTCTGCGGCGCCCTTCGGATCGATGGCCGGAACGAAGTGGACGTCCCAGCCGGATGAAAGCGGAAACTCTTCAGTCACAGGCGTTTTCTCAGGAAGGAGAACGGAATCATGCTTAGCCTTGCCAAGCAGTACGACGAATACGGCATCGTCCCTTTCCATGTCCAAGTCGACGAACAAACGCCCATCCTCAACCCGGTAGGAAACATCCTCGATGGTGCCGCGGTCGGCGCGCCACACCTTCGGCGCCAGGACTTTCCGCCCCGATCCGTCCGGCATGCAATCCCGAAGGCCCAGACTCATATTCCTCGGCCTTGAGCAGATGTTCGCTATCCAGTAGATCTCTCCGTGAGAAAGCTTACGGTGGACAAAGCCGGCGCTGTCCGGGAGATTTGACACATCGGCACCGATTCCTTCACTCTCAAGGAGGGACCGCATATTCCCGCCTTCCCTTAGGTCGCATACAGGAATCCCTGCCTCGCGGACCGCCTCGATTCGGGCGGCGACCGCATCGGACATCCTCTCTATCTGGCTGTCGATCACCAGCATACGATAGCTTGCTCCAGACTTGGAAACAATATTTCCATCCTTTATCTCAAGAGCGTTCACAAGAGCATCCCCATTCACGAAATCATAGTTCCATCCAGCAGGGATCGCAGGCCTCTCCTGGCCGAACCTTGCCGTAGGATTGGTATCCTCCCCGTACAAGTAGGCGATGTCGGCGACGAATCGTCCCTGGCTGAGCATGAAGCAGCTCCTGCTGATATAGTCTATCCATGGACGTGCCTCGGAGGCCCATGTATCGTGCCGGTTGAACCACTGGCCGTAAGGGCCGAGGCCGAGACCAGGCTTGTAATCATCCGATGGCTGATGCACGGAAGTGTGCATCACGAACCTGTTGAGACCCTCTGCCATGGCAGCATCTGCGACAGGCTTGAGCCTGCCCGGATAGCATTGATATGCCCACCATCCATCCCATTTCCCGGGACGGCCGTTGGTGGTGAACGCTTCGGCAGCAGATATGTTCTGGCCATAGATATGGGCCACGGACGAAGACTCCCGAAGGTCCGCTTCCATGTGCGGCATGGTGGCATAGACACCTGCCCGGAAACGCACCCAGAATGCCCCTTGGGGCACATCGGCAGTCCTTTTAACCATCATACCGTCTCCAATGAAGGTACGCCTCTCCTCATGGGATTCGCTGTAGCGCTTGATGCCGCGGGAATGGAGTATCCCGGTGGCCAGGTCGTAGTGGTTCTCGGCCAGCAACTCTCCGAGAGTCTGACGCCAGTCGAAGAGGAAACGCTCGCGCTCCTCATCGGTACCGATCT
Source organism: uncultured Bacteroidales bacterium (assembly GCA_900319685.1). Taxonomy (GTDB): domain Bacteria; phylum Bacteroidota; class Bacteroidia; order Bacteroidales; family UBA932; genus Cryptobacteroides. The sequence continues at coordinate 8,337 of ONPI01000069.1, forward strand.
TCTCACCGGCAAGGGCAGGAAGCCAAAGGGCCATTGAATATCCCCTCCTCGCCTCGAATTCTTCTTCCATCCGCAAAGTCCATGTCCCTTTTCCGGACTCGTAGCTGTCAATGTCGATGTTGCTTACCGCACCCGGGCCGAGGCTGCGGCCAAGCGCCTCCTCGTACAGTCCCAGGTAGTTGTCCCAGTACCTTCTCACCGCCCCGGCATCCAGCTTGTCAACCTCAAGGCCCGTAGCCTCAGGCGGAGCAGGCCCGTTCGTGGTCCCTATCAAGGTATATGCAAACCTGTAAACGGTCCATTCTCCTTCCGGAGCAGTCCAGTCGAGTATTCCATCGACATAACATGAAGAAATGTCCTCTACCACCGGCTCCGCGCCCTGCCTTACCGCCAGGACCCGTATCTCCTTTAGGTAGTCCCGGATTATTCCTTCCTGCATCGGAACAGCGTGGAAGACCCCCGACGGAACGGTCCGGGATGGCAACGGAAGAGCCCCCCGGAAATGGCCCCGTACGGGTATATCGCTCCAAACCAGTTTCTTCTGGGCGTCATCCTCGCTCACCCAGGGGCCTCCGGTAAGGCTCCAGCCCGGAGAACTGGCAATGCCGACTTCAAGGTCGAGGGAATCCGCCAGGGCGACAGCGTAGCGGAACGCATCCTTCCAGCCGTCGCTCATGTAAGGAAGAGGAGTCTCGACAACCGGAGGTGATGAATATGCCGCATCGAAAAGGAAGATGCCTGAAAGGCCGATGTCATGCATCCACTGGAGATCCTTCCGTATTCCGTCCTTCGTCACATTACCGCTCATCCAGTGCCAAAGGGCCATCGGACGGCTTTCGTGAGGTGGATTCATGAAACCGGCTTCCAGTGCCTGATATTCCTTCCTGGCACTGCAGGAAAGCATCAGCAGGGCAGCGGCAATATAGAGGACGATTCTTTTCATCTACCGTATTTCTTATAGAAAGCTTCCAAACTTTTCTTGAACTCAGGAATATACTCCTTCAAATATTCGTCGGATTGGAGATACTTGAGGATCTCTCCGGATTCGTACTTCCCGCGAAGTCCCTTAACATAGTCGCGGCATTCCTGCTTCGTGTCCTCATAGTCATCGAGCAGCCATTTGCCGCCTGATTTTACCATCTTGACAGAGCGATTCTGGAAGTAATCTCCGGCTGTGTCATCTTCTTCGAATTTCATTCCGACCTGGATGTCCGCCAGCGCGTGTCCGTCGTCTGTCAGGGTGACCTTGTCGACCTTGAAGACCGGGAAGCCTTCCTGCCCTGTAACGAAGTAGTACAGCCATTCGCTCTCCCCG
>ONPI01000137.1 GCA_900319685.1 uncultured Bacteroidales bacterium
CTGTCGATGGTAATATCCTGACCATTGGGATCGATGCTGATCCTTTCCCGATCCTGGCGCTGTGGCCAGCCGTTCTCTGGGTTCTGCGCAAAGAGGGATCCTGCCAAAGTCATGAATGCGACGAAGAGTAATGCTCGTTTCATATCGATTTCGTATTTGAGAAGGTCATTCGGATCAAAAGTTCAAAGCCAGGCCGATCCCATTACCCGTGGCACCGACACTGAGACTGGATTTATAGCCGTAGGCATTCCGCCCATACCGCTGGTTGTAATCATCGGCAATGGCATTCAGTTTCCGGTTGCCCTTGATCCACAAAGGTATTCCGGCGCCGAGACAGGCAGCCCCTGCAATACCTCCGGCGACATAAAGTGCTCCTATGCTGGAATGGTCATTACCCCGCATGCTGCTGGGCATATTCATCGATGCGACACCTCGGTTGTAGTCGGAAAGCATGGCACCATTTATGATGGAAGATACTAGCAGTGCTACGCCACCGATGCTAAGCCAGAAGCCGCTCAGGTATTGGCTGCTGGCCTTCCGGTAATCACTCCCATAGAGGGATACGCCCAGATAATCCTGCAGCTGCTCGGCATAGAGCCTTCCCCGTCGGTCATAGTAATGGCCCCAGCGATACTCTAGCGGACCATAATAGCCGTAGGGCTCATGGACATAGGGACTGGGGACAAGAATGGTTGACGGGGCGAAAGATTTCTCCGTTCCGTTTTGGAAAACGATGCGGGCAACACGGCCTACCGACATCCGGTAGTCCGGGCCGTCCTGGTTGTCAAAGGTCTTATAAAGGATATCGTCGTCGTTGATCTCCAGAACCTTCGCTTCGATGGAACGTCCGTCGATCGTGTGGATGATGTCTTGGGCGAAAGCATTACCGCACAGGCCCGACAACACACAAATAAGAATCAATTTTGCTTTCATTGGTGCTATTGCTTTTCTTGTAATTGTGCAATAAGCGTGCCCACAGGGCCGTAGAATGGCGTTTTCAGCATAACAGGAATGTGAAAGATCCTCGTCCCGGGCAAGGACGAGGATTTCAGAAAATGCCAAGATAATGGCTTAGTAAAGGAATCCGGCAAGCCAGAGGGGCAGTTTCTTACCAACGGGGAACTCCATCTCGTCAGCGAAGACATATGAGTCAGGGAGGTCCGCAATCTGGTCAAAGGTCTTATCCTTTCCCCCGACTTCAACCGTTATCCGCCCGTCAACGACGAAATCACCTGTGCTCTTACCATACTCGACGGTATGCCCTTTGGAAAGCTGGTTCACGAAGAAGCACTCACGGACGGTCCCGACATTCTCCCTGGAACCCAGGGCATGCAGGATATTGGGATTGTGGACATAAATCTTGTCGGGTTTCTGCATCTTGGTCACAGATACATTGCTGGAATAAAGAAGATGAAGCAGTTCAGCTTTCTTCATTCCTGACAGATAGCTCAGAACAGTAGCTTTGTTCAGCTCCAGGTACGAGGCAAGCTTGGCGATATTCACTTCGTATGGAACGTTGTCACACAGGAAAAGCAGCATGGCCTTCAGTTTCCGGGTATTGGCGGGATCCACACCGCAGAATACGGTCATTTCCTGGTCAATGATATAATTGACCACGTTTTCGATCCGAACGTAGTAATCATCCTCGTCCCCGTCAAAGAAAGGATAGTAACCGGCACGCAGGTATGCCTCAAAAAGAGGCTGGGGATGGCAGAGGTTGCAGACATCTGTGCAAATCGAATCAGGATCGGACAGAATGTCATCCAACTTGTATATCGGCACTTCGATTCCATGGTAGAACTTGAGGTACTCGCGGAAAGAGAGTCCGGCAAGATCGTAGCTGAGCGCACGTCTTGACAAGTCGGCATCGGCATTCAGGATCTGAAGGAGAGAGGAACCGGAGAAAGTGACCTTCATGTCGGGATACAGATCGAAGATCTCCTTGATTTCCTTGCTCCAAGTAGGGTACTTGTGAACCTCATCGAGGAAAAGATGCTTTCCTCCCATCAGATGAAAGCGTTCAGCCAGGTCGAGCAGCGAATGACTGGTAAAGTACATGCTGTCCATCAGGCAATAAAGGGCCTCTCCAGCCTGGATTCCATAGTGGAGCTTGATATACTGCCGCATCAAGGTCGTTTTGCCGACGCCACGGGAGCCGCGTATGCCCACCAGCTGCTTTTCCCACTTGATGGCGTCCATCGCCTCCCGGATGATGTCAGTACTCACCTGGGAGATCAATAACCTGTGTTTCTTGAAGAGTGTTTCCATAAGTATCTGTATTCCTTCGACAAAAATAAGACAGTTTATCCGAATAACCAAATTTCAATAGAAAAAGGTTATCGCAATAACCGATCCGGACGTTTTAGCCATAATCTGCACCGAAAACAGTGCAAGAAACCCAAAAAATCGCACTGAAATTGATGGATTCGCTCACCGACAAAGGATACAAAAAAGGACATTGCAAAAATTCGCAAAGCATCTCACAGAGCCCCTAACGCCCTTATGGGGCACAATGGGATGCCCTGCGCGACATTTTGGGCTCGCAAAGCAAGTCAATAAGCCACGGAAATGCGTAGAATCAGGTATGAGATGCTTTGCGAATTTCTGGTTGGGTAAGGGACGGTCGTTTGAAAAGTGTAAAGTGTAAAGAAAGTGTAAAGGGAGTGTAAAACTTTACAGGTTTTACACTCCCTGTCTTTTTGTGTTTTATCTGTGTATCAATAAGTTAACTTGTTTGGCACGGTGGGTGCTTGGGTTTGGCACGGTTAAACATAAGTATTGACATGAAAAACCTTTTCATTAAGTCCGTAGTCGTTGCCCTGGCGCTTGCTGAGACAGTCAGCGCCAGTGGCCAGACTACTGGTCAGACCGGGTTCGGGAAAGACTCGGTCATGACCCTGAAAGAGTGTATGGCCTATGCCATCTCCAACTCCACCAAGATCCGGATCCAGCAGGCGGCCATCGGCGATGCGCAGATCGACCGGCGGGATGCGGCGCTCCGGCTGTTTACCCCGTCGATCAATGCGAACACCTATGCGTATTACAACTTCGGCCGAAGCATCGACCCGCAGACCAATACGTATTTCAATACGACATCGTTCCACAACAATTACGGCGTCTCCGCGGGCTACGACCTCTTCGACGGCTTCCAGGCGGTGAACAATTACAAGATCTCCAAGACCGGGATGCTCATTGCCGATTCCCAGGAGAAGCAGGCGGAGGCCGATATCTGCCTGGCGGTGATGGAAGCATACTATAATGTTGTGTATTACAAGCGTTTGGTCGATGTCTATGAGGAACAGGTCTCTGTGGCCGGGCAGGCCCTCGTCAAGGCCCGCCGGCAGGAAGAACTGGGCCAGAAGGGCCATGCCGACGTCATCCAGATGGAGGCCGACCTGGCCGACCGTCAGTATGAACTGATCAACACCCGCAACCTGTACGAGCAGCAGCGGATGACCCTCTCAGACCTGATGTTCTGGCCGGTGGAGGAGGATCTGGTCATCGATACGGACTTCAGATCCTTCGCTGGCGCTCAGGATGACGACACGGTCATTCTGAGGGAGCCGGAGGCGACCGAAGAATCTATCGTCGACTTCGCCCTGGACCACAATCCGGGCGTCCAGATCGCCCAGTGGCAGCAGTTGAATGCCCAGCGGCAACTCAATACGGCCAAGTGGCAGTTGCTGCCCACCATCGGCCTGTACGCGGGCTGGAGTACCAGTTATTATACCTACCAGGGCTCCCAGACGGCCGCTTTCCGCGATCAGTTCCGGAACAACGGCGGTGAGTATGTGGAGGTCTCCCTCCAGATTCCCATCTGGAACCGCCTGAGCAAGCATTCGGCCATCAGCCGCCGCCGGCATGCGCTGGACAAGGCCACGGCCGAACTGGACCAGAAGCGCCGGGATGTGGAATCGGAGGTGCGCCGGGCCGTCCAGGACCGTGACGGCAGCGCCGCCGCCTACCAGCAGGCCCAGCATAAGGCCGAGGTTCAAGCCGAGGCCTATGCCCTGAACCTCAAGAAGTTGGAACAGGGCCTCATCTCCCCGCTGGAGTTCCAGACCGCCAACAACAATTTTTTGAAAGCCCAGGCCGATGAGATGAACAGCCTGTTCAAATTCCTCATCAAGCAGGCGGTTGTAAAGTATTATAACGGAGTAGAATATATTGATCAATAATATGGACAAGATCATCGAGAAAAAAACCGGATGGCGCGTAGCGTTCACGAAGAAAGCGCTTCCTTATTGGCTGGGTGCCCTGCTGCTGGCGTTCATCGTGTATTTGATCGCCCGGCCGAACAACAAGACGCTCCGGGTGGACAAGGATACGATCACGGTGTCGAGTGCCGTGAAGGGCGAGTTCAATGACTATATCCGCATCAGCGGGCGTGTGCAGCCGATGACGACCATCCAGCTGAGCCCGCAGGAAGGCGGCATCGTGCAGACCATCCTCATCGAGGAAGGCTCCAAGGTCAAGGCCGGAGATCCCATTCTGGTCCTCTCCAACGACAACCTGGACCTTTCCATCCTGAACTCCGAGGCCGAACTCGCGGAGAAGGAGAACATCCTGCGTAACACGCAGATCCAGATGGAGCAGCAGAAGCTGGACGTGCGCCAGAATGTGCTGGAGTATGGCACGCAGGTGGAACGCCTGCGCCGTGCCTACGAGCAGCAGAAAGCCCTTTACGAAGATAAACTTATCGCCAAGGAGGAGTATCTGAAGGCCGAGGAAGACTATAAACTAGCCCAGCAGAAATATGAGCTGATGACCGAGCGCTCCAGGCAGGACAGCCTGTACCGCAGCACCCAGATCGACCGGATGGAAGAGTCCCTGGACAACATGCAGCTGAACATGCAGATGATCCGCAAGCGCAAGTCCAACCTCATCGTCAAGGCGCCCATCGACGGCGAACTGGGCCTGCTGGACGTAGCCCTGGGCCAGAGCATCGCCAGCGGCACCAAGATCGGCCAGATCAATTCCGTGGGCACTTACAAGGTGGAGGCGCAGATCGACGAGCACTATATCGACCGCGTCATCGCGGGCCTGGAGGCCACCTTCGAGCGCCAGGGCGAGACCTACTCGAC
>ONPI01000030.1 GCA_900319685.1 uncultured Bacteroidales bacterium
ATACATCTTCGGAGTCGTGAAGGTGGGCGACAAAGGACAGATCGTGATCCCGAAGGATGCCCGCAAGCTTTATGACATCAGCCCAGGAGACGCACTGATTGTCCTGGGAGACCAGAGGGGGATGGCCCTGCTGAAAACCGAAATATTCCAGACTGTAATCGACCAGGCGATGGAGGGCCTTCCTAAATGAGGAAGCATTGGCTTGACAACCTGCGCTGGGTTACCGTGCTCCTGGTGCTGTTATATCACGTCATCTATTTCTACAACAACAAGGGTGTCTTCGGAGGAATCGGCGGGTTCGGCGACGGACCGCAGTACCAGGATGCGTTGATGTATATCCTGTATCCATGGTTCATGCCCCTGCTTTTCCTGCTGGCTGGGATCAGTGCCCGGTATGCGCTGGGCAAGCATTCCGGGAAGGAGTGGTTCAGGGCCCGCACCCGCAAGCTTCTGGTTCCGGGTACCATAGGCTTGTTCGTGTTCCATTGGATGGTTGGCTATTTCAACACGGCCGTGGCCGCCAGGACGGGAGCGTTGGACGGCATGACGGGAGTTGCCAGGTACTTCATGTGGGCTGTCAGCGGAACCGGACCCCTATGGTTCATACAGGACCTGTGGTTGTTCTCGCTGATCCTGCTGCTCGTCCGCAAACTTGACAAGTCGGAATCGTTCTACAACTGGTGGGGCCGGGTAGCAGACAGCAAGGCAGGCATCTTCTGGATCATCCTTCTGGGAGTCCTGTTCTGGGCGGGAGAACAGATGCTCATCCGCAATCCCCGTCCGGAATCGCCGGACGGCCTTTACAATCTGTACAAGCCGCTGTTCTATCTGGTACCGTTCCTGATGGGTTATTTCATATTCGCGCATGACAAGGTCCAGGAACTCCTGAGTCGCGTGTGGGCCCCTCTGATGGTCTGTGCCGTGGCGGCCGGAACGGTGCTTGCGGTAACGACTTTCGGCCAGGACAACACCAGCCCGGAGTACCTTGGAAGTCCGCTGAACTGTCTTTACGGATGGCTAATGTGCCTTGCCATGATGGCGTGGTTCAAGGCTCGTTTCGACCGGACCGGAGCCTTTGCCGGGTACATGACCCGCTCAAGCTACGGAATCTACATAGTCCATTATCTTGTGATAGCAAGCCTGGGATACATGATGAAGATGTACACCCAGCTGCCTCCGGTTGTGATGTACCTTATCCTGACAGTGGCTGTATTCACACTGTCACCGCTTCTTTACGAGATTATCCGCCGGATCCCGGTGGTCCGCTGGTGCGTACTGGGCTGCAAGAAGGCTTGAGTCTTCAGCCTATTCTACGAACTTGATCTTGTCCAAATCCCTTGGCTTGGCATCCGGAGATTCATCAGGGTAGCCGAGGCCTACGATTATGCGGAGCTTGTACCCCTCGCTGAAACCGAGCTTGTCCAGGAAAGGCTTCGCTTCAGGAATGGTGTTCATCATCATCACCGGCCCTGCCATCACGACAGACCCAAGTCCGAATGACTGGGCTGCCAGGCAGACGTTTTCGCAAAGCAATCCTACGTTGATGAGAGCCATTCCGGATTCGTCGTCCGGGCAGGCTACCGCTATGGCAGCGGTGGCGTTGCGGAATGCATTGCGGGACTTGGGGTCATTCTTTGCGAATTCAGGCATCGATCCTTTCATCGCTTCGGTGACTTCGCTGAGATAATCCGGCTTGTCGATGATTCGTACTTCCCATGCCTGCTTGTTCATGGCATTGGGGGCGTTCACGCCGCATTCTGCGAGTTTCTGGAGCACTTCGCGCGGCACCAGCTGGTCCGTATACTGACGTACCGACCTGCGGGCCATGATGTTTTCGATGACAGGATTCTCAATTTCTGATTCGTTTTTCTTGTCATTCGCGCATCCGGCGGCTATGATGCAGACGGCTGCACAGGAGATGAGGGTTATGATCTTGTTCATGCCTTGATGTTTGTTTTGTTTGCTAAAATTAATGAAAATAATGAAATTTGTATTTCCGATTCTTTTTGATGGCTGAACAGGGCAATATAGTAATAAAAGGCGCAAGGGTCAACAACCTGAAGGATATCACCGTAGAAATCCCGAGGGGGAAGTTCGTGGTGGTCACCGGAATCTCCGGGTCCGGAAAGTCGTCCCTGGCCTTCGATACCCTGTTTGCGGAAGGGCAGAGGCGTTTCGCCGAGAGCCTGAGTTCATATGCCCGGCAGTTCCTGGGCAGGATGACCAAGCCTGATGTCGATTCCATCGACGGAATCCCACCTGCCATAGCCATTGAGCAGAAAGTCAACACCCGTAATCCTCGCTCTACTGTCGCTACTACTACGGAAATATTTGATTATCTGAGGATTATTTTTGCAAGGATAGGTCGCACATACTCTCCGGTAAGTGGCAGGGAAGTCAAGTGCCATTCGGCCAACGACGTCATGGAGAGCATCCTCTCCGGAGATTGCAGGACCGTGTATATCCTTGCCGACTTAGGCTGGGACGGCCGGGAAGACAAGGTGGAGCTGATGCTGCGCCTCAAGGAAGAAGGATATTCGCGTTTCTTCGGAAACGATGGCATGGTTCGCATTGAGGAGATAATGAAACTTGCCGAGGGAGGGGAATATCCTGAAGGGTTGATGCTGTTGGTGGACCGTGTGAAGATGCCGGAGGCAGGAGAGAGTACGAAGGAGGAGTGGGACGACCTGCTTACCAGGCTCCGCAATTCAGTGGATACGGCTTTCCGCGAGGGAAACGGAAACCTCGTGCTGAAGAAGGACGATGTCACGGAGGAATATTCGAACAAGTTCGAAATGGACGGGATCACCTTCAGGGAGCCTGATGAGTATCTGTTCTCTTTCAACAGTCCGCTTGGGGCTTGCCCTGAATGCGGCGGCCTGGGTAAGATCATAGGTATCAGCGAGGACCTGGTGGTGCCGGACAAGTCCCTGAGCATATACGACGGTGCCATCGCATGCTGGAAAGGTGAAAAGATGGGGTGGTTCAAGGATCATCTTGTCAGGGTGGCTGACCGCTACGGAATCAGGATATTCGAGCCTTACTGCAATCTCACGGAAGAGGAGAAGGCCGTGATCTGGGACGGTCACAGCATCGAAGGGGACGAGGATTCGATAATCGGAATCAACGAATTCTTCAAATGGGTCGAGTCCAACAGGTACAAGATCCAGTACAAATACATGCTGAGCAGGTTCTCCGGGAGGACGACATGCCACTCCTGCCACGGGACACGTCTCCGCAAGGAGGCCTTGTACGTGAAAGTGGGAGGCCGGAGCATTGCGGAGCTCCTGGACATGGACGTGGACAGCCTGCTGGATTTCTTTACCAACCTCAAGCTTTCCAAATATGACGGGGATATAGCCGGTAAGGCTGTGGAGGAGATAGTTTCCAGGCTGAGATACATTCAGGACGTCGGTCTTTCATATCTTACGCTCAGCCGTCCATGCAATACACTATCCGGCGGGGAAAGCCAGAGAATCAACCTGGTTACCGCCCTCGGCAGTTCCCTGGTAGGATCGCTGTATATCTTGGACGAGCCGAGCATCGGGCTCCATCCCCGCGACACCGACAGGCTGATTTCAGTCTTGAGGAACCTTCGGGACATAGGAAACACCGTGGTCGTGGTGGAGCACGATGAAGAAATCATCCGAGCTGCGGACATGCTGATAGACATGGGACCGAAGGCGGGAGTGGACGGAGGCAGGATAGTCTTCCAGGGCAACATCGGATCCGGCAACCAGGATGGGACAGAATCCCTGACCCTCCAGTATCTGAGTGGGGAAAGGCAGCGTTATGTGCGTCAGAAGCGTTCATGGACATATTCCATAACCGTAGAAGGTGCCATGGAGCACAACCTTAAGGATATCGACGTAAAGTTCCCGCTCGGGGTGCTTACAGCGGTGTCCGGGGTCAGCGGTTCCGGGAAATCCTCCCTTGTGGGGGATATACTGTATCCCGCCCTGTACCGCCGCATCAACCAGACCGGGGACCTTCCGGGCGTGTTCAGGAAGCTGTCCGGCAACCTTGATCGGGTGACACGGGTGGAATATGTGGACCAGAACCCGATAGGGAAGAGCTCCAGGTCCAATGCGGTGACTTACTTGAAGGTATATGACGACATCCGCAAGCTGTTCGCTGAACAGCAATATGCTAAGATCAACGGTTACACGCCGTCTTACTTCTCGTTCAACCAGGATGGCGGAAGGTGCCCTGAGTGTCAGGGAGACGGATTCGTGAGGATACCGATGCAGTTCATGGCCGACGTGACTATGGTCTGCGAAGCATGTGGAGGCAAGCGATTCAAGCCGGATATCCTCGAGGTGCGCTACAAGGGGAAGAATATAGACGACATACTGAACATGAGCGTGGAGGAAGCGATTGCCTTCTTCGGGGCCCAGGAAGACAACCTTGCCCGTCAGGTGGCCCACCGCCTGCAGCCTCTGGTGGATGTCGGTCTGTCGTACATAAAGCTGGGCCAGAGTTCTTCCACCCTTTCCGGAGGCGAGAGTCAGAGGATCAAGCTGGCGTATTTCCTCGCCCTCAGTGAAGATTCCGATTCCATGCGCAGGGAAAGGATCCTCTTCCTTTTCGACGAACCGACCACGGGGCTGCATTTCTATGATGTTGAGAAGCTTCTGAAAGCGTTCGATGTCCTGTTGTCCAAGGGACACACGGTGATAGTCGTGGAGCACAACCTGGATGTGATTAAAGCTGCGGACTGGGTCATCGACCTGGGGCCTGAGGCTGGTGATGCCGGTGGGGAAGTGGTGTTCAGCGGCCGTCCGGAAGACTTGATCGCGGAAGGCTCGACCTATACTGCGGAGTATTTGAGGAAGGTTGGGAATTGATGGTTTTGATATGGATGCTGTCATAACATACGTGGACGGAAGCGATCCGTACTGGCTTAAAGATTATTCTGAAGCTGTGGGCGGATCTGCCATTGTCAAGCGCTACCGGGACTGGGGCTTCCTTCGTTTCCTTTTCCGGGGTATCGAAAAGCATCTTCCTTTCATCGACAAGGTGCATCTGGTCGTCTCCAGGGACAGTCAGGTACCGGCATGGGTTGACAGGGAGCGGACAGATGTCGTACTCCATTCCGATTTCATCCCACATGAGTATCTCCCGACATTCAACAGTACGACCATCGAGATGTTCCTCCACAGGATCCCGGGTCTGTCGGACAGGTACATTTACTTCAACGACGATACCCTGCCGGTTGCCGATATGGCTGAAGATGATTTCTTCCTCGGAGATAAGTGCGCGATAGGGTTCAGCAAGCATATGCTGGCAACCAACCAGTACAAGAAACATGTCAGGAACTCCGACCGTATAGCCAGGGAGGCTCTCGGTATCGGACGGCGGCTGTTTTTCGTCCGTGCCCAGCATTCCTGTACTCCTATGATTAAGCCTGAATGCGAGGCCCTTTTCGAGAAGATGGAGGGAAGGATCCTGTCGTCACTGAGTCCTCTTCGCAGTGACGGTAACCTGAATCAGTACGTCTTCCTGGACTATCTTTATTATCAGGGGAAGGCGATATCCAGGAGACTTCCGTGCAAGCATTTCTCCCTTGCTGCATCTTCCGTGGACCGTATAGTGTCATACATTGACAATCCGGATCGGAAGGTCGTATGCATCAATGATGTCCGGATGCCGGACGAGAAATTCATCAAGTGCAGGGAGACGCTGTTGTCTGCGATGGAAAAGCGGTATCCGGTCAAAAGCAGGTTCGAACTATGAGCAAGATAGATGCAGTACTCACCTGGTTGGATGGTGAGGACCCGGTTTTCAAGGCGAGGAGGGCAAAATACCTGACGTCACGTGGCGAGGACAAGTTTGACGATATAGCTGGCACGGCAAGGACCGTCCAGAGCAACGAGATCTTCTATGCGGTGGCCTCCATCCTGCGGTTCGCCCCTTATGTCGGAAGGATATTCATAGTGACACCTTCACAGGATCCCCATCTCGGGCCGTTCCTGGAGAAGCATTTCCCGCAGAATGATGTCCCTGTGATCATTGTCGATCAGGAGACTCTTTTCCGGGAGGAAGAGAAGGAATACATTCCTGTCTTCAACAGTCTCGCAGTGGAGACCCTCATCTGCAGGATACCTACCCTTACAGAGGAGTTCATCTATATGAACGACGACTATTTCTTTGCTTCTCCATCCGCGAAAGAAGACCTTTTCAGGGACGGGAAGGTAGTCTGTTACTCCCCGTTGCGCTCCTCATTGTCACAGAAGATACTCCGCGCCGTCAGGATCCGGAAGGATGGCCATCTTCGTTTTACGTATAAGGATTCCCTCCTCAACGGGGCGGAGATCCTGGGTGTCGGACATTTCTATCATCTGCCGCACGAACCTCATCCTATGCTCCGCAGTGTTCTCTCCTCATATCTGGACGCTCATCCTGATGTCACGGCCAGGAATCTGCGGCATCGGTTCAGGGATAATGAAGAGTTCAACGTACAGGGACTATTCTACCTGCTTGCTGAAAAGGAAGGGCGTATCATAAGGGAGGATGTAGGGGAGAAGCAGATGATGTTCCGCCCTCGTCGTGGGAAGACTGACTACATTTCAAGGAAAATCCGCCGTGCCGGAAAGATGGGAGGCCTGATGTTCGGGTGCATGAATTCTTTCCAGTACCTTTCTCCATCCGATCAGGTTCTGTTCCGTGATTGGATCGAATCCATCCTTGGCATTACTTCATAGTCCGGGGGGAAAGAATCCCGCAGGTCAGTCCCGGTTTAAGTAATTGAGGATTCATAGAGCTAAAGCAATGTTGCAATGGATGCAGCAGAACGCCGCGTTGATAATGGAGAACGTTCCTGCCTGCGGGATTTCCTGATACAAAGTTAAGCTGCGGGCAGTCACGTGGTCGGATTATTAAGAAACTTGAGGATTTTATTTTGGTTTTTTATAAATTTGGACTGTAATTAGAGTTTTGTTTATCTGAGATAGATATTTCTTATGTCCCTTTACAAAAGAATTAAGTTGCTGTTCCATCGCTCCAAGCATGATTTCATCCCGATCCTGGCACAACAGTCCGGATTCATCTCAAAATCCACCGTCCTGCTCGTACAGATGCTGGATTCCGATGATCCGGATGAATGGAAAAGGATAGAGAAGGAAATCAAGGTTTGCGAGGTACAGGGAGATGCCTTGCTCACGGAGTTCCACGAGATGCTTTCGGGCCGCTGGCTGATGAATGTGAACAAACTGGACCTCCAGGCTGTTTCGATGGCGATGGACGATTGCCTTGATGTTGTAAAGGACACAGCCAAGGCCATTCTGATATATCATCCGGAACGCATTGATCCGCAGCTCAAGGAACTGGCACAGATTGCGAGATCCCAGTCGGTGGCCATAGCGGACCTCATCCGCCAGTTGACGGACATAAAGAAGAACCTGTCTTCAATTTCGACTTCCTGCGAGAGAGTGACTGAGCTCGAACATACTGCAGATGAAGCCTATGAGGATTACATAGGCTTCATATTCAGGAACGTGGACGATGTCCGCGAGCTTATCAAATTCAAGAACCTCTCTGAGATGCTGGAGAATACGACCGATGCCCACAAGAAGATTTCGGACAACGTGCGCAAGCTTCTCCTCAACTATCTTTCAGATTAGCTAGTCGGTAATCATTTCACCGTAGTAAGACATCGGTTCCCGGTTGCGGGAGTTGACGTCAATGCTTGCGCGGCCGTTGGCGAAAACAGTGATAGTATACACGAAGTGATCTTCCCCGTTGTATGTCGCAAGCATGATCTGCCTGCGGTCCGCCTTAGGGGTCGTGTCGATGTAGTCGCTGATTTCAGCGTCGAAATTGAGCCCTTTTCCTCCTCCGTAAGGCACGTTGTAAGCCACTCCGAAGTATGGGAGGCAGGAGAATATCTTGTTCCCGTCAATCTTCAGTGAGAATCCGGTTACCTGGCGGGACGGGCCTCTGAGGGGATGCATCTCTGTGACGTCGATCGTGTATTTCCTGTTGTCCAGGTTCTCCTGGACCTGGGCGGCTATCCTGGCTTTATCTTCAGGCGTGAGCCTGAGGGCCGAGCATCCGCAAAGCAGCAACGCTGCAGCTGCGAGGACTGTGAGTAAGCTTTTTCTCATGGTGATTATGCTTTAATGTTGTTATTTGTCTCCGGGTATTATGATCTTGTAGCTGTGGCCTGCCTTGTTGAGGAGCTTCGTATCCCTCAGCCACAGGTTGGCTTCCTTGAGCTGATAGTAGCTCACCCCGTGCTTCTCGGCGAAGTCGACCAGGCTTTCGATAGGTTCGTTGACGGTGACCACCTTCTTCGGTGCGTAATAAGGGTATTTTTCGAAACTGCCGACCTGGAATCCGAAAGCGGCGGGATTCTCGAAGAACATCTTGGCTACCAGTATCCTGAACATGTATCTGGAAGTCTCCTCCACCACCCAGAGGTTCAGGGCGGTTTTCTGGCGCTGGTCGGCCAGGCGCTTGCTGATACCGGCCATTCCGGCGTTGTAACTGGCAGCAACTGTCATCCAGTCACCATATCTGTCATATGCTCTCTTGAGATACTGGCATGCTGCGATCGTCTCTTTCTCGATGTTGTATCTCTCATCCACCTCTCCGTCGATGACCAAGCCGAATTCCTTGCCCGTAGCCTTCGTAAACTGCCATAATCCTGCGGCACCTGCCGTGGAATATGCCTTCGGGTTCAGGTTGCTCTCTATGGCCATCAGGTATTTCAGGTCGTCAGGGATGCCGTAAAGCTTGAGAAGAGGCTCCACTTGCTGGAAATACCTTTCGGAGCGCTTCAGCATGAGCAGGGAGTTGGAATGGGAATATGTGAATGCGATCAACTCGCGGTCCATCCTCTCATACAAGTCGCTCCTGTTGAACCGGATGGTGTCTCCTGCGAATACAGAATACTTCGGAACCGCAGGCGAGCGGAAATGGAGGTCTTCGCTGGAGTAACGCTGGGCGTAGGAAACCGCCGGAACCAGGCTCAAGACGAGAAATGCGGTGAGGAGACGTTTCATCGTAAAAATCAATTCGTTCAATTAGCAAATATACGAAAAGAGTTATCTTTGTACAAAACGTAACCGCATTCTTTATGACTGTATTCCCCAAAATCATACTGTCACTGCTCGCAGTGCTCGCGGCAGCCGGAGGACACGGACTGGACCGTAAGTTGGACAAAGCCCTCAGGACGGAAATGAAATGTGTCAGGACGCTGGTCTGCAAAGCTGATTCCGCCGGCAGGCTCCCACGCACTACCGATCCTTCAGGCAATCTTGTACTGGTCGGTCCGCATGACTGGACCAGCGGATTCTTCCCTGGAATCCTGTGGGAGCTGTACGGACTTACCGGTGATTCGACATACCGCAGCCAGGCCAGGAAGTTTACAGGGATGCTGTATTCAGTCCCGGAGATGAAGAACACCCACGACCTCGGCTTCATGGTATTCTGCAGCTACGGGCATCAGTATGCCGCTGACAGGGACGAGGAGTCAAAGAAGGCAATAATCAAGGCGGCGGAGTCGCTGTATTCCAGATACGACGAAAAGATAGGCCTTATCCGGAGCTGGGATTTCGGGAAATGGAACTATCCTGTCATCATCGACAACATGATGAACCTGGAACTGCTGTTCGAGGCGAGCGAGATAACCAGGGATTTCAAGTACCGGCAGATTGCCATCGACCATGCGGACAATACGATGAGGAACCACTTCCGGGAGGACTTCAGTTCCTGGCATGTAGTCAGTTACAACAGCGATGGCAGCATCGAGAGCAAGGGTACACATCAGGGATATTCGGATGGATCCGTATGGGCAAGGGGGCAGGCCTGGGGGCTATACGGCTATACCTTGTGCTACCGTTATACCCGTGACCCGAAGTATCTTTCGCAAGCCCGGGCGATAGCTGATTTCATCATATCGGACCCACGTATCCCGTCCGACCATATCCCTTACTGGGATTATTGCGCCCCGGACATCCCGGATGCACCGAGGGACGTGTCCGCCGCAGCGATCACCGCTTCTGCCTTGCTGGAACTGTGCGGTTACTGTCCGAAGGACGCCGGCGGGCGGTATCGGGAATATTCCTGCTCAATCCTGGCCAGCCTGTGCTCCCCGAAGTATCTTTCGAAGCCTGGCCGCAACGCAGGATTCCTGTTGGGCCACAGTACCGGCAACCTCCCGGGAGGAGTCGAGATAGACGTTCCCCTGGTATATGCCGATTACTATTTCCTGGAAGCGATTGGACGCTAGTCAAGCCTTCGAGAGGGCGTCTTTTCATCGGTGACGAGGAGTTCGCGAGGCTGCGCATGAAGGTGGAGAGCGGAACGGACCGGAACCTTTCCTCCATGCATTCCGCGCTTGCCGCGAATGCCGACAGGTATGCCTCGGACACCAGCCTGCCGGAATACAAGCTTGATGAATCTGGCAGGAGACTCCTGAGGGTGAGCAACAAAGCCTTGTGTGACATTTTCGCCTGCTCGTACATGTACAGGTTCACGGGTGAGGAAAAGTATCTGGACAAGGTCCGCGGGGTCATGGACGCGGTCTGTGCTTTTCCGGACTGGCATCCTGCCCACTTCCTGGATGTGGCTGAGATGGCGGCTGCTGTGTCCATCGGCTATGACTGGCTCAGGGAAGCGCTGCCTGATTCTACCTGCCGGAACGCCGTCAGGACATTGCAGGAATATGCACTGACGGCCTCGCTCGATACCGCTACGACCAGGACGTTCGTCTTGAAGAATAATAATTGGAACCAGGTCTGCGGTGGGGGCTTGATCTGTGCCGCCCTGGTTACCTATCAATACGATCCCGTCCTGGCAGGGTCGATAATCCGGCGTGGGATAGAATCCGAGGCAAAGCATATCCTGCCGGTCTATGAGCCGGACGGTATCTATCCTGAAGGAGTCAGCTACTGGACCTATGGCTCGGCTTTCCAGATCCTGTCATGCATGGCACTGGAATCGGTTTACGGGCAGGATTTCGGTCTCGGCTCCATGCCTGGATTCGCCTCGTCTCCGCGTTTCGTGGTGAATTCCTGCGGAACGGGCGGTGATGTTTACAATTTCTCCGATGCCCACCCTGCCAAGCCGCGCTTCCCGCAGTTGTGGTATTTTGCATCCCGTTACGGAGATTGGTCAGTGCTTTCGCAGTCTAGGGGAGGTTTCGTTCCCGAGGATGCTGCAGACAGGCTGTTCCCTCTATACCTGATCAGCGCTTTCAGGGCAGGAACCCCTGCCTACGGGACTTCTTCCGAAAGCCGCAGGTTCTTTTCCGGAGACGGAGTCCAACCAATGGTGATGGCTATGGCCGGCTCTGGCCCGGAGGGGCTGTATCTCGCAGCCAAAGGCGGACGTGCGGAGATCAACCACGGGCACATGGATGCCGGATCGTTCGTGTTCGATGCGTATGGGTACAGGTGGGCGGCCGATCCTGCGATCCCTCCTTATGCCCTCTCCGAAAATGCAATGAAGAAGGTCGATGGCAACATGTGGCTGAGGAATCAGAATTCCCTGAGGTGGCGGATATTCGCGTACAACAACCTTTCCCACAACACTTTGACCGTGAACGGTAAAGACCATATGGTCGACAGTACCGCCACCCTTATGGAAGTGTATGATACTGATTCCAGGATGGGAGGCTGCTTCAACCTTACCCCTGTTTTCGGTGGCGAAGTCGAGTATTCCGCAAGGTCTTTGGCGATAGTGGACGGCAGCTACCTTGAAGTTTCCGACCGGATCAAGGCACGCGGGGACAGGGAAGCATCGGTGAGATGGACCCTGGCTACCTACGCCAATCCGGAAGTGGTTTCAGACGGAATCCTTCTCCGCCAGGGAGATGTCACTATGAAGCTGCAGGCAGCCGGAGTGCCTGTCGGGTACCGCATCTGGTCCTCGGACCCGAGCGACTACGATTCTCCGGTAAAGGATGATGAGCCGGACCTTGACGTGTATCTCTGCGGATTCGAATTCGTGGTACAAAAAAGCCAGGACCTTACGATCCTGGCAACTATCACCAAGGTTGACGGTTAGACTTCTTTCTCGAATACGATTTGGAAGAATCCCTTCAGCAGTCCGTTGAGCAGGTCTGACAGCCAGCCTTCCCCGAACGTCGTGCCGAGGTCGAGGGTGAGCATCTGTTCTTCTTCGTCGAAGTTCAGCTTTATACCGCTTATGAATTTGTCGAGTCCGTCGTCGATGCCCTGAGGATTGAACGTAATGGCTCCGAGGTCATCGATCTCGTACTTGATCTGGATGACATATCCTCCAGGGATACTGTTGTAATAGTTCGGTACGGCTGCATTGAAGTACGTGAAGAACTTATTGACATAGAAGTACAGAGGGATCTCGATCCTCACCGTACCCTTGCTGTAGTCGTCTTCATCGTGGATGACATCGAGCTTGATCTCTCCGCTAAGACCGTCCTTGGCAGTCGTGTCTATCTGAATCCAGAATCCGGACCTGGTCTCATTGTCCTGGATCCAGTTGACGGATGACAGCCTGTACTCTCCTTCGAATCTCTCGATGGTTTTCCTGGCTTGAGGAGTCAGACCGTGGTCTTCCTTTGAACAGCTGGAGGTGGCCATGGCTCCTCCGATGATGGCCAGGCATATAGCCAGACCCTTGAACAGATTAAGTTTCATTGTTTATAAAGTATTGAGGTTGAGTGTGGTTTATGAACCGAAACGGAGGAATAATCAAAAATGATGCCGGTTTTTGTTGGCATGGATAACGAAAAATGTTATATTTGTAACCCGTAGTAATCAGTCTGTTATGAAATACGGGTTCGACAACGAAAAATATCTCAAGATCCAATCGGAGCACATCAAGGAGCGCATTGCGCAGTTTGGAAACAAACTCTATCTCGAATTCGGAGGCAAGCTCTTCGACGACTATCATGCCAGCCGCGTGCTCCCTGGTTTCCAGCCAGACAGCAAGCTGAAGATGCTGATGCAGTTGCGTGACTATGCCGAGATCGTGATAGTCATCAGTGCGGTGGACATCGAAAAGAACAAGGTCCGGAGCGACCTCGGCATAACCTACGACGAAGACGTGCTCAGGCTACGTGACGAGTTCATCGGCAGGGGGCTGCTGGTCAATTCCGTGGTTATCACCCATTATCGTGGTCAGGAAGGCGCGACCGCATACCGCCAGAGACTCGAGCGTCTGGGGATTACCACCTATTATCATCACACCATCGAGGGATATCCTGAAAACGTGGCGCTTATTGATTCCGACGAAGGTTTCGGAAAAAACGATTACGTTCAGACCACCCGTCCGCTCGTGGTTGTGACAGCTCCGGGTCCCGGCAGCGGCAAGATGGCCGTATGCCTCAGCCAGCTGTACCAGGAGAGCAAGAGGGGGATACAGGCTGGATATGCGAAGTTCGAGACTTTCCCTGTGTGGAACCTGCCGCTCAAGCATCCTGTTAACGTCGCCTACGAGGCCGCAACTGCGGACTTGAACGATGTCAACATGATAGATCCTTTCCACCTCGACGCCTATGGCATCCAGGCCGTCAACTACAACAGGGACATCGAGATATTCCCTGTCCTCAATGCCATCTTCGAAGGCATTTACGGCGAGAACCCTTACAAGTCTCCTACGGACATGGGTGTCAATATGGTGGGTAACTGCATATGCGATGACGAGGTTTGCTGCGAGCAGGCAAAGCACGAGATAATACGCCGCTATTACAACGCCCTTGAGAAACTGGCCGAGGGCAGGTGCAATGATTCTGAGGTGAACAAGATAGCCCTGCTGATGAAGCAGCTGAAGATAACCACTGACTTCAGGAAGGTTACCGTAGCTGCCCGTGAGAGGAAGGAATCTTCCGGGAAGGCTGCAGCGGCGATCGAATTGAAGGATGGTACCATCATTACTGCCGAGAGCAGTCCTCTGCTCGGACCAAGCGCAGCGTTGCTCCTGAACGCGACCAAGCATCTTGCAGGTATCGACCATAGCCTTAAGCTGATATCCTCTGACCTGATAGAGCCTATCCAGAAGACGAAGGTGATGTATCTCCACGGCCACAATCCTCGTTTGCATACCGATGAGGTGCTCGTCGCGCTTTCCATCCTGAGCAACCGGGACGACAATTGCCGCAGGGCACTTGCGCAGCTGCCTGAACTCGACGGCTGCCAGGTCCATTCCACGGTCATGCTCAGCGAGGTGGACCGCAAGATATTCAAGAAACTCGGCTGCGTGCTGACTTGCAGTCCGGTGCGTAAGAAAGACATATTCTGATTCTCCCATGAAGTTTTTTGACCGATATCCCCTGATCGACTTATCTGAACTCAACAGGTGTGTCCTGTGTCACGAGGCTCCTTGCACGGCAGCTTGTCCAAGGGGGATATTATCCGGCGACTCCCTCCGTTCGCTTTATTTCATGAACGGGATGGGTGCCTTGGAAAAGCTCCATGAATTGTCCTGCGAGGGATGTGATGCTCCTTGTGAGAAGGCGTGTGTCCTGAATGCCAAATCCTATCCTGTACGCATCAGATGGATATTGAACTCCCTCAGGGGTGGTGGACGCGAATATTTCGAGGATCTGAAGGACAAGCCGGAGTCTGACCTTTCCTCAGAGGTCTGCGGAGTCCCGCTCGAGAATCCGTTCCTTCTGAGTTCCTCAGTGGTGGCGAGCAGCTATGAGATGTGCGCCAAGGCTTTCAGTGCCGGATGGGCGGGAGCCAGTTTCAAGACGATCTGCAATTTCCCACAGCATGAGGCTTCCCCGAGGTTCTCAAGCATCTCCAGCCATTCCAATTCGTTCTGCGGATTCAAGAACATCGAGCAACTTTCCGACCACAGCGTGGAGGAGAACATGGAAGTATTCCGCCGCTTGAAGAAGGATTTCCCGACCAAGGTCATCATCGCCTCGATAATGGGACAGAACGAGGAAGAGTGGACGTCCATTGCCGCCAAGTGCCAGGATGCCGGCGCAGACCTTATCGAGTGCAATTTCTCTTGTCCGAATATGGAGAACCGAGACCTCGGAAGCACGATCGGGCAGGATCCCGTCCTGGTGGAGCGGTTCACCTCAGCGGTCCGCCGCGGAACTTCTCTCCCTATTCTCGCGAAGTTGACTCCTAATGTCGCTGACATGGTCCCGGTGGCCTTGGCAGCCAGGAGAGGAGGTGCAAACGGCATCTCCGCCATCAATACCCTCTACAGCATAACGGGTGTCGACATATTGTCGTTCGTTGCTGAACCGGAGGTGCATGGCCATACCATCGTCGGAGGTTATTCCGGCCAGGCGGTGAAGCCGATAGCCCTGAGGTTCATCTCCGACCTTTCCCGCAGCCATGGGCTGAAGGGAATGTCGCTTTCCGGAATGGGCGGAATCGAAAACTGGGTGGATGCCCTTGAGTTCCTCGTCCTGGGTGCTTCCAGCCTCCAGGTTACCACTGCGGTGATGCAATATGGCTACCGCATCATCGAGGACCTGGTCTCCGGTCTGGATTATTACATGAGGGCGATGGGATTCAAGAGTATCCCGTCCCTGGTAGGAATAGCCAGGGACACCGTCGTGGAACATAATGAACTGGAGAGGGATACGGTACTCCTTCCACGTTTCAACCAGGATCTGTGCATAGGATGCGGCAGGTGCTCCATAGCCTGCTATGACGGTGGCCACCAGGCAATAGAATTCGACCTGGAGTTACGCAAGCCGAAACTTATCGGATCCAAATGCGTAGGATGCCACTTATGCCGTCTTGTGTGCCCAAGCAAGGCGATCGATGTGGCGCCGAAGAGGATCAGCCGCAGGAACCCTTAGAAATCCAGGCTGGAGAAATACTCTTTCTTTTCTTCCCGGCAATAATCTATCGCCCTGTTGACATAGTCCAGGAAAGGCTTCCCTGTCTTGAATATGGAAGCCAGCCGCCCGGCGAGGCCAGGGTCGAGCATGAACTTTTCGTCAGGGGATCCGACCAGGCAGAAGTTCTTGAACTTGAGGAAACCGGCATCCGGACTGTCGGCCGGGAATCCTTTCGGGACGTTCTTCAGCGACCCTTCGGTCTCAAGCTCCAGGCAAGGGTCGAGCCCTTCGATGATGCGCCGGAAGTCCCCGCCTCCCAGTTCGATGTCCTCCCTTAAGGTCTTGAGTACCCGTGGCTCCGTATAGTAGTTTCCTATCGCTATCAGATGGTTCCCTGAGCCGTCGATGTGGAAATAGTAGCCGCTATACCCGGATTTCTTCCCACCCCTTGTGATGAATATGCCCATATGTGTCTTGTACGGGCTCTTGTCCTTCGAGAACCTCAGGTCCCGGTAAATCCTGTATGTACAGTCGGAAACCGTGAGGGGACCGATGGTGTCGTCGAACTCATGGATTCCCTCTAAGAGCTTCAACGTCAATGAACTGACGGTTGCCTTCGCAAGGAGGTATTCCTGCTTGTGGGCTTCGAACCATGGCTTTTCGTTGTTGAGGGACAGTTCCCTCAGGAAATCCATAACCTGTTCATCGTAAATGACCTTGATGGTATCATACAAATATACGAAAAACCCTTTTCTTGTTATTTTCACTTTGATTACGTAAATTTGAAACGTTACAAACCGATGGGTAGGTTGAAGGACATAACCGTATCGGTATGGCATTTCTACCGTGACGGCTTCAGGAATATGACCTGGGGCAGGCCTTTGGTGTGGCTGATCCTGCTGAAGGTATTCATTCTCTTCGCAGTCCTTCGCGTCTTCTTCTTCAAACCGGCGATGAGCGGCATGACGGAAGAACAGAAGATCGAGACCGTGGCGGAGAGGATGACAGGCCGTCCATGATGCCTTGGAACATGATTAATAACAAACCAATATGGATGTAGTAACCTGGTCGAGAATCCAGTTCGCGATGACGGCGGCTTATCACTGGCTGTTCGTCCCCCTGACCCTGGGACTCGCTTTGGTGATGGCAGTGATGGAGACCATCTATGTCGTCAGGAAAGACGAATTCTGGAAGAAGGCTGCACGCTTCTGGATGAAATTGTTCGCTGTCAATTTCGCCGTTGGTATCGCCACCGGCATTATCCTTGAGTTCGAGTTCGGAACCAACTGGAGCAATTATTCCTGGTTCGTCGGAGATATGTTCGGAGCTCCTCTGGCCATAGAGGGAATCCTGGCCTTCTTCATGGAGGCGACATTCTTTGCAGTTATGTTCTTCGGATGGGACAAGGTTTCCAAGCGCTTCCATCTTGCATCCACCTGGCTCACAGGCATCGGTGCGACGATTTCCGCTTACTGGATACTGGTAGCCAACGGATGGATGCAGAATCCCGTGGGTACCACGTTCAATCCTGATACCGTACGTAGCGAGATGGCTTCGGTTTCAGCGTTCTGGGAGGTCATTTCGAACCCGGTGGCTGTAAGCAAGTTCTGCCATTCCGTAACCAGTGGATGGGTTACTGGCGGCATATTCGTGGTAGGTGTAAGCAGCTGGTATCTGCTTAAGGGCAGGCATCGCAAGTTCGCCCTTTCGAGCATCATCGTAGGTGGCCTGGTCGGTCTTGTCGGAAGCGGTGCCGTGATGCTTTCCGGCGATTCCTCCGGCGTCCATGCCGCAGAGTTCCAGCCTATGAAACTGGCTGCCGCTGAAGGACTCCGGGACGGAGGCAGGGGAGCGGCATTCACGATCGTCCCGGGAATCAAGGTCCCGAAGATGCTCTCCATATTGGCTACCCATGAACTCGACGGATATGTCCCCGGCATCAATGACATCATCAATGGATATACTGACAACGACGGGAACGTGGTTCCTTCGGTGAGCGAGAAGATCCGGATGGGACGTGAATCCCTGGACGCCCTTGCCAGGTACAGGAGCCTCAAGGATACGGATCCTGTGGCTGCAGCGGTCGCAACGGCCGAAATGGAAGAGAACGTGCAGTATATGGGATATGGACATCTTGAGAAACCTGAGGATGTGATTCCTCCTGTGGGTGTGGTGTTCTGGGCTTTCCGTTTCATGGTCGGCCTGGGAATGCTCATGGCCCTTGTTCTGCTCCTGACTCTGCTGTTTGCATGGAAAGACAAGCTGGCCGGGAAGCGCTGGCTGCTTTGGATAGCCATAATATGCATACCTCTTGTCTATATTTGTGGTCAATGCGGATGGATAGTGGCTGAGGTAGGCCGTCAGCCTTGGACGATCCAGGGCTTGCTTCCGGTCAACGTCGCGATCTCCAGCCTGAGCGCAGGCGCTGTCAAGACCACGTTCTTCGTATTCCTTGCAGTATTCGCCCTGTTCCTCGCGATAGAGATCCGGATCATGCTCGGAGCTATACGCAAGGGACCGGAAGTCGAACCTGAAAACAACTAAGCCATGTCATACGAATTCCTTCGACAATACTGGTGGTGCCTCATAGCCCTTCTGGGCGGCCTGCTCGTCGCCTTGATGTTCGTACAAGGAGGTAACGCCCACTTGGGCAACCGTTCCTTGAACGACACTCAGAGACGCATGATCCTCAACGCCACGGGGCGCAAGTGGGAACTTACCTTCACTACGCTGGTTACTTTCGGTGGTGCGTTCTTCGCATCCTTCCCGCTTTTCTACAGCACCAGTTTCGGCGGTGCATACTGGGTGTGGGTGCTCCTGTTGATTTCATTCGTATTCCAGGCTGTTGCGTACGAATTCCAGCACAAAAAGGGTAACCTGCTGGGAGAGAAAGGTTTCCGCATTGCGTTGATGGTCAATGGTATCTTGGCTCCGTTCCTGGTCGGAACGGCAGTCGGCACCTTCTTTACCGGATCTGACTTTACGGTGGACAAGCTGGCAATCACCGACCCCTCCGGCCCCGTGATCAGTACATGGGGCAACGGCTGGCACGGCCTGGAGGCCCTGGGGGATTACCATGCCGTATTGCTGGGCTGCACGCTTATGGTGCTTGCTACCATACTGGGCTCCTTATATATCCTGCACTGTGTGGATGACACGGAAATCCACGGCAGTATGCGCCGGAGTGTGAAAGGCTTGGCCGGCCCTTTCCTGCTCTTTTTCCTGTTCTGGACCGCGATCCTGCTGGTGAGACCCGGATATGCCGTTTCCGACGCAGGTGCAGTAAGTATGGAAAGGTTCAAATATCTGCACAACCTGCTTCAGATGCCGGTGGTGCTTGTGATGCTGCTTGCAGGAGTGGCGCTTGTACTGGTGGGAATATGGAAGGGAGCCTTCACGAAGTCCCGCAACGGGTTTTGGTTCACCGCCCCGGGCACGGTCCTGGTTGTGATGTCGGTGTTCTTCCTTGCTGGATTCAACGGGACGGCTTATTATCCGTCCAAGACTGACCTGCAGAGTTCCCTGACCCTGGCCAACAGCTCTTCCAGCTATTTCACCCTGAAGGTGATGAGCTATGTCTCCCTGCTCATCCCGTTCGTCGTGGCCTACATCGCGTTCGCATGGAGAGCCATGGACAGGAAGGATATCACGCCTGAAGAAATCGACGGGACCATGGACAAATACTAGAAAGATATGGACGAAGTCAAAGTAATCGAGATAAAGAAAAGCATATTCGCGGAGAACGACAAGGATGCCGACGATTTGAGGAAGGAACTGAAGACCAGGGGAGTATATCTCCTGAACCTGATGTCTTCTCCCGGCAGCGGAAAGACCACGACCCTCGTGAGGACCATAAACCTTCTCAAGGACAAGATCCGCATAGCCGTCATGGAAGCTGACATCGATAGTGATGTCGATGCCGTGAAGATAAAGGAAGCCACCGGTATCAAGTCGATCCAGCTGCATACCGGAGGCATGTGCCATCTGGATGCCGGGATGACCAGGCAGGGCCTGGACAACCTTCCGCTAGGAGACGTTGACCTGGTGGTACTTGAAAACGTAGGCAATCTCGTCTGTCCGGCTGAATTCGACACCGGAAGCTGCAGGAACGCGATGATCCTTTCGGTACCTGAAGGAGATGACAAGCCGCTCAAGTATCCGTTGATGTTCTCCGTATGCGATGTGGTCCTGATCAACAAGACGGACGTCCTTCCGTATTTCGACTTCGATATGGACAAGTGCAGGGAATATATCCATATGCGGAACCCTGAAGCGAAGGTATTCCCTGTCTGCGCCAAGACCGGAGAAGGTGTGGACGTTTTCGCCGAGTGGCTGCTCGGAGAAGTCAGAACCTGGAAAAAATGATTAAATAGATTCTTTATGCCTGAAATGTCGAGTAAGTTTGTCCCTAAGCACAAGGGGGACAAGAATCCTAACCCGAAACTCCTGAAGTTCGTCCGTCATGTCACGGACCGTATCCCCGGAAAAATCAAGATGACGACAGATGCCCCTGAATACTGGGGCCTTGCGTGCATTTTCGAAGACGAGATGGACCCGGTGACTCGCGAAGCGTCCCTCGACCTGCTTCTGGATATGCTGCCGGGGAATTTCTTCAAAGTGCGGAAACATCACACCTACAGTCAGTTGCATGAGATGAACTCCGCCAAGCATTACACCCCGGACGATGCCTCCCTGGACAATCTCCTGGACAAGTTGTCGTATTTCGGAATGCTTGAATACGACTATGGTGACAAATACACCAAGGACGGCCCGGTCCCGGGAACCACATATGAAAGGAAAGACCGCATATACTGGGTGCCGATGTTCGTCCCAGGTTCCGCCGAATATACGAACATGAACACCGACCTGATGGACAGGCATCCGGAGCTTGCGATGTTCTTCGAGAGGATGACTTTCCTTCCTTTGGAGAAGGTCACACCGATGGTGCCGATGGGCGGATCGGGTATCGGCATGCACGTCATACCCGTTGAGAAGGCGATTTCGATGGAGAACCAGTCCGTGGACATCGAGCATATTTCCTACTGGCTCAAGAAATACGAAGGCCACATCGGGGTTGGGATATGTTCCTGCCGCTACGGCCGCAAGAAACTCGATGAGGGCTGTGCAGACGATTACCGCGACTGGTGCATCGGGGTGGGTGACATGGCTGATTACCTGCGAGAGACCGGCCGAGGACACGATATCACCTATGACGAGGCCATGGCGATCCTCAGGAAGGCTGAGGACCATGGTTTCGTGCATCAGATCACCAACATCGACGGGGAAGGCAAGATATTCGCCATCTGCAATTGCAATGTCAAGATCTGCAACGCATTGAGGACGTCCCAGCTGTTCAATACCCCGAACCTTTCCAGAAGCGCATATGTTGCGGAGGTCGATCCGAAGAACTGCGTGGCTTGTGGAAGGTGCGTCGAGTACTGCCCGGCCGGAGCCGTGAAGCTCGGCCAGAAGCTTTGCACCAAGGACGGTCCGGTGAAATACCCGAATCAGGAGCTTCCTGACGCTGCCAAGTGGGGACCTTCCAAATGGACCGAGGATTATCGCGACCGTAATCGCATAAACTGCTATGAGACAGGTACATCTCCTTGCAAGACCGCTTGCCCTGCGCATATCGCTGTGCAAGGCTATCTCAAGAAAGCGGCTGAGGGCAAGTACAAGGAGGCCTTGGAACTGATCAAGCGTGAGAACCCGTTCCCTGCAGTCTGCGGACGCATCTGCAACCGCCGTTGTGAGGATGCCTGCACCAGGGGTACGATCGACCAGCCAATAGCCATCGACGCGGTCAAGAAGTTCATCGCGGAAAGGGATCTGGATTCCGAGACCCGCTTCGTGCCCGAGGTGAATATCGTCTCCAACGTCCAGGACCGCTGGGAAGAGAAGATCGCGATCATCGGCGGCGGTCCGGCCGGACTGAGCTGTGCCAACTACCTGGCTACGATGGGTTATCTGCCTACAGTATTCGAGAAGAACCCGGAGCCGGGCGGAATGCTGCGGTACGGTATTCCTTCATATAAGCTGGAGAAAGACGTGATTGCGGCCGAGATCGACATAATGAAGGAGATCGGTGTCGAGATAAGGACTGGAATCGAGGTCGGCAAGGATGTCACCATCCAGCAGCTCCGCGACCAGGGGTACAAGGCATTCTACGTTGCGATAGGCTGCCAGGGTGGACGCCTTCCGGGGATTCCTGGGGAGACACTGGAAGGAACTGTGACTGCAATCGATTTCCTGCACGAAGCCAACACCGGGAAGGTGAAGGTTCAGGGGAAGGTGGTTGTGGTCGGAGGCGGAAATGTCGCTATAGACGCCGCCCGGGTCGCTAAACGCAGCGGAGCGTCGGAGGTCACGATGCTGTCGCTGGAGACCGAAGACATCATGCCGGCTTCTCCTGAGGAACGTGCCGAAGCCCGCGAGGACGGCGTCGTCTTGAATCCGGGATGGGGTCCTAAGGAAGTACTGGGCTCCGGAAAGGTCGAAGGAATAGTATTCAAGAAGTGCGTATCCGTATTCGACGAGAACCATAGGTTCGCACCTCAGTATGATGATAATGAACTGATTACGCTGGATGCCGACATGGTCATATTCGCCATCGGACAGACGGTGGTCCTCAAAGACTTGCTCAAGGACACCAAGGTGGAATTCTTCCGCGGGGTCTATCCTGTGGCTGACAAGCTCACTTACCAGACGGCTGAGGAAGACATATTCGTGGGCGGTGACGTATTCACGGGTCCTAAGTTCGCGATAGATGCGATTGCCGCCGGTAAGGAGGCAGCAGAATCGCTGCACCGTTACGTCCAGCACGGTCATATGACGATCGGCCGCAACAGGCGCGATTTCATCGAGCTTGACAAGGGCAACATCCTCGTAGAGTCATACGACAATTCCTCCAGGCAGGTGGAAGGCCGCGCCGAGCGCGAGGACCTGTTCAAGGAATATCATCTTACGCTTACGGAGGAGCAGGTTCGCAAGGAGACTGCCAGGTGCCTGTCCTGCGGAGCATCCGTGGTCGACGAGAACAAGTGCATCGGTTGCGGAATATGCACCACCAAGTGCGGTTTCGATGCCATACACCTGCACAGGGTGCACCCTGAAGCCAGCAATATGGTTACCTCCGAAGATAAGTTCAGCGGCATCCTTCCGTACATGCTCAAGCGTACCGGAAAGATCCTGTTCAAGAAGAAATAACCTATGCACGAACTTGGGATAGTCTTCTATATCATCCGGGATGTCAAGCAGGCAGCCCTTGAAAACCACGTGGACCATGTTTCAGCCGTCGTGATGGATATCGGGGAGGTTTCGACCGTCGTTCCCGAATATCTCATCGACTGCTGGCAGTGGGCCGTGGGAAAGGAGCCTATGCTTACCGGTTGCGAGTTGAAGATCAACCTTATACCCGCAGTGACCCGGTGTGAGGATTGCGGTAAGGAATATGACACCGTAACCCATGGGAAGACGTGCCCGTTCTGCAAAGGGTCCAATACGTTCCTCCTCCGTGGCAACGAGGTGGAAATAAAGGAAATAGAAGTGCCGAACAATTAAATTGAAAAGAATATGTCTTGTTTTGTAGTTCCTCTGGTACAGGCAATCGCCACCAGCGTTTACCGCAAGCGTAACAGCGAAGCGATACACAATTCCGCTTCATCACCCCTGAAGCGCCATATCCCATCATTGGAGAAGATGCTCTGGGGCGGCTCGGTAATGCTGATCGTAGACCATGTCATCAACGGAGAGCTTACATGGCGTTTCCCGTTCTTCACTGCCTTGGACAGTGTCGGAGGAGGCGCCGTGATGCTCAAGGAAATGCTCACGGTGGGAGTCCCGATGTCACTGGTCCTGACTGCCGTCTGGGCATTGTGGGCAATTCTGGGATCAAAGAAGGAATCTCTTAATATTCAAACAAATAACTAATCATTAAAGTTATGTTTTTCCAAGTTTATGGGGCTAACGCCCTTGCTCAGTGGGGGATGCTGCTGGTCGTGCTTCTCGGCCTCATCCTCCTGAATGAATTCGCCCGCCGGACCAAGGCTGGCGGTGCCATCATGTTCTTTGTCATTCCGGCTCTGCTGACCGTCTATTTCGTCGCTATCGCCATCGGTGCGGCCAACGGATCGGAATGGGCATTGAAGAACCAGACGCATCTGTATATGAACGGATGGTTCCACTATGCCAAGCTGTATGCAGCCCTTACTGGATGTATCGGCTTCATGATGATCAAGTACAAGTGGGGGATCGGTGCCAAGCATTGGTTCAAGCCGTTCCCGTTCATCATCGTGGCGATCAACATCCTCATCGCGGTGGCTTCCGATTTCGAGTCTGCCATCAAGGGATGGAACTGCTGGTGGCTCTCCAGTGAAGGTGTGTGGCTCTATGGCGGCTGGCACAATGTCATGAACGGTGTAGCCGGTATCCTCAACATCTTCTGTATGACAGCCTGGTGGAGCGTCTATGCTTCAAAGGACAAGAAGGATATGATCTGGGCCGACATGACCTGGGTCTATATCATCATCTACGATGTCTGGAACTTCGCATATACGTACAACTGCCTGCCTACCCATTCCTGGTACTGCGGTATCGCCCTGCTCCTTGCTCCTACCATCGCAGCTCTTTGCTGGA
This sequence comes from uncultured Bacteroidales bacterium, assembly GCA_900319685.1. Classification (GTDB taxonomy): domain Bacteria; phylum Bacteroidota; class Bacteroidia; order Bacteroidales; family UBA932; genus Cryptobacteroides. The sequence goes on from ONPI01000030.1 coordinate 24,374, forward strand.
ACAGGGGTGGATGGATCCAGAACCGCGCCAACACCCTGGCCATCTGGTGTATGTTCGCTCAGGTATTCCCTCTCTTCCAGGAGACCTTCATGAACGGCCGTCAGTGGTTCGACTGGGCAGTCCTGCCGGTACAGTACCCTCAAGGCGCAGAAACCGTCCGTCAGATCTATGATGCAGCAGGGCTTACAGCAGAAACCGTGACCCCGGACATTATCGGAACTACAGTGAATACCGTCTCGGCTAACCCGACCATGATGACCGTCATCAGCGCTCTTGCCCTGATCGTCAACATCATCGCTCTGGCCTACATCATCTGCGTCTCCAGGAAGCGTCACATCAACCCTTACAAGGAGGACGTCTTCATCAACCAGAAGTACTACAAGGAGGCTATGGCCCGCGCCGACGTATAGCCTTTGTCCTTGAATTAATGGTTATGGCCTCGGAGTCTGATAGCTTCGAGGCCATAACTGTAACTGCATGGCATCAATACCTTACGGTAACTGTTTCGTTGTCAGCTTTCTTCTTCCTGTCAGTGGTGATTATCATTACCGAGACATCTTCACCGTATTGAAGTGCTTCTGGAGACCCTTCCCTCAGCACCTTAACGCTTCTGATATTCGTGGATGGAATCTCCTGAAGCGCTGATGCTGCAGCCTCGCCGTCATATCTTTCTCCATCGATGACATATACCAGCTTTTTCTGTTTATTGGTGATGACCTTTATTCCCTTTTTTGTGCGGCGGAGTCTCAGCATTTTTTCTCGCTCAAGGGTCCATCTGTGCGCACCCTTGAGCACGATTTCGGCCTTTTTCACGCTCAAGGGTCCATCGGAATGCACCCTTGAGCACAGCGCCTGAACTCAACTTTGCGAAGGGAACAGAAAAAGAGGATGACTTTCGGTCATCCTCTTTTATAAGGTTTGATCCTGTATGTTGCTAGAAGATATAGTTGAGTCCGATGTTGATGCCGATATTTCCGTCGTTAGGGTCGAGGCACTTTGCGAACTCGAAGTTGATGTTGAAATTCTGGTTCATGATCACGTGCAGACCGATACCTGCGCCCATATGGAGCCTCTCGGCGTTGCCGGTGTAGAGGAGGTCCTTGAGGTCATAGTCGGTGCCCGGAAGCTTGCCTGAAACATTGGACTGGGCGGCTATCTGTTCATCGATGTCGTATGGCTTGACGATCATTCCGGCATCGAAGAACGGATTCGTAGCCAGGGTCCAGTTCTGGTTGATCCAGCGGAACTTCGCGAAGCTCCAGCGGAGTTCGAAGTTGGACCAGGCGTAGCTGTTACCCATGAGCCTGTTCGAAGTCGTACCGCGTACCGTGCAGGTAGAGCCCAGACCCTCGGTGTTGATCTGCTTCATATTCAGGGACTGGATGCTTTGGAGCAGGTAGTAAGGAGCCTTGCCTGCTACCAGGCCCTGGTAGGCGAGATGGTAACCGAAAGTGAGGCGGTCCTGTACGATCGGGAAGAACTGCTTCCAGTGGGCGGCGATCTTCAGGTAGTTGTTGTCATGCTTGGAAATGATGTCCGGTGAGCCGAAGGCATATACCTCGAGGTTGGCTCCACGGGTAGGATTGTTCTCGTGGTCGCGGCTGTCATAGACGACACCGGCCTTGAATTCGAGATGCTGTCCGCCATCCTTCTCAGCGGCAGGGATTACCCCGTTATCTACATAAAGGTCATACAGTGAAGTGGTTCCGTCGGTCAGGCCCTTGTTCCTCGCATGCCCGGTCTTCATATTCCAGTAGGTGATTCCACCTGCCCATCCCCATTTGCTTTCTCCGAAGTTTCCCTGGAGGCATGTCATGATGCGGAATATGTCGCGTTTCATGAGGTAGAAGCCCAGTCCGTCGTCGGTAATCATATCGATCTCAGGGACATACTTGGATGATGCTCCATTGAAGCCGTAGAACGAATAGGTGTTGTTGCCGAAATAGGAAACTGCAGCGGAGACGCGGAGACCCGGAATCAGGTATTTGCTGTCGAAGAAGCTGTGGAGCACCGTATTGCCCTTGGAGTAGCGGGAGACTTCCACGTTTGCTTTCCACATATACTCCGGATAAGTTGATCCGTCGCCGTACCAATAGATGTCGGTGAGGGCTCCATAATGCCATCCGAGGTCGGATGAATAGCCTACTGCAGGGAGTGGTCCGAAGTTAAGGCCTGTCTTGGCTACCTCCTGGGCATGGGACGAAAAGACGCAGCCGGCGATGAGGGCGGCCGCCAGAATCATTTTTCTCATATTAAAGATATTAAACAATCAGGTTGGATTGCGTGTATGTGGTTATTCCCCGCAAAGATAATCCCTTTTTGCCGGAATAACAAAATACGGACGATTATTAGTATTTTTGTAGTATGTCGGAATATAGTTTCAAGAAATGGATTGCAGCCGTGTTTTTTCTCATGCTGCTTTCCGGTGGGAGTCTCGATGCGCGCGTCATCAGGGTCCGGAGGCCGGCGGCCTTGGAGAAGGCTGTGGCCGAATCATGCAGCGGTCCTGCGCAAGGGGGAATATCTTCTGCGGCACACGTTGCTGGTCGAGGGAAAGGAAGGACTGGTAATCAAGGGTGAAGGAGCGCGCTTAAGCGGTGGCGTGCGGATACCGATGCGGCGCCTTCGCAAGGCGAAAGGTTTGGGCAAGGATGTGAAGCAGCTCGACCTGCGACGCTGGCAACCGGGAGCGGTATGCCAGAAAGGCGACCCTCACCTCACCGGTCCTTCCTGGTCGGAATTCTTTGTTGACGGCGTTCCGATGCATCTCAGTGAATGGCCTGACGGAGCACCTATCCCACTGGATTCCGTGGTGACTCCCGGAAGAGGGTATATCCGTCCCCGGGAAGGAGATGGTTTCGGAGTG
>ONPI01000117.1 GCA_900319685.1 uncultured Bacteroidales bacterium
GAGGCCTTTGTAGATGCCGTAGGCGCCGCACCACAAGGCTGCCGTGACAAGGCCGCAGACAATCTTTCCGGTCTTCTTCTCTGACTGGAATATTCCGAACAGGGTATATACTGAGACTGCGATCAGCGCGAGAGCCCAGATGTTGAATCCTATCCTGCTCCAGCCTTCGGCATAGCTCTGGGTGTAGTCGCGTGCGAACCAGGTAAGAGCCTGTCCGTTCTGGTGGAATGCCATCCAGAAGAAGATGACGACTGCGAAAACGAGACAGAGGGCGACGATGCGGTCCTTGGTCTGCTTAGGAGTAAGCTCGACATAGTTCTCGCTCGCCTTCGCCTGCTTGGCGTTGACATCGGCGTGCTTGAACCAGGCACGGCATCCGAGATAGATCGCGATGGAAAGGATAAGGGATACGCAGGCAACCGCGAAGCCCATATTGTAAGAAGATGCAAGTTTCTCGATATAATAAGGACAGAAGCTCTCGAGTCCCATTCCCTGGACCGCTGCGTCCGGCATCTGGCCCATGAGGCCGGTGAGTTTTTCGGTGTTCTCCGGAGAGATGGTGCCGTTCATGAACTGGTGGGCGAGAGCAGGGATGTCGGCCTTGTAGATGAGTCCGGCCTTGCCCAGGAACTTGTTGGTGATGGCGGTAGCTGCCGAAGGAGCGAACATGGCGCCGATGTTGATGGCCATGTAGAAGAGACTGAAGGCGCTGTCTCGCTTGGATGCGTACTTCGGATCGTCATAGAGGTTTCCGACAAGGACCTGGAGGTTACCCTTGAACAGACCTGTTCCTATGGCGATGAGGGCGAGGGCTCCCAGCATCAGGGCTACTCCGGCGGCATTCGGTGCCGTCGGTATCGCCAGGGCGAGGTAGCCCAGGAACATGACGCAGATACCTGTGACTACGCATTTTCCGAAACCGATCTTGTCAGCGAGGATACCGCCGATGACCGGCATGAAATAGACCGCTGCAAGGAAAATCGAATAAACCTGGCTGGACACTGCCTGATCCCAGCCGAACTTGGCCTGGAGGAACAGCATGAATATGGCCAGCATGGTGTAGTAACCGAAGCGCTCGCCGGTGTTTGCCAGGGCGAGTGCGAATAGACCTTTAGGTTGTCCTTTGAACATATTGAATGATTGTTAACGATTATTTCAATCTATCGCACTAAAATACGAAATAGTAACAATCATTCCAAATTTTGGGGGCGTATTCGCCTTTCCTTTTATTTTTCGGGGCAAACGATTATATTTGAACCGGCATAAAAACAGCCGCTTCATTAAGGAATGAAAGCATTCATGAAAACCATCCGCGCTGCAGCCCTGGCAATCTGCGGGCTTGCGCTCCTTTCCTGTTCCGCGGGAAGGAACATCCATGGCACCAGCATCGACGGAGCCAGGTATTTCGTCAATATCACGGACGTCGTTCCGGACGTGATCCTGGAGATTCGATATTATTCGACCTACAACTTCGTGGGATCCAGGATCGACGGCTACGAGGAGCCGACAGCATTGCTTACCCGTGAGGCGGCGGACAGCCTCAAGGCAGTGAACGACGAACTAAGGAAGATGGGATACGGGCTGAAGATATATGATGCATACCGGCCCCAGAAGGCGGTGGACCATTTCGTGAGATGGGCGTCGGACATCGCCGATACCTCGATGAAACGCTCTTTCTATCCGGACGTGGACAAGAGTCTCCTGTTCGAGCAGCAATACATCATGGAGAAGAGCGGCCATACCAGAGGCAGCACCGTGGATCTCACATTGTTCAGGATCTCAGACGGAAAGGATGTCGACATGGGAGCTACTTTCGACTGGTTCGGAGTGGAAAGCCATCCTGATTTCTGCGGAAATCCACAGACAGGGGAATATCTTGGCGGTTCCGGATCCTCCCGCACCATCACGGCCGAGCAGTTTGCCAACAGGATGATTCTGCGGCGGGCGATGCTGCGCCACGGATTCAAGCCGCTCGATTCCGAGTGGTGGCATTTCACCCTCAGCGACGAACCTTTCCCGGATACATATTTCACATTCCCTGTCAGGATGCTCGGAAACAAGCTCTGATTATGATAATTCGAGCGCTTTTGCTATATTTGTAAGTTACGAAGGCTTATTTTCCGATGAAGATAGGGACTACTCTTATGAAATGGCTCGTCAGGGCCCTTGGCGCACTTCCTTTGGGATTCCATTATGCCTGTTCAGGTTTCTTTACCTGGATACTGAAGGATGTGATGCGATATCGCCGCGATGTCGTGATGACCAACCTGTCCCGTTCCTTCCCGGAGAAAAAGTATTCGGAACTCGAGTCCCTGTCCGATGGTTTCTACCGGCATTTCGGCCGGTTGCTTGCGGAGACTGTATGGTTCGGCGGCTGCCGCAACCCTGAACGCCTGCGCAGGCAGCATCTGGTCGAATTCAGCAACCTGGAAGTCTGTGAGGCGGCATATGAGAACAGCCCGGGAGTCGTTCTCCTTAATTCACATTTCGGCAACTGGGAGCTGACCGGGGGATTCCTCTCGTATGATTACCGTCCCGAGGCTGAACGTAGGAACCTTTTCTCATTGGATGATATGGCTGTCGTGTACAAGCCTCTGAAGAGCAGGATGTGGGATGAGATCATGTGCGACAACCGTTGTGCTCCGATCCTCAGGGACGGGTTCAAGGGATATGTCCCGACCGAGAAAGTGCTCAGGTTTGCCGTCGGACATGGCGACAGGAAGATGTTATACGTTTTCCCGACCGACCAGTGCCCGTACAAAGGTGCTGCTTCCAATGATACCGTCGATTTCATGCACCAGCCGACAAAGACCATGCTCGGGGGAGCTTCCATAGCGCACAAGTTCGGCTATTCGGTGCTGTACATGTCGATCGCACCAGTTTCCAAAGGCCGTTACGAGTGGGGTTTCACGGAAATATGCAGGGATGCTTCAAAGATGACCCCGCACGAGATAATGCAGCGTTACTATGAACTCTTGCAGGCGGACATCGTAAAGTATCCGACCGGCTATCTTTGGAGCCACAAGAGATGGAAAAGATAATCAAACAGATAACGATATGAACAAGACAAGAACCATCGCAGCGCTTCTTCTTGCTGCAGTAATCTTCCCTGTCGGAAGGCTTTCGGCCCAGGATCCTGCCGGAGCCGTTTCCTATGCACTTCCGCAGACCACCATCTCACTGGAGGTGGAGGCCGTGATCGAGTATTTCCATGCAGGGCCTTATGCCAGGTATGCCCAGAAGTACCTGGGAGTGGAAGCCGGCCAGGAGGACCGTTCGACTTGCACCTTGTCGGCGGTCCGTATGACCCCGTGCATCGAGGCAGACCAGAACCATCGTCACTTCCTCGTTCCCGGCAAGAACGGTATCCCTTCCTTCGTTACGCTTACCTCCCAGGGACTCATCGCAGTCAACGACGGTAATTTCGGGAAATCCTCACAGTTCCGTTTCGCCTCACAAGCCGCCGGTGATTTCGCCGACAAGGGCGTAAGTTCGAACCTGACTTCCGAAGCGACAACCCTTTTCCGTGGAGTCGACGGGAACCGTATAGGAGTCCAGCAGAGTATGGTTGTCCAGAAGTCTTTGGAACAGAGGGCGAAAGAAGCTGCTGACATGCTCTTCGAGCTGCGCCGGAAGAGGGTACAGATAGTAATCGGCGACACCGACGCCACCTACAGCGGAGAGGCCATGGGCGCTGCCCTTGCCGAAATCGCCGCCCTCGAGAAGGAATATATGTCGTTGTTCATCGGTTACAGTGACTACAACATGTCCGGAAGGCCTTACCTGCTGGAACTTACTCCGCAGAAGATCGCGAATGCGGAAGGGAAGGCTTCATCGGCAAGGGGCAACGTCGCCGTCTACAGGATCCCTGCCATCTGCAAGGTCGTTTTGACCGATGGCGAGAATCCGATCCTCCAGGACAGGATCGCCGTTTACCAGCTCGGTACCGAAGGATATTATCCGCTTTAGGCAATTTAGATACATTTAAATTATAACACTATGACAATCAAAGATTTGAAACCAAAGGCCGTTTGGGAGAACTTCTATGGCCTGACACAGGTACCACGTCCTTCGAAGCACGAAGGGAAGGTTCAGGAATTCCTCCTCGAATGGGGTAAGGAGCACGGAGTGGACGTCCGCCGCGACGATACCGGCAATATCATATTCTCCGCACCAGCAACACCTGGCTATGAGAACAGGAAGGGAGTCATCATGCAGGCCCACATGGACATGGTTCCTCAAAAGACTGCTGACACCGACCACGATTTCCTGACGGATCCTATCCAGACTGAGATAAAAGGGGAGTGGGTAGGTGCAAAGGGCACTACCCTTGGAGCCGACAATGGTATCGGCGTCGCCATAGCCATGGCCGCAATGGCTGACAAGTCTCTCAAGCACGGACCTCTCGAGGCTCTCATCACCTATGATGAGGAAACCGGCATGGGTGGAGCGAATGCTCTCAAACCGGGTATCTTGAAGGGCGACATACTCCTGAACCTCGATTCCGAGGAAGAGGGCGAACTCTGTACCGGTTGCGCCGGAGGTATCGACGGAACCGCAGATTTCCGCTATAGGACGTACAGGACTCCTGAGGAAGGCTTTGTGGGCTACAAGGTCACGGTGAAGGGTCTCAAGGGTGGTCATTCCGGAATGGATATATCCCTGTTCAGGGGCAATGCGAACAAGATCCTGTGCAGGATACTGAATGCTGTCCTGAATGAATATCCGGACGTGAAGGTGGCAAACATCAAGGGCGGATCCCTCCGTAACGCGATCCCGTTCGAGGCTGAGGCTGACATCGTCATCCCATCCGCGGACTCCCGCAAGGTCAAGGAGATCGTCCTCCGCAAGTTCGAAGAATCAAGGTTCGAGTACCAGTATTCCGATCCTGACATGATCCTGCTTTATGACAAGCAGAGCAAGCCTGCACCACGCTATATCAGCCCTAAGGTCATATCCAAGGCTGTCAAGGCCATACTGGCCTGCCCTCACGGGGTGGAGAGAATGAGCGACACCTTGCCAGGACTGACAGAGACTTCCACCAATATGGCTATGGTACGCACCCAGAAGAACCATCTCACCGTACATTCCCTCACCAGGAGCTCGATCGATGCGGCCAAGATGTCGCTTGCCGATTCAATAAGGTTCGTATTCGAACTTGCCGGCGCTGAATATTCCCTGTCCGGGGCATACAGCGGCTGGACTCCTAAACTGGGCACTCCGATGATCAAGGTGCTCGAGGATACCTATTGCAAGCTCTTCGGGAAGGAACTCAAGATTACGGCCACACATGGCGGTCTCGAGTGTGCGATCATGGGAGCCAAGTACCCGAACTGGGAGATGGTATCCATCGGACCTACCATCGTACATCCACATTCCCCAGACGAGAGGGTCAAGATCGACACTGTCGAGAAGGCCTGGAAGTTCGTCACGGCAGTGCTGGAGAACATTCCTGAGAAATAATAATTTGTTCGTTACAGATTAATTGTCTATATTTGCAGTCCTTTTTGGTTGGCATACGTTCCAAAAAGGGCTGTATTTTATTTATTATTAAACAATTACACAAGATGTTAAAACAGTACGAGACCGTTTTCATTGCAACTCCCGTTTTGTCTGAACAGCAGATGAAGGAAGCGGTTGCCAAGTACACCAAGCTTATCACCGACAATGGCGGTGAGGTCGTGTACGAAGAGGACTGGGGCCTCCGTCAGCTGGCATATCCGATCCAGCACAAGACCTCGGGATTCTATTATCTCATTCAATTCAAGGCTGAGCCTACTTTCGTGGAAATCCTCGAGACCCAGTATTTCCGTGATGAGAGGATCATCAGGTTCCTTACCGTCGCCCTGGACAAGGACGCTGTAGCTTACGCTGAGCACCGCAGGGAGAACCGTGGCAAGGCTAAGGCTGCTCCTGCAGCTGAGCCGGTCGCCGAACCAGTCGCAGAGCCAGTAGCTGAACCAGCAGCCGAGCCGGTAGTCGAGACTCCGGAGGCCGAGGCTCCTGCAGAGGAACAGACCAATGAAGAAAACGCTTAATCAAGGAGGATAATATTATGGCACAGAATGATTCAAACAACTCTGGAATCCGCTATCTGAACCCTCCTACAGTTGAGGTTAGGAAGAAGAAGTACTGCCGTTTCAAGAAGGCAGGCATCAAGTATGTCGATTACAAGGACCCTGAGTTCCTCAAGAAGTTCCTCAACGAGCAGGGAAAGATCCTCCCTCGCCGTATCACCGGTACTTCCCTCAAGTTCCAGAGGAAGGTGGCCCAGGCTGTCAAGAGGGCACGTTCGCTTGCTCTGCTTCCATATGTAACTGACCTTCTCAAGTAATAGGAGAGCTAGATTATGAAGATCATTTTGAAGAAAGAAGTTACCAATCTCGGCGAGGCCGGTGATGTGGTAGAGGTAAAGGCCGGTTACGCACAGAACTATCTGGTCCCTCAGGGATTCGCTACCGTCGCCACTCCTTCCGCTCTCAAGCAGCTTGAGGAGACTAAGCGCCAGAGGGCTCACAAAGAGGCTAAGCTCATCGCTGACGCCGAGGCTCTCGCAGCCAAGATCGAGGCCGCTCCTGTAAAGGTTGCCGTCAAGGTCAGTGAGGCTGGAAAGATCTACGGATCAGTTACTTCCGCTCATCTCGAGGAAGCTCTCAAGGCTATCGGCATCGAGGTTGAGAAGAAGAACATCACCATGCCTGAGGATATCAAGCAGCTCGGTGAGTATGAGGCTTCCGTCAAGTGCTACAAGGCTGTTAAGGCTGCCCTGAAGTTCATCGTCGAGGCAGAGGCTTAATTCCTTCTTGGAAGAACGACAGAGGTCGGCCATCATGGCCGACCTCTTTTTTGTGCGCACCCTTGACACAGCTGCCAGGCTGCAACGTAAGGGCGCATTTACCCGTACAGGGCTGCGAAGCAGCAAGCGCCCGTTGTTGCAGCTGGCGGCTGGAATAAGTCTATGAATAGGTTACTGGAATAAGTCTTTGCATAAAGTACATAACAGAAGGTGACTGAAAGCACATAGCTGAAATATACGGATATTAACACATTTTTCCTATCTTTGCGCCCGAGGAGCGGAAGAGTCCTGCTCCAAGTGTGCTTGGTACCACTATAAAAACAAGATTATGTCGGAAAACAAAACAAACGGAAAGGGGAGGCTGTCCCCGGTATTCTTATTGTTGGCAGTACTGTTCAATGTCTGCCTCATAGCATCCAATCTATTTGCTATCAAGATATTCCAGATATGGGACTGGTGCGTCCTGCCCGGGGCGGTCATCATATTCCCTGTCTCGTACATACTCAATGACTGCATCAGCGAAGTGTACGGCTACCGCAAGGCCAGGTTCGTGATCTGGACGGGATTCGCGATGAATCTCTTCTTCGTCCTCGCGGCCCAGCTCGTGCTCGCCCTGCCGGGAGCTCCGTTCTGGGGAGGGCAGGAAGCCTTCTCGTATGTATTCGGAGCCGCTCCGAAGACCCTCGCCGCATCACTTCTGGCATTCCTCGCCGGATCCAATGTCAATGCAATGACAATGAGCTGGATGAAAGTGAAGGACAACGGCAGGAGGTTCGGCGTGCGCGCCATCATTTCCTCGATTGCCGGAGAACTAGTGGATTCCCTGATATTCATACCTATCGTCTTCTGGAGCCAGGGATTGAAGACCGTGCTCATTATGGCAGCCTGCCAGGTCACGGCAAAGGTCCTCTATGAAATAGTCATCCTTCCTCTGACCGCAGCCTTAGTAAGGCGCCTGAAGGAATATGAGGGCGAAGATGCTTTCGATGAAGGAATATCATACAACCCATTCAAGTTTAAAATCGACTGACAATGTCCCAGGGAAGAGATAAGGAGGGCCTGAGCGCCCTTGGAAACAAGATACAGTACAGCACTGATTATGCTCCCGAAGTCCTTGAAGCCTTCGAGAACATGCATCAGGAAAATGATTACTGGGTAAGGTTCAACTGCCCGGAATTCACTACCTTATGCCCGATCACCGGTCAGCCGGACTTCGCCGAGATCAGAATCTCGTATATCCCCGACGTCAAGATGGTGGAGAGCAAGTCCTTGAAGCTGTACCTCTTCAGCTTCCGCAATCACGGAGACTTCCACGAAGACACCGTGAATACGATAATGAAGGACCTGATCAAGCTGATGGATCCCAAGTACATAGAAGTGACGGGTTTCTTCACCCCTCGTGGGGGCATTTCGATCTTCCCGTACGCCAACTACGGACGTCCGGGAACGAAATACGAAACGCTGGCACAGCAGCGTTTCGCAAGTCACGAGTGATTTTCCTTTCCTAGAAGGAGAATATGTAGCTGACTCCAAGTGAGGTCATCAGTTTCCTGTCGTATGTCAGGGACTTGAGTTTCGTACCCTCCTTGTTGGTGTCAATATCCTTGTCGTAGTTGTAGTCCAGCAGGATGTAGAAATCGAATGCGCTCTGGTAGCTGACTTTCAGTTCGGTGCCCAGGCAACCTCTCAGCCTGTTGAAATATGCATCCGAATACCCGAGGAATGAATAGTCCGAATATGCCTGGCTGGCGGTGCTCCAGGTGGCGCTGCAGGCAGGATCGTTGAATACGTTCCTCAACTCTCCATATACGTATGGCGTCCAGGCATGGATGCCCTTGTAAGCGACCTTCAGGCGGCTTTTCAGCGCGAGGGAATTCGGCGTGTCCTGGAATCTGTTGTTCACGTCGCGATGCGTCAGCTGGAGCCTCTCCTTGAGGGATATGCGCCAGTCCCCGGCCTTGAATCCAACCGTGGCATTGCCGTAGAAGCGGTGGCGGATCTTCCATTCGTCCGAAGAATTCTTGTTCTCCATGAATATGTATCCGGCGCCGACCTTCAGGTAGTCGTTCAGCTTGTAAGTGAAACCGGTCCCGGCCTGGAGCCTTCCGAGTTCGGAGAAGTTTTCAACCTGGCTCCGAAGTCGGTCTCCAGCTCATTGTCTGTGCCCTGAGCCTTCATTCCAAGCGACAGGACTGTCATCAAGGCGAGCGATATTATGATCCGTTTATCCATACCAACTACTTCTCATTCTCGGACTGGCCGCCGTGCAGGTACTTGAAACGCCTGATCTTCTGGGTGGCAGTCTTCTCGAATGATTCCTTCATGGCGTTCACTTCGCCGATCTTGGATTGCTTGCTGACCCTTTTGTTGACATAGTCCATGACCGCCTTCTTCCGGGCCTCGAGCTTTTCATAGAACTGCTCTTCCTTCTCGAGAGTGTTCCAGTCCACGAACTCTTCGTCGAATTTCACCAAGGCTACTAGCTTGCCGTCCCTTTCGATGACCAAGGATTCTTCGACGCCCCTTATGTCATTGATAACCTGCTCGATTTCCTCCGGATATATATTCTCGCCCGATGGGCCGACTATCATGTTCCCGAGGCGTCCTTTGATGTAGTACCTTCCTTTGGAATCCACGCATGCCAGGTCGTTGGTGCGGAACCAGCCGTCATCGGTAAGGGCGGCACGGGTCCTCTCCGGATCCCGGTAATAACCAAGCATCACATTGTCGCCTTTGGCGATGATCTCACCTTCGCCAGTCTCCGGGTTCACGTTCTGGAGCTTCACCTCTACATTGTATGCAGGAACGCCGATGGAGCCCACGACAGTCTTTCCGACGCAGGCATTCGTGATAAGAGGAGCGGTTTCGGTCAGTCCGTATCCGATGGCATAAGGGAACCTGGCCTTGTTGAGGAACTCTTCGACGGTCGGGTCAAGCTTCGATCCTCCGATTCCGAAGAACTTCAGTTTGCCGCCGAAGGTCTTGTACAGTTTCTTCCCGATCAGCCAGTACAGGAGCCGCGGGGCTTTTTTCTTGAGCCACGACAGGGTCTTGCTCTTTTCGACCGTAGGCACGACGCTGTTCTTGTATATCTTCTCGATGATGAGCGGAACGGCGCACATTATCGTAGGCCTCACGTCCTTCATCGCTTTCATCAGGATGGAAGGAGTAGGGGGCTTCTGGATATAGTACACGCATCCTCCGACATACAACGGATACAGGACGCTGAAAGCCATCTCGTAGGTGTGGGACATCGGAAGGATCGAAAGCCAGCGGTCCTTCTTGCCGGCTTTCTGGGCGTGATAAGCCGCGATTATGTTCTGGCAGAAGTTGCGGTGGCTCAGCATTACGCCTTTAGCCTTGCCGGAAGTACCTGAGGTATAGATGATTGACGCCAGGTCGTCCGCCTGGGGATCCGCTCCGTGGCCCTCGCAGGTGAACGCGTGGTCGTCTTTCTTTATCAACTCGAAAGTCTCGATGTCGATGACGAGGGTCATCTTGTCCTTCACCTCGTCGCTGAGCTTCTTCAGCATCCTCTTGGAGATGAATATTGCCTTGCAGCCTGAGTGGGTCAGGATATTCGTGACTTCGCTTTCCGATGAATCCGGAAGGATAGGGACCGTTACCCTGCCGAAAGGAACGCAGGAAAACATTGCCACAGTCCAGTTAGGCATATTGTTGGACAGGATGGCTACCTTGTCTCCGGCGCTGATGCCGAAGCGGTTGAAACGCTGCGACAACTCCAGGCACTTGTGCTTGAAACTCTCGTAAGTGTATTCCTGTCCGCCGTCCACGAAACGGGCCATCGGCCTCCCGGCGAAGTTGTCGGTCGCGTATTCGAACAGTTTGGCCAGGGTAGTGACGTAATTCTCCCTGCTAGCCTGAAATAGTCTTCTCTTTGACATCAGAATCAGTGTGTTACGTAACCATCCGGGTGTTTCCCCGTCAGGTGCATCTGTTCATAAATGGCCTGTATTCGTTCGGTGTCTGCGCGAGCGTCGTCGGTAAGCTCCACCTTTTCTCCGACGCTGACCCGTTTAGTGCCCCAGTCGAAATATCCCAGATAGACTGGGCATCCTACTTCCTTGGCTATGAGGTGATAGCCTGTCTTCCACTTCCTGGCCGGCTTGCGCGTACCTTCAGGTGCGATTGCAAGGATGAAGGAATCCTCGTTTTCCATCTGCGAGATGAGACTCTTCACCAAGGTGGATGCATTGCTCCTGTCCACAGGTACACCTCCCAGCGAACGGAGCAGGGGACCGAACGGCCAGAAGAAGAACTCCTTCTTGATCATGACCTTGCATTTCTGGGCATCGAAGGCGGTGTAGAAGAGATATGAGATCACGAAATCCATGACCGATGTATGTGGCGCACCGAGTATGATGGCCTTTTTGTCGGTCACCGGCCCTCCCACAGTGGTCCATCCTTTCTTCTTCAGCAGCCAGCCGCAGAATCTACTCCATCCGGACATGTTCCTACTTTTTTAGATGTTGACGTCTTCCAGCTCTTCCTCCGACTTCAGGTTGGCGCGGATGAAGTTCTGGCGCTCTATGGTATTGTCTCCCATGTAGAACTCCATGATGTCGGATATGGATTCTTCATCAGCGAGCTTCACCAGGTCGAGACGCATGTTCTCTCCGATGAAATCTACGAACTCGTCGGAGGATATCTCTCCGAGACCCTTGAACCTGGTGATCTGAACGGCAGTCTTCAAGGCCTTGATGGCAGCCTCTTTCTCTTCCGGGGAATAGCAGTACCGCCTCTCCTTCTTGTTCGCTACCCTGAACAGGGGAGTCTGGAGTATATGCACGTGCCCCCTCCGGATCAGGTCCGGATAATACTTCATGAAGAATGTCAGGACCAGCATACGGATGTGCATCCCGTCGTCATCGGCATCGGTGGCCACGATGATGTTGTTGTAGCGGAGATCGTCCAGGTCGTCCTCGACTCCGAGAGCTGAGACCAGGAGGTTGAGTTCCTCGTTCTCAGCCACTTTCTTGCGGCTTTCCTTGTAGCAGTTGATAGGCTTGCCGCGGAGGCTGAACACCGCCTGGTAATTGGCGTTGCGGACCTTGGTTATGGTACCGGATGCGGAGTCTCCCTCGGTAATGAATATGCTGGTCTGCTCCGCCAGGTCCTGCTTGTCCTTTGGAAGCTTGTCGCAGAAGTGGTAACGGCAGTCACGCAACTTGCGGTTGTAAACGTTGGCCTTCTTGTTCCTCTCCCTGGTCTTTTTCTGTATTCCGGCAATCTCTTCACGCTCCGCCTGGGACTCCTTGATCTTGTTCTCTATGATAGGAGCGAGGCCGGTGTGGATGCGGAGGTAATTGTCCAAGTGCTTGGCGATGAAGTCGTTGACGAATGACCTGATGGTCGGGCCGCGGTCTATCTCCAACGATCCGTCCGGGTTCTGGACCTTCTTGCCGTTGGCATCGGTCTTGTATTTCTCCCACATATAGGTGGAACCCAGCTTGGTCTTGGTCTGGCCCTCGAAGTTAGGTTCCTGGATCTGGATGCTTACGGCACCGATTATGCCCTGGCGGCAGTCCTCCGGCTTGTAGTCCTTCTTGAAATAATCCTTGAGCGTCTTCGCGATCGCCTCGCGGAAGGCGGCCAGG
>ONPI01000119.1 GCA_900319685.1 uncultured Bacteroidales bacterium
CCGGGTACGGCGAACGGTACGAAAACTACGGCACCGTTCCAGTGGGTGAGTGCTTTGCCTTCAGCTGCACAAGCTTCTATCGTCATGTTCTCCAACAGGAGGTCTACCCTTTTCCTTGACATCGCTAACTTAACATAATATAAATTGTATAACAGAAGTGACAGTATGGCTAGACCAGTCCGGCGATGGCATCTGCATCGAATTTGGCTGGCTCATAACCTTGCTTGAAAGTCGCTCCTTCCGCGAGGATTCCGAATCCCGCGGCGTTTGCCATCTCATTCAGCAATCTCACGCTGGCCGGCGCCCAAGTGCATGATCCGAATGCGAAGAACCTCCTGTCTTTTACCTGACGGTCGCATATTCCCTCCATCAATTGCCGGACCGGTGGGAATATTCCATTGTTGTACGTCGGAGATCCGAGCATGATAGTGTCGAATTTAAAAACGTCGCGGAGTGCGAATGAATAATTCTCTTCGGTCAAATTGTGGACAGCGTATGGTATTCCGCGCTTTTTTATGGCTTCTGCCAGCGCCAGGGCTGCTTTTTCGGTGTTCCCGTACATCGACCCGTATGCCAGGCATACTCCATGGCTCGCCTCATAGCGGCTCAACTTATCATAATATTGTACAACTTGGGTGATCTGATTTTCCCAAACCGGTCCATGTGTGCTGCAGATACGTCCGATTTCCAGGCCTCCGAGCTTCTTCAAAGCCGATTGGACGGGGCCGGCATATTTGCCTACTATACTTGCGTAATACCGCGTCATTTCGTCTTTGAAATCTCCGAAAGTGTCTAATCCTGAGTCAGTTATGCAATTCCCAACTGCCTTGAACGTGCCGAATGCGTCACCGCTGAACAGGGTTTTCTCTTCAGGACACCACGTGACCATGGTCTCAGGCCAGTGAACCATCGGTACCATGAAGAACTGCAACTTGACTGTCCCCAGGTCGAGGCACTCCCCTTCCTTGATGGTGAGGATATTCTCTGTTATTCCGTTGAATCCTTCTATCATCGGAACGGCCTTGGCGTTCGTAACTATGGTACAATCAGGATATTCCGCCCTGATGACAGCCTGGAGGGCGCTGTGGTCCGGCTCCATGTGGTTGACAATCAGGTAGTCGATCTTCCTGTCACCGATTTCGTTCTTGATATTCGTTATGAATTCCTCTTTGAATGCGGCTGCTGCCGTGTCTATCAGGGCTATCTTTTCATCCATCACCAGGTATGAGTTGTAACTCACTCCATATGGCAATGGCCACTGATGCTCGAACAGTGTGGTGGTAAGGTCATTGACGCCTACATAGCGTATTTTGTCCGAAAGTTTCATCTCCAGTCGTTGTGCTTGATTATGTCGGATACAAATTTACTAAACTTATTCCTCTTTTTGCTAAATTTGTATTCACCGATTGTCAAAATCCCGGAAAGAGCCTTATAACAAAAAAGTTATATTAATAAACATTATTGTTTTACTCATTGAATATTAGTTATATATTGTATGAATCCTGACACTAATCAACATACTGCTCAAAGTGTGGTCCTCCCTCCCCTTCCGGAACGTATGAGGCCTGGGACGCTGTCCGAATATGTTGGACAGAAGCATCTTGTGGGCGAAGGTTGCATACTCAGGAATATGATTGAGAGCGGCAATCTCTCTTCATTCATATTATGGGGGCCCCCAGGTGTCGGGAAGACGACCCTTGCCGGAATCATAGCAAAGACCCTGAACCGCGAATTCTATACCCTTTCTGCGGTCAGTGCCGGCGTAAAGGATGTCCGTGAAGTGATCGACAGGGCCAGGAATCGTTCGGTTTTCTCCCAGGGGGCCGCTCCTATCCTGTTCATCGACGAGATCCACCGCTTCAGCAAGTCCCAGCAGGATGCCCTTCTAGGAGCCGTGGAGAACGGAACTATCGTTCTCATCGGAGCCACGACCGAGAATCCTTCATTCGAGGTCATCACTCCCCTTCTGTCGCGCTGCCAGGTTTTCGTACTCAAATCCCTTGAAGTGGAAGACCTCAGGATACTCCTTGAGCGTGCCCTGTCGCAAGACGTGCTGTTGAAGGAAAGGGATATCCAAGTTGTTGAAAATGAAGCACTTTTCCGTTATAGCGGAGGGGATGCGCGGAAGCTTCTCAATATTCTTGAGATCGTTGTTGATTCCTTTGCCGGAAAGTCTGGTCCCGTCGTGATAGACAACAAGACCGTCGCTGCCTGCATCCAGGAAAACATGGCCGTTTACGATAAGGACGGCGAGATGCATTTCGACATAATATCAGCCTTTATCAAGTCCATCAGGGGTTCGGACCCAAACGCCGCCGTGTATTACCTGGCAAGGATGCTGGATGGCGGGGAGGATCCTCTTTTCATCGCGAGGCGCCTGTGCCTGTCCGCATCCGAAGATGTGGGACTCGCCAATCCTAACGCGTTGCTTCTGGCTGATGCCTGCTTCCACGTGGTGCACCAGATCGGTATGCCGGAGGCCAGGATCCCTCTTGCCGAAGTTACGGTGTATCTGGCCAGCTCTCCGAAGAGCAACGCTTCCTATCTTGCGGTGGAGAAGGCTCTGGAATATGTCCGGAACGATATCGGGAAGCCGGTTCCGCTGTATCTGAGGAATGCACCTACGAAGCTGATGGAAGATCTAGGGTATTCAGACGGCTACAAGTACGCACACGACTACCCGGGTCATTTCGTAGACCTTGAATTCCTTCCTGAAGGCATGGAGGGAACGGTTTTCTATGAGCCTGCGCATAACGCACACGAAGACCGGCTCAAGGCTTATCTCCAGTCTTGCTGGCCTAAATACTATCCATCGGATCAGAAAGGATAGCCGACTCCGAAGTGCAACGTCACAGCCTCGTCCAAATTATCCTCGGAGAGACCGAACGGATACCATCGGTTATCCGCAGGCTGTGAAGGGTCATACAGTTTGACTCCGAAGTCGAGCCTTATAATCAGGAAGTTGAGATCAAGTCGGAAACCATAGCCCCAGTTGGCGGCTATGCTTTCGGGCAGGCTCTTGAAATCAAAGCGAGTGCGGACTTCTTCGTCTCCTTCCGCTTCCTTCTGCGTCCAGACGTTTCCTACGTCCAGGAATACGGCTCCGCAGACCTTCCAGAACATCGGGAAGCGATATTCAATGTTGGCTTCCAACTTTATGTCACCGGTCTGGCTCGGAATCACGAAAGCCGAATCCCTCTGGGCATATCCCGGGCCGAGGGCACGGGCCTGCCAGCCTCGCATGCTGTTGGCGCCACCGCTGTAGAACTGTTTCTCGAAAGGCATCGCGCTCGAATTGCCGTATGCATAGCCTACACCGCCGAGCAGGCGCATTGCGATGGCCTGGTTGTCATTCCTGCCGAATACGATCGTCCTTCCCAGGGTCAACTCATTGCGGATGTACTGGGAATATGGTGTACCCCAGATGAGCCGGGAACCGTATTCGTCAGTCTTGAAAGCACTGCTGAACATGCTCAGGACGTTGCCGGATGCGTCGAACTGGTACCTCAGGTAGCTGTATGAACGCCTTGGAATCAGGTCGGAACAGGTAGTATAATAGAACATCACACCGGTTCCTACGTCGAAGTGGTTCTGGTAGGCGTCCCTAAGGAACGGGTTGCCCGCCAGGTTGTTGTAGAATGTCTCATCCAGGTGCGTGAGGCGGACGATCTTTGCCTGGAGCGGATTGATCTGGTAGAAGAACCTGCCGTCCATCAGCGAACCCGTGTATCCGAATGTGGTCGAGATCATGTTCCTGGTGTATTCGGGCCTGTTCTGGTAGTTGTAAGAGGAACTTATTTCGGTACGCGGCACGTTCGGCCCCTGGAAAATCGAATTCGGGAGCCCAAGGAACTGCGGGAAGCTGATGCTCGTGTTCACACCGAACTCGGTGGACCTTATGTTGCGGTCGTTGTACTTGAACTGGAAATTGCCGAGGAATCCGAGATTCAGCCACTCACCTCCGTTGAATATGCTCTTGTGGTAGTAATTGAGCTGAGGGGATATTCCTATGAGTCCGGTGGAATTAGTGGACGATTCGAGGTTGACCTTGAACCCCTGCATCTTGGATTTCGTGAGGCTTACGTTGCAGTTCACAACCCCGGAATCGGTAGGATTCATGGTAACCCTCACACCGCTGAACACCTTCAGGTTGGAAAGCCTGGCATAGGTGGTGTTCACATCTTGTTCGTTATAGATCGACCCCGGCTTGATCGTACACATGTCCCGCAGGACTTTCTCGTTGAATATCAGGTTCTTGTCCCATTCGATCGTAACATCCCCGAACGTGTATTTCCGGTGCGGAGCAGCATTTTCTGCGGTCTGGTTGCGGGTATATTCACGTACGAATTCCTGAAGGTCCGCAGTATCCTTCGAGTGCAGGGTGTCGGCTTCGAAGGAGAAGTAGTTCTTGGTGAATCCGAAGTACCCGTGCTGGCGGAAATAGGCAGCCGACCTGACGGTCTCTTTCTCGAGAGCGTCTTCTGAGAGCCAGTCACCCTTCTTGACCGTGATGTTCGCAGTGTCCGCGTAGAAGTCTTCCGCGAACTGGCCGTCCGGAACGGAATAGGTCATCTCCCCTATCCTGTAACGCTTTCCCAGGGTGACTAAGTAGTTGACTTCTATCTTCTTGCCTTTCGTCCTGGTCTCGTAATCCACCTTCGAGCCATAGTAGCCCAGATATTCGAGATGGCGCTTTATGTTGTCAAGGGAAGCCTCGGCCTGGGAAGGCTGGTAAACCACGGGGGGAACACCGATCTTCCGGAGGAACCGGTCCATCTTGTTGTCTTCGTTCCTGCCTGACCAGTTGTAGATGCTCAGGAAAGGGTTCCAGCCGAAGATGAGATAGGTGTTGGATTTCTGCTTTATGTACTTCTCGACTTCCTTCGGGTTGAAATCGTCGCCGTTGGTTATCTCGACCTTGTTCCTGGCCAGACGGTACTCTCCGTCCGACAGGACCCTGGTCGTACTGCAGGAAGCTGCGAAAAGCGCTGCCAGCAGTACCAATATTGACTTTTTCAACACCATGTTATGCAAAATTAGCAAGAATATTAATATCTTTGAATTCAATGCATATAAAAAACTGCCAAGACAATGAATTTCCTAGTGAGCAACAATGAGATCAAGCTGGTGAGGAGCCTTGCGCAGAAAAAATACCGGGATCTCCACGGACTCTTCGTGGTGGAAGGTGAGAAGATGGTCGCTGAGGCCCGCCGGTCCGGTTTCATCATGGATAAGGTGTATCTTCAGGACGAGGTCGGAGAAGCGGCCATGGCGAGGCTGAGCATGATGTCTTCCCCGTCCCCTGCCCTGGCGGTCCTGAAGAAGCCATCCGATTCAGTGAT
>ONPI01000120.1 GCA_900319685.1 uncultured Bacteroidales bacterium
CGTTACACGAAGGCGGACGGAAGCCGTAGCGGTGTATCGTGGACCGGTACTGACACGGCGATTCCTGCCACGATGACCAAAGTAACGGAGTAATTCCCCACTTGATTCTTTGATGAGGATGACCAAAAAGATTTTTGGTCATCCTCCTTTTTTGTTCCCGATGCTGGATTGGGTTCAGACGCCGTGCTCAATGGTGCGCCCGGATGGACCCTTGCGCGTGAAAAAGGCCGAAATCGTGCTCAAGGGTGCGCCCAGATGGACCCTTGCGAGTGAAAAAGGCCGAAATCGTGCTCAAGGGTGCGCCCAGATGGACCCTTAAGCGAGAAAAGGGGTTATAAAAAACGAAACCGCCCCGGAGGCTTCCCTGAGGCGGTTGGAGTTGTTCCAGGTGATTCCGTTGGGATTCGAACCCAAGACCCACAGCTTAGAAGGCTGTTGCTCTATCCAGCTGAGCTACGGAACCAAAAGGACTGCAAATATACGTAATTTCCAAGTATTTCAAACATTTTTTGTCACTCGCGGACGCCTAGTTCGCGGAACCTTGCAGCGGCGTTGAGGAAATGTGCGGTTATCCAGAAAACGGTCCAGTTTTCAGAATAGCCCCCACGAAGCTTGTAAACCGAAGACATATCCCCCTGCTGGGCGAAATTAGTGTGCTGGACCTGCTCCCCCTGGCTCCCGGACGGGTCGATCAGCTGCGAGCAAGAGCGGAACATGACCTTGGACAGACGGACCAGCCTCTCGTCCCCGAGGATCTTACCCATCTTGTACACTTCCGGTGCGAAAAGGACACCGTACACGTCCAAATGCTGGTTCTGCGCCGACACGACGGTCCAACCCGTCGACTTGAAAGCATGGTCGGAGAGGCGACCCGGAGGGAGAGGAATATCCCAGACTACGGTGTAGCTCAGGCAGACATCCATCGCATGCCTGGCCCATTCCAGGTATCTCCTGTCGGAGAACCTCTCATAACACTCCAGGAAGCCCTGGAATGCGGCCCAAGCCCCTTCCTTGTCTTCGCAGGTAGCATCGAGAGTGCCTCCCCAGTAACAGCCGTCCATCTCAAGATGCCTTTCCGCAAACAACTCCGCAGCCTTCCTGGCCGCCTTTGCATATTCCTTGTTCCGGAACAGGCCTGAAGAAACAGCCAGCGGAGCTATGTAGAACGCCTCCGCCGTGGACACCGGATCCCATCCGTCCGAGAGAATCCGTGAAGACGCGCTGTCGCAGGCCTTCCTCAGGAAAGCCTCCCATTTGGAGGTATCGTAGCCGCCACGGTGTTTCCGGGCATATCCGATCGCCTTGGCAAAATTGTACATAGCCTGGCCGCAGGAGACAGGATCACCCTGCGACCAAGTGCCGGACTTAGTGTCATAACAGACAGCGAAGGTACCGTCGGGATTGAAAGGACAACCCGTCAGGAAATCGAGGCTGCGCTGCACCCTGTCATGTATCGACGGATCTCCAAGGTCCTTCGAGAGCACCTGGAGGGCATATCCGGGGGAAGCCGCCTGCCCACACCAACCCATCACTATCCGCTTCCTTCCGGAACGAGGGTCGTACATGTCGAAACCGGCGAACGACTCCCCTTCGAACCAGCGGGAAAGAGCGAAGCGGTATTTCGCCTCGATGATTTCCCCGAACGGAGCGAACCGGTCCGCATCGTACGGCTTATATAAGTCCAAAGCCGTGTACACAGGCCTCTGGAAGCCGGTTCCCTTCCGGGATATCCCATACACATCGATGTAGTATTCCTTTTCCACTACACGCCCCGGTTCCAGGTCGATCCAGGTGTCTGAATATCTCATCGGCTTGCGCTGGAGAGCCTTCGCTACGCTATGTGTGCCGTTGTAACCGATCGGGCCAGAATACAGGACAATCTCAGTCAGGCCGTCCCTGGCCTCAGCCCCAAGCGACCACCACTGGTCCTGCAGGACTGCCCCACGGACCGGTGAAGGGACCGTATGTACGGCCACTGCCTCAAGCCCTGACGGATCCTCCAGCATCACGAACGGCATCGGATACCTATGGTCCTCGAATATCGCGAATTCACCCGGTTGCCCGTTCCATACCGCCACCAGTTCCGGGTTTACGGCCGCCCCGTTCTTGTTCCCGTAATATATGATCCCGGGAGCCATCAGCTGAAGGCCTGTCCCCTCCTTCTGCAACCGCACCGAAAGGGTCACCTTCGGAAGTGTCTCGCTGCCATTCCATTCGAAGCGCCTCACGCAATGCACAAGTCCTTCCCCTGTCAATGAATATGAATCCGTCAGCAGCAAGTCGCCCTGCGGGAAAGAAGCCTTTCCTTTCAAGATGGTCCATCCGCCGGAAGTCTCCACAGAGGAAGGACGCACATGGACCCAGCCGGTCATCCAGTCATCCTCCCAGCCCGTGGCTATCGACCACAGTCCTTCCTGAGGAGTCCTCAAGGTGTCGGTCCCATCAGTGAAAACGACTGTCCTGGAACCCTCGGGGTCCTGGATTGCAAATCGCGTCTGGGCGTATGCGGCCTGGACAAGAATGGCAAGCGAGGCCAGAAAAACCGATATCCTTTTGAACATAGCAAACAAAGATAGCAAAAATGGAAGAATGGCGTAAAATGAGTATATTTGTGAATTAGCGACAACAGAACTACTTATGGATATATTCAAGAAACTGGCAGCTGCCTTTGCGGTACTTGTCATGGTGCTGGCGGCTGCGGGATGCAAGGAAAAAGCCCCGAAGAAAACAGAGATCGGAGATGATGCCCTGGTGCTCGCGAGCCCGGACGGCAAGCTGGAACTGCGGTTCGGCCTTACCGCCGACGGGACTCCGGCATATTCACTTTCCCGCGAAGGGAAGGACGTGATCCTGCCGAGCAAGCTGGGATTCGAACTCAGAGGCAAACGTCTGGACAAGACTTACGAGCAGAAGTCCGGGAAGGTATATGACCACCCTGTGGATTTCCATTCCGGTTTCAGCATGGTCGATGCTCAGAGGGACTCCCTGGATGAGACCTGGGAGCCGGTGTGGGGAGAAGAAAGCCAGATACGGAACCATTACAACGAACTTGCAGTCACCCTGGAAAAGGGCAAGGACAATGGGACTGACGCCGTGATGGTGATCCGTTTCCGCCTTTTCGACGACGGACTTGGCTTCCGCTATGAGTTCCCGACGCAGGACAAACTGAGGTATTTCACCATAAAGGAAGAACTTACGCAGTTCGCCATGCCTGGAGACATAACGGCCTGGTGGATACCCGGAGACTATGACACCCAGGAATACAATTACACGAAGAGCCGTCTTTCGGAGATCAGGACCATCCTTCCGAACAATGCCGAATGGAACGCCTCTCAGCAGCTTTTCTCTTCCACCGGCGTCCAGACTTCACTCCAGCTGAAGACCGACGACAGCCTGTACATCAATATCCATGAAGCAGCCGTCGTGGACTATCCGGCAACCAGCCTCAACCTGGACGACAAAAGCTTCATATTCACTACCTGGCTTACTCCTGACGCACAGGGCTGGAAGGGACACATCCAGACTCCGGGCAAGACTCCGTGGCGTACGGTTATGGTGGTGGACGATGCCCGCAAGGCTCTGGCTTCCAGGCTCATCCTGAACCTCAACGAACCTTGCGCACTGGACGACGTTTCCTGGATACATCCTGTCAAGTATATGGGAGTATGGTGGGAGATGATCACCGGCAAGTCCCACTGGTCCTATACCGATGACTTCCCTACCGTTGAACTCGGGGTCAGCGACTATTCCAAGGCCACCCCTCACGGCCGCCACGGAGCCAACAACGACAACGTCAGGCGCTACATCGACTTCGCCGCAGCGAACGGTTTCGACGCCCTCCTGGTCGAAGGATGGAACGAAGGCTGGGAGGACTGGTTCGGCTGCCAGAAGGACTACGTCTTCGACTTCGTAACCCCGTATCCGGACTTCAACCTCAAGGCTCTCAATGAATATGCCCACTCCAAGGGCATCAAGCTGATAATGCACCACGAAAGTTCAGCTTCCACGGTCAATTACGAAAGGCACCTTGAAGAAGCATATTCCCTGATGAACAAGTACGGCTACGATGCCGTCAAGAGCGGCTATGTCGGTGATATCATCCCTTACGGCGAGCATCACTACAGCCAGGCCCTGGTCAACCATTACCTTTACTGCGTCAAGAAGGCGGCGGAGCACAGGATAATGGTCAACGCCCACGAGGCCGTGCGTCCGACCGGCCTGTGCAGGACCTATCCGAACCTCATCGGCAACGAGGCGGCGATGGGTACCGAATTCCGCAGCCAGGTCCTGCCCCATCACGTAACCATTCTCCCTTTCACCCGACTCCAGGGAGGCCCTATGGACTATACTCCGGGAATATTCGAAATGGATCTTTCGAAGCTCAACCCGAGCGACCATTCGAGAGTGCAGTCCACCATCTGCAAGCAGCTGGCCCTGTACGTGACTATGTATTCCCCACTCCAGATGGCAGCAGACCTTCCGCAGCATTACAAGGCCCAGCCTGATGCCTTCCAGTTCATAAAGGACGTCGCCATAGACTGGCAGAAGAGCGAATATCTCCTTGCTGAGCCAGGGGACTATATCGTGATAGCACGTCAGGCCAAGGCAACCGGCAAGCGCCCTGCCGCAGACGCTGACTGGTTCGTGGGAGGAGTGACTGACGAACTGGAGCGTGACCTTACCTTCAAACTTGACTTCCTTGATGAAGGAAGTACTTATGAGGCAACCATTTACGCTGACACCGAGAAGGCAGACGGCATCACCGGAGGCAAGGTCCTGGATGCCAAGGAAACATATTCGGTGACCAAGATGGAGGTCAACTCCGGAAGCGAGCTGACGATGCATTGTGCGCGTTCCGGAGGATTCGCAATCAGGATCCAGAAGAAATAGAATGCTTTGAATATGGGAAAGAGATACGGATTCAAGCAGGACGGGGACAAGTTCGTCCTGAGCATAAACAACCACGAAGAAATAATGTCCGTCCTGGCGGAATTCTGCCAGGATCTGGGCATCCTTTGCGGCGAGGTTTCAGGCCTGGGCGCCGTCAATACCGCAACCCTCAGGTTTCTGAACCCGGAGACCAAGCGCTACGTGGACAAGACTTTCGACGAGCAGATGGAAATCTCCAGCCTGGGCGGCAACATCTCCGCCAAGGACGGGAAAGTCTATCTCCATGTCCACGTGAACCTGGGTCGCAGCGACTATTCCGTAATCGGCGGACATCTGCTGTGCTGCACCATCAACGGCGCCTGCGAACTCATCGTCACCAGGTTCCACTGCCAGGTGGACCGCCGACTCGACGAATAGACCGGGCT
>ONPI01000138.1 GCA_900319685.1 uncultured Bacteroidales bacterium
ACTCTTTTTGTCACGGCCGCTTTTCCTGAGCGCCTCGGAGATTATCCATTGCAGCTGGCCGTTGATGCTGCGGAACTCATCCGCAGCCCAGCGTTCAAGAGCGTCCATCGTGTCCGGATCGACACGAAGGACGAAACTCTTGACAGCTTCTTTTTCCTTGGCCATATCAATAAAGCGAACCTGAATTAACCACAGGCTGCGCTGGTTCGTCACCGCAGAGAACCACAAGCAGATTGCTTACCATGGCAGCCTTGCGTTCTTCGTCAAGATCGACTACACCTTCAGCCTTGAGCTTGTCGAGGGCCATCTTCACCATGCTCACCGCGCCATCGACAATCTTCTCGCGAGCAGCGATGATGGCATCGGCCTGCTGGCGGCGAAGCATTACCGCAGCGATTTCCGGAGCATATGCAAGATAATTGATCCTGGCCTCGATGACATGCATTCCGGCCATGGACAAACGATCGTTGAGGGTTGCTACAAGCCTTTCGTTGATCTCGTCGGCGTTGCTCCGGAGAGTGAGCTCATCGGCGCTGTCGGCATTGTCGTAGGCGTAGCACCCGGCAACCTGGCGAAGCGCAGCATCGCTCTGTACACGGACGAAGTTCTCGAAAGCCGAAGAAAGCTGCCGGGTCGAGACGCCACCCTTTGGAGAAGGACCTGCAAGAGACTGGCTGTCAATCTCGAAGAGAGCCTTGTAGGTGTTTTCCAGCTTCCAGACGAGCACCATTCCTATCATGACCGGATTACCGGCCTTGTCATTGACCTTGATCGGTTCAGGATTAAGGTTGCGGGCACGGAGGCTGACGCCCTTCTTGCTCATGAGAGGATTGACCCAGTGGAAACCGGTGCTGGTGAACGTACCACGGTATTTTCCGAAGAATACGAGTGCCTTAGCCTCATTCGGCTCCAACTTGATGAAACCGTTGCAGCAGAGGCAGGCGATGAACAACAGGATACCGCCCACAGTCGCAAACCACGGAGTCTGCTCCGCCAAGGTGAACAAGTATATTGACACAACGAAGAGTGCAATAAGAAGGAAGAATGCAAGGAAACCATTCATTACGAAGCCTTTGTAGGCGAATTCTTTGTTCTGTTCCATATTAATATCATTTTGATATCACAAAGATATGCCATTATCTTTGAATATGCAAATATTCCTTCAAAAAAATGCTAGCGGAGCATAACCTTGAACGGTCTTCCTGGAGAACGGACCAGGGAATCCGGATTGGCGCACTCTACCCTCTCGAGCCGGACCAGGGTGGTGTCATACTCCATGCCAGGAGCATCTATGGCTTTCAGGAGCCGGATCTCGCTGGAACCGATGCGGGAATTCCTCAGGATGATGCTGTCCACCGGTGTGCGGCTCTGTATCAGCACAGGGATATCATTCCCGACATATACCTTTTCAAAAACGATATTGCCCTGAACCGGGATTTCGGCGTACGGATAATAGCTCCGCGAATACTGGTCGTGGTCGAAATGCAGGCACAGCGCTACCTGGCGCTTCTTCAGCAGCCTTATATCCCGGAATACCACATTCCGCACTCCGCAGCTGTGGCATATGTTCCTGTCCTGTGACATGGTCCATGTAATTCCGTCGGGATAGGTAACCGTACCTTCCGTGTGAGACGGGCGGAAAGCCGACACGTACTCGGTCCTGACCTTCGGGCCATTGCTGCGATAGATACGTCCATCACATACGACTGCATCTCCCGAAGACTGGATCTTCATTCCTTCTTCCCAGTCGCGCCACCCTCCGGCAAGTATCCTGGCGAAGAAACCGGTGGTCCCGTTCTCCGGATCGTCCAGGTCGGTGCAATCTTCGATCAACCCATCTTCAATCCACCCAAGTTCCGGATTGGAAGTCGTATAGTCATGAGCGTTGAGCGCTATAGGGTCATCATATGTCTTGAATATCCCGTGCCTGACCACGAATCCCCTCCCCGGCCCGAAATGAACCGCATCCTTCATTCCTTCCACATGCACGTTCTCCACGGTGACATTCTCGAAAGTACATATCTGGATGGCGAAGTCGTGAGGCGGAAGGTCCAGAAGGGTAAACCGATCGATATACAGATCCTTGACATAGAAGAAAGCCACCTGGCAGGACAGTCCGACGATGCCGGGGATATCCAGCTCACCGCCCGAGCGGCTGTCCAGACCGTTGCACTGAAGGTGGAGTCCGCTGACGCGTATCCCTTCATCATATTCCCTGGTGAACGCACCCCGGTTGATGAAGGTGAACCGGGCTCCGGAGCCGTCAGGACCGAGTTCCTTGCTGAGCACTACCCCTTCCTTGAAGGACAGGTCAGTTCCGGCATCCAGCACAAGAGTCCTGCAGACTGGATATATTCCGGCCTTCCTGACACGGATCCTGCCTCCTCCGTCAAGGCACTTCTGAAGAGCCTCGGAATTAGCCAGGGCGTCATTTCCGGGAAGGAAGCCATAGCTGTCGGCATATTTCACCGGAGAGCAGGCCACTACCGTGACCAGCATAAGCAATATGAAACGGACTGTGCGCATAATTTCGTATCTGTCAGATCATTGTAAGGACCTCCCTGCCGGAGTATGCAGCTCGTCCGCGATGCCGCCCACGCGGCCGGAAAAGCCATCTCCTGAAGCGAAATAGCCAGAAGACACCCCGGAGGTAGGAGGGATAAGTGACAGATCAGGCAGTATGAACCCCGGGATGACATCCAGCAAGGCTGGATGCTCGACAAAGCCGGACAGAGGGTCCTTCGGGTCACGGAATCCCGGATTCACGTCCGTCTTCCAGTTGTCTTCCATCCGGGAAATGAAGTTCGCCGTTCCGGAAATGTCGTCATTATAGATATGGTCGCTCCAGACTACCTTCTCGAAGGCCCATTTGACATTGCTGAGCACATTGCGTATGAATATGTTGCGCTGCGGTTCGGCCGGATCCCCTTCATAGTAGGAAGCGAACTCGGGATAGTGCGCACGGAAAGCCGGACCGTCCACCAGCGCCACGGAATCCCTGTGCGCCACAAGCCTGTCGGCGCCCCAGGTCTTCAGTCTCCCGTCAGTCTTTACGGCAGCGCAAGGAAGGTCCAGGAATATATTGTCGTGATAGTTGATGTCGCTTCCTCCCCCGATCTGCACCGGCGGAGAAGTGATATTTCGGAATATGTTTCCATATACCTCGACTGCTCCGGATCCATCGTCATGGTAAAGCGCCCGCACGTTGAAAGGCACCTCGATGTCGTGGAAAAAGTTCCCACGGATCACGCTCCCCCTCTGGGCAGGATTGCGGCCATGGTACAAGGCTCCGTTGTCCTCTATGTCCATGCACACATGATGCACGTTGCAATACTCCACCGTCTGGTCGTTGCCAAGCATCAGTATGGCCATCGTCGCAGAATTGTATAACTCGCATCGGCTGATGCGGTTGCCCAGTCCGCTCATCACCACGCCGACACGGTACAGCTTCTCGATACGGTTGTAGTCGTGTATCCGGCAGTCTTCGACGTAATTGTCACCCCGGACGATATTGACCCTGTCACCTCCGCCGAGTTCGACAGCTCCAGCACCGAGGTCGTAAAGGTCGCAGCCGGAGAGTCCGCAGCGACGGCAGGCGGAATCGATCGTAACGGCAACATGCCCCATGCCATGGATACGGCAATCTTCAATCCTGGCGTCGGTACATTCCGCCAAAGCCAGGGCATCGCCACGGGAGCATGTGAATTCAAGGCCTGAGATTACTATGTTGCTGCAGCCGGACAGCCGTATCATGACATCAGTCATCACGCTCATTTCCAGCCGCTTCGCCCCTTTCGGAAGCATAAGCCAGCAACGTTTGCCTGCACCATCCAGGGCATATTCTCCAGGAAGGGTCACTTCTTCGGGGATATTCATGACCTTCCATCTCTGGAAATTCTCGCCGGGATTGCGGCCGAAGCCGTAATTGGTCAGGGCGCCCGCCTCCATAGTCCTGTCCGAGCCGATCCGCTTCACAGGCACCATCTCGCTTGTCCATCCGAAACGGAAGCAACCGCTCAGGAACGCCAATTCCGGATAACGCCACTCAAGCGGCCGGTCTTCCTTGAAAGCGATCACTCCGAAACCATCTCCTTCCCGGGGACGGATATACCCTCTTCCGGGAGTCACCACGGAATCCAGTGGGATAGGTGCTCCGTCAGGCCATTCACTGAGGGGGACGGATATACCCTCTTCCGGGAGTCACCACGGAATCCAGTGGGATAGGTGCTCCGTCAGGCCATTCACTGAGGCGCATCGGAACGCCGTCTACAAAGAATTCGGACCATGAAGGGCCGGTAAGGTGAGGGTCGCCTTTCTGGCAAACCGCTCCCGGTTGCCAGCGTCGCAGGTCGAGCTGCTTCACGTCCTTGCCCAAACCTTTCGCTCTGCGAAGGCGCCGCATCGGTATCCGCAGGCCACCGCTCAAGCGCGCCCCTTCGCCCTTGATTACCATTCCTTCCTTCCCTTCGACCGACAACGTGTGCCGCAGATGATATTCACCTTTGCGAAGGACAATGGTATCACCGCTGCATGATTCGGCCACAGCCTTCTCCAAGGCCGCCGGCCTCCGGACCCTGATGACGCGCGCATCGAGACTCCCACCGGAAAGCAGCATGAGAAAA
>ONPI01000147.1 GCA_900319685.1 uncultured Bacteroidales bacterium
TAGATCCCGTAAATACTCTGTTCCTCACCGACTCCGGCTGCCCCAGCAGCACATCCTCGTTGTCCGGATCTTTTAGGGTGACGGCTTTCGCATAGCCCTTGCCCGCCACGATGACCTGATGGTCGATGATGCCACCGGTCAGGCCGTATCCCTTGTAGTCATTGTCCATGCCGACCTGGATCTTCACCTCGTCGTACATCACGTCGTCATCCTCGATGCGCATGGACTTGTCGGCCAGGATGGCCAGATATGCCGTGCCGCTGGTGGAGTTGGAGGCGCGGAACGTGCCGCTGACGGTGGCGGCCTCATTTTCTCCGCCCCATCCCATACCGCTGTTACTCGCCTTGGAGCGGATATGGTAATCGTATGTGACCGCGACCGTATAATCCCTGGCGAGGGAAGACTCTTCCGAGGGCACGGTCACGTTCATCTTCAGATAACTGGTCAGCAGACGGAACTCGAATCTCCGGTCTTCGTACTTGGTGCTGCCCTGATAAATGGCGGTGCGGCTGAACAGCGCCTCGAGATCCGAATCGATGGACTTGGTGCTGTAATCCACCGTCAGTCTCTTCCCGGAAGGATCGTAGCTGAAGACCCCCTGCGATACGCCTTCCTGGGGGATCAGGGACGCTTGGAGCGTCTTCCCGGCCAGGTCGGCCTGGGTCTTGCCTGCCGAGAGGGTCAGGTAGCCGGTGAAGGTGGCGGAGCGCTGGCCGGCCCCGGACTTCAGGGTGAGGATGGACGGCTCCACAATTTTCCAGCAATAGACCATCAGCTGGTCGCCCTCGGAGAATACGATATTGGTGGTGCTGCCGCTGATCGCCACGCGGGTCTCGGGCGCGCCGGCCTCCACGGTGAAGGGAACTTTGACCTCCTGGCCGCCGGTCTCTTCGGCGACGGTGGCCGGCTCCGTTTCGGGTTCGAGGATATCCCGGGTGCAGGAGAGTGCAAGCGCTGCCACAAGGGGCAGGATGTAAAGATATGCTTTCGTCTTCATGTCAGTCCGGATTAATTGTCATCACCAGCAAAGTCAAAGCCGGGAAGGTCCCCGGTACCGAAGTCACCCGGGCCGACGGATGCGCAGAGCATCTGTCCCGGAAAGAAGTCCATCACCTCCGCCTGCGGAGGGGCATAAAGTTCTTGTTTTCTCATATAAATGGGTAAATAATCGCCAAACGATAAAACAAAATTACCCAAAAAGAGCAAAAACCAAGTAATGATTTTTCAGTATTTGGCTGATTGCGCGTTGGCGCGCACGTATGTAAACGAAACAAATCGTCCTCTTTCTGCCCGCAGGCAAAGGGTTACCGCTCCGGCAACCGGATTATGATGCTCAATGAATCCACCGAATATAACAATATAAAATTTGTACAAATTATAATTTGTTGCTATATTTGCAGAAAGGATTGTCGTATGAGATTTGAAGATATACTGCATAATGGGCATCTCTGGGCAGTTGTCTATGATGGCGACACTCAAGACGCGCTAACTAAGACCTTTGCCAATTGGTTAGACCCTGGATTCCTGGAGGAATTCTTTAGCCAAAATATCAAAGATCTTGAGACATATTTCCATATCACCGATCTTGACATCGCTATCTACGACACCATTGCAGATGCCGCGTCCCTGTCGTGTTTGATTATGGACATCCGCCCTGAAGCAAACCTGGACAAACTTTTTCGTCCCCTTGAGAATCAGCGTATCCACGAGATGCTACTTTCGCGTGAAAAAGCCAAAGGGAAAAGGACAACAACACATAATTCATGGCTAAGGCTTTATGCAATACAACTTGAGAGGGGGATATATCTTATTACAGGAGGAGCTATAAAACTGACACATCTTATGTCTGACAGAGAACACACACTACAAGAATTAAGGAAGATGGAAATGGTGAGGAATTACCTGCTGGATAATGGGATTATCGATGCCGATGGAATAAAGGAGGAAACACGATGAATACACTGGATTATCTTAAGGCAAATGAGCACAAAAGCGAAAATGGTTTTGCCTCAAAAGCGCAGTATATTGAAGACAATTGGTTCTGGTTAAAGTATTCTTATGCCATTGCCATCAAGGTACGGCACAGGATGAAAGAACTTGGCATGACCCAAAAGAAACTTGCCCAGGAATTAGAATGCACTCAACAGCACATTTCAGTACTGTTAGGAGGCAGGGCAAACATGACACTCGAAACACTTGCCAAATTAGAACAGGCTCTTTCTTTTGATTTAATTGGAAATAACCTGCTTGTGTTTGGCTATTCTCTTCCCGACAAAGACACTGCCGGATATCTGAATGACTCCTCCGCAAGTGGGCCAATCCAGGGAGGCTACAAACCCAGGAAGAAAAAAGGCCCCAAGATTCTTTAATGTCTTTCTAGATATCCCTGAGAAGATGGTCCGCAGCCTGGAGCAGTTTCCCTTCCAGGAGGGGTGGGAAATCCGGATGGTCTGCAAGGAAGCGCAGCACTTCGTCTTTCGCCGCGGCGCCTGAGTGCCCGCGGAGCAGCGCGTTGCACCAGTTCTTCGGGAAGAAGATGTCTCCGGTACGCTGGATTTCCGGCAATTCTTCGAGCCCGGGATAGATGTAGGGCAGCGCATCCTCCTGGCGGAGCGGATGGTTCAGATAGCCGAGGACAGCACCGGCCCAGGGCTCCACGGCCCGGTTTTCGGGACTGAGCAGGGATGCGAACAGGGCGTCCCGGCTTGCCTTGTCCGGCGACACGGCGCGGTACACGAAGCGGAATTCCCGCAGGAGGTCTTTGTTCTCTATCCGGCCTTCCTGCATTGTGCGGATCTCATCATAGCTTCCGGGCATGCGGACGGCCAGCTCATAGGCAAGGGACATCTGGTCCCGCACGCCGAGGGGCAGGCCCTTGTAGCCCTTCCCTTTCCTGAAGACCTCCCAGAGTTCTGCCCTGACTTTCTCCGTCCGGAAGACCTCCACGAGGGTGCGGAAGGCCGTCAGGCGTATCTCCTGCGGGAACGACGGGTCGGACGCAGTATCGTACAGGAGCCGCTCTATCAGCTCCGAGCCGGCCAGGGGGCCGTGGATGGCAAGGGTATTAAGGAAGGAAACGGCAGCCCCGGCCACAAGGGGATCCTTCTCCGATCCCAGCACTTTTTCCAGCACTCCCGCGAGGGTCTCCGGGGCCAGCTGCCCGCGGAGCGCGTTCTCCTGCAGGGTCGCAAGAAGGGACAGACGGGCTTCGGGACGGGGAATGGAAGGCAGGACTTCCGCGGCTGCTCGCATAGTCGCGCTATCCGGGACGAACCAGCCGTAGGATAGCGCATCCAGATCCGGGAAAAGCACCTCCGGGCAGCCCTCCGGAACGGGGACGCGGACCTCCGGGGCATCGCTCCAGACACTCAGGACCGTCTTTCCGGCGGCATCCCCGAAAGAGATTTGCTGCGGCCATATGAGCCCCCTCCCCAGGGGATCCTCCTGGCGGACGGCAAGGGTATCTCCTTCCCTTGTGAAACGTATTGCGGGCATCCCTTTTTCATCGACCCAGACCCGGCTCCAGGCGCGCAGGTCCCTGTCCGTGCGGCTGTCCAGGATGGCGATCAGGTCGTTCCAGTCGGCGTTCCCGTACATGTAGGTCCGCAGGTACTCACGGATACCGTCGCGGAATGCCTCCTCGCCCAGCAGGCCGGCGAGCATGCGCATCACGACGGGAGCCTTGTCATAGACTATATTTCCATAAATGAGTCCGGCGGAGGAGAGGTTCGGGAGATCCCGGCGGATGGCATTGGTCCCGGCCGTACGGTCCTCCGCATAGGCCGGCAGGTTGAAGTTCCTGAAGTCCCTAAGGGGGACGTTCACCTCCGG
>ONPI01000163.1 GCA_900319685.1 uncultured Bacteroidales bacterium
GGCTGATAGTCAGTCTCAAGCTGAGCGAATGAGAAAATACCACCCTTAGTTATGGTAATGTTCTTCGTGCGGCTCTTGTTGACGATGGAGATATACTGAGCACCATCCTTGACACTCAGATCGATGCTAACCTTGGAATAGGTACCTGCCGGAACTGGAACAAGAATGGTTTGATTCCTGAGCGTATACTGCATTGTCTTGTTGATAAATACAGTCACAACCTGGCCTGTAGAGCTGGTCGGAACCAGGGCCGCATCAGGATTCGATGCATCAACAGTAGCAGTTCCAGTAACAGGGGCTCCTTCAAAAGTAACGGTAAGCTTATGCTGAGAAGGGGTAATCTCATCGAACTTCAAAGCGATAGCACCGCCGACATGATAGAACTTGATATCGTCCTCCCCACGGATCTTACCTACCATAGGAATCTCGGAGATCGGATCACCTGACTCGGAATTACCATCATAGTTCAACGGACGGAATTCATATTCTGTCGGAAATGTGTATGTACCGTTGCCCGCATGGGAAGCAGGATAGATTGCGCAGGAACCTGTCTTCGGTGTTCCAGCACCCTCAAAGAGTCCGACCTTCGTTCCCTGGCCGCTCTTCAACTTGTATTCCTTCCATCCCTGATTAGTAGTCTCCAACATGATTCCATCATTGAATACCCAAGCCGGACTCAACTCCGACATATCGACGGAAAGCCTTGTTGCAGGAGTTTCAACGGTAGCCTTTACCCAGGTCTTGTTCTCCTCTGGAAGCATTTCATCGTTCTGCGCACATCCGGCAAGGAACAACCCGGACAGAGCCACGACGAACATTACATATATCCTTTTCATAATTCAGAATTATTATTTCTACACCAAATTCAATTAATCCCAACCTTCATCTCCATCTGGGTTATCATCATGATAGTTGTCCAGAGGACTTGCAGCAAATGCTTTGGCGGAAAGCAACTCGATTACTTCCGCTACTGGAGGAAAATACTCGATTCTTTCTTGTTTTTTCATAATAAAAACAATTTATGGTCTATTTTTTTTCGTTAATTATTTACAACACCGAAAATAACGCACAAAGTTACCCCAAATAATTGGAATAAACAACAACAAATAATATAATTATAAAAATAATCCTACTTTCTGACAATCACCCTCTCGATCCTGCGTGGAACGGAGGTCATTATTTCGTAAGGGATGGTGCCAAGGATGGCGGCCAGCTCGGAAACCGTAGGGTCTTCCCCGAATATCGTCACGGTGTCTCCGACCTCGCAATCTACACCGGTAACGTCCAGCATACACATATCCATGCAAATGTTGCCTATGGTAGGAACTCGCCGACCATTGACATTGAAGCTCGCCCGTCCGCAGCCTAGGTGACGGTCGATTCCGTCCGCATAGCCGACAGGAATGGTCGCTATCCTGGTGCCGCTTTCCGCGATATGCCCGTGCCACCCGTACCCGATAGCCCCGTCTTCAGCCTTCAATTCCTTGATTTGCAATATCTTGACCTTCAGTGATGCCACTGGCTTAAGCTTCACATCAGGCAGGGCACTGATGCCATATATTCCCACTCCAAGACGTACCATGTCGTACTGGTAGCGGGCAAACCTTTCGATGCCGGCAGAGTTCAGGATATGCAGCATCGGGCGGTAACCGACAGCTTCCGAAATCACTGAAGAATTGCGCTCGAACATCTCTATCTGCTTCATGGTCAGGGAATCCATAGAAGGATCCTCCGATGCGAAAAGATGTGAATACACAGACTTCACCTTGACGTACGGGCAATCCTTCAGATAGGTTGTCAGTTCCTCCAGTTCACTGGTCATGAACCCGAGCCGGTGCAT
This sequence comes from uncultured Bacteroidales bacterium, assembly GCA_900319685.1. Taxonomy (GTDB): domain Bacteria; phylum Bacteroidota; class Bacteroidia; order Bacteroidales; family UBA932; genus Cryptobacteroides. The sequence goes on from ONPI01000163.1 coordinate 1,841, forward strand.
GCCGGTATCCAGCTTGATATGGATTGGAAATCCCTCTATTCCACGGGCTTGGAGGACTTCCACCAAAGCCTTCAAGGTATAGAGATTCGGGATTCCCGGCTCCAGGCGGTTGTCGATGATCTCATTGAAATAATCCGTCCCTGTGGTCAGGACCAGGATCGGAAGGCTAATACCGGCCTGGCGGAGTTCGACTCCCTCGACGGGGAGGGCGACGGCAAGGTAATCAGCACCGGCGCTCTGCATCATCGATGCAAACTCCACCGCGCCGTGGCCATAGGCATTTGCCTTGACAAGAACAAGCAACTTGGTCGAACGCTTGAGCTTCGACCTGAAGTACCTGTAGTTGTCAACGCAGTTGGAGAGATTAAGCTCCAGCCTTGAAAAATGAAACCTTGTCATCAACTTGCAAATTTATAGTTTTTCCACGAAAATCAGCGCGAAAATTGCTACATTTGAGGGACTGACAAGAATAACCAAACTATACAAGGATATGCAAAATCAGATGATCTGGATAATCGTCATCGGCGTGATGGTGCTCAGCTACATCATCCAGGCGATGCTTCAAAGCAGGTTCAACAAGTACTCCCAGGTTCCTACCAGCAACGGCATGACAGGAGCCGATATAGCACGCAAGATGCTGCGGGACAACGGAATAACTGACGTGGAAGTCACTTCGGTCAGAGGTACCCTGACGGACCATTACAACCCTCAGACAAAGACGGTGAACCTCAGCGAAGCGGTTTACGGGCAGCGCAACATCGCCGCTGCCGCGGTGGCTGCCCATGAGTGCGGCCATGTACTCCAGCATGCCCAGGGTTACGGACCGCTCAAGCTCCGCACAGCACTCGTCCCTGTCGTGAACTTCTCCAACAAGGCCGTCCAGTGGGTCCTCCTTGCCGGTGTGCTGCTCTTCGCCGTCACCCATTCAGTACTGTGGCTCGGAGTCGTCCTGTTCGGAATGAGCACGCTGTTCAGCCTGGTGACCTTGCCAGTCGAGATCAATGCAAGCCGCAGGGCCGTGGCCTGGCTCGAGAGTGCCGGAATCACCAACTACGAGACCAAGCCGATGGCGCAGGACTCCCTGAAGTGGGCAGCCTACACATACGTTATCGCGGCGATCGGTTCGCTCGCCACATTGTTCTACTATATCGGAATAGCCAGAAGCCGCTAGAACAGCGTCGGGTGGCTGTCGTCGAGCTCCTTGAGGATCCTCTCCATCGTAGCTTCCCGGAATATCGAAGAGCGGGCTTTGAATCCGAAACGGCTGCAGTATTCCTTTACTGCGGCCATTTCGCTGTCATTAAGGTATATGACCTGCCTGTGCTTGCGCTTGAGGACTGCCCTGCGCTTTTCAAACATATCCGGATCGGGAGCCGGCATCGTCTGTTTCTTTCTTGCCATTGTTACAAAAATAGTTATTTTTGTCAAAACAATAGCAATTTACGCCTATGGACAATAAAGTATTGGTGTTCTCAGCTCCTTCGGGCTCCGGAAAGAGCACGATAGTCAACCATATCCTTTCCATCTATCCGGACAGCATGGAGTTCTCCGTTTC
>ONPI01000122.1 GCA_900319685.1 uncultured Bacteroidales bacterium
AAGCGTGTCTATCAGGCAAATCCTGACACCAAGGTCATCACGACGAACATGGTGGACCGCTGCCGGAAGCTTCTCCTTGACTGCGATGTCGATCCGGACAAGTTCCTGGCAACCCAGGGGCATGTCGTCATCAGGGTAGCTCCTGGCGGAGACCGCTACTGGGTCATCATCCTTGAAGACGACGATCAGGAATATAAGGTAAAGGCCGTTCATGGGCCATATCAATCAAAGTAATTGCAGTTAAAGATGGCAAAGAAAACCATTACTATCATCGGATCCGGAATGATGGGATCCGCCCTTGCCTTCCCGGCATTTGAAAACGGGAACGAAGTCCGCCTCGTCGGCACCCCGCTCGACAAGGAAATCATCGATGCCTGCAAAGCGGTGAACCAGCACCCGAAATTCGATTATCCGTTCCCGAAGGGAGTTAAGTATTATTATTACGAACAATGGAAGGAAGCAGCCGCGGGAGCCGATTTCATCATCGGCGGAGTATCCTCCTTCGGCGTGGACTGGTTCCTTGAGAATATCCTCTCGGAACTGGACCCGGAAGTTCCGGTCCTCAGCGTGACCAAGGGCCTCATCAATCTTGAAGACGGCACCCTCATCTCCTATCCTGAATACTGGAAAAGGGAACTTGCGAAGAAGGGCATACATCGCGAGATCTGCGCTATCGGCGGCCCGTGTACGAGCTATGAACTCGTATTCCACGACCAGAGCGAAGTCGCATTCTGCGGTAAGGACACCGCCACCATCAGGATGATGAAAGAGGCCATGCAGACCTCCTATTACCATATTTCGCTTACCAACGATGTCGAAGGTCTCGAGAGCGCCGTAGCGCTCAAGAACGGATATGCCCTGGCCATCGCGATGTCCATAGGTCTGGTGAACCGCCACCACGGTGCTGACGCGGGACTCCACTTCAACTCCCAGGCAGCCGCTTTCTACCAGGGCGTCAAGGAGATGCGTTACCTCCTGGAAATCCAGGGCGCATCCCGCAATTGTGAGAACATCGGAATCGGTGACCTCTATGTCACGGTTTACGGCGGACGCACCCGCAAGGTCGGTATCCTCCTGGGTGAAGGCAAGACCTATCAGGAGGCTTTGGATATCCTTGCCGGTGTGACCCTCGAGAGCCTCGTCGTCTCCCGCCGCGTATATGCGGCAATGGACAGGAAGGCCCAGCGCGGCCTTGTCGACCTCCGCAAGTTCCCGATGCTCTGCCACACCGCCGCCGTCCTCGACGAAGGCAAGGATGCAGAGCTGCCGTGGGAAGCATTCACCTTTGATGAGACCGATCAGGTAAAATGAAAAAAAGTTTTTGATATTTCAAGATTAATCTCTACTTTTGCAGTCCCGTTACGAACCAAGTAACGGCGACATTGAGATATGGTGTAATGGTAGCACTACAGATTCTGGCTCTGTCAGTGAGGGTTCGAATCCTTCTATCTCAACCAAAGGCACGGGCGTTTGCCATCAAGCGTTCCGTGTTTTTTAATACCGATAATGGCGGGGTAGCTCAGCTGGCTAGAGCGTCGGATTCATAATCCGGAGGTCGTGGGATCATGCCCCACCCCCGCTACAAAACCTAACATATGCGTGCAGAATAGTACGTACCCTGCACACAACCTCGAGATATACCCGTCGCTGATTCAGCGATGGTTTTTTGTTTTTGGGACGTATGCCCCACCCCCTTTTCATCTCCGGCCACGGTTTCACGTGTTTTCGTGGCCTGACGTGATGTGTGTTGGCCCAGGGAACTCCCTATCATTGGGAACCATAAACTCAATGTCTATCTAAAGGCCATAAGAGACCTATGCGGGATAGATAAGCCTATCTTTTCACACGTCGCAAGACACACCTATGTGGCGGGTGGCGGCTGTGAGTCTGCCAGTGCCATAGGGCGCGGAACGAGCGCAGCGAGTGGAGGGACGGGACTCTTCTGACGGAGCTTGCGGAGGAGACGACAGGAGCGGGACTCGCAACGCACTGCAGCTGGAACAAGGCGCCATCGGCCCGGATCATCGGTATCGGCCCAAATACAGCGATGGAAGATAAGGCGATTTACAAAAAATAAATAGAAAATTAAAATAAAATAGTTGCATAGTTAAAGAAATTAGTTATATTTGCAGAAAAACAATGCGTTTATGAAACGACTGACCAAGAAAGAGGAAATCATCATGGAGCACTTCTGGGAGAAAGGACCGCTGTTTGTGAGGGAGTTACGGGAATTGTACCCGGAGCCCAGACCGCATTTCTCCACACTGAGCACGCAGGTGCGCACGCTCCAGGAGGAAGGCTTCATCGACCATAAGTCTTATGGTCCCACCTACCAGTACTTCGCCAAGGTAACCAAGGAGGAGTACAAACAGAGATCTCTTATCGGCCTCATAGACAAGTATTTCGACAATTCCTACCTGAGTGCCGTGTCTGCCCTGGTGAAAGAAGAAAAGATTAGCGTCGACCAGCTGAAAGAACTGATTGACCTGGTTGAAAAAGGCGGGAAAAAATGATGGACTTCCTTTTATATGATGGTAAAGTGGCGCTTGCGCTGCTGGTGTTCTACCTGTTCTATCGTTTCCTTTTGAAAAAGGAGACGTTCCACCGGTTCAACCGGGTAGTGCTGGTAGGAACGGCTGTGCTCTCGTTCCTGCTGCCGCTGTGCATCATTACCATCCATAAGCCGATAGAGGCGGCGCCCGTGGTTCCTGAACCGACTATCGTGGCAACGGAATTGCCGGCTCAGGAGCTAGTACCGCTGCTGGAACCCGCCGTTCCCTGGTGGCCGACAGCCCTCACCCTCCTGTTCTGGGCGGGAGTGGCTTTTGTGCTGGCAAGGGTAACTCTCTCCATCCTCTCCATCGTGAGGATTATCCGCCAGGGGCGGCTGGTCCGGGAAGAGGATGGCTGTAAAATCATTGTAACGGAGCGGGATATCGACCCGTTCAGCTGGATGAAATATATTGTCCTGTCCGGAAAAGATTGGGAGGCACCGCATGAGTCCATCCTCGCTCATGAGAAGGCGCATATCGGCCTTGGGCATTCCCTGGAAGTGCTTTTGGTAGATGTCCTTTCGGCCCTGCAGTGGTTCAATCCCGCCATCTGGATGCTCCGCGCGGACCTTCAGGAACTGCACGAATATGAGGCAGATGACGCTGTTCTCCGCGCCGGGACCAACATCAAAGAGTATCAGTATCTATTAATAAGAAAAGCTGTCAGCAAGAGCGGCTACTCAGTTGCCAACAGCTTTAATCACAGTATCCTTAAAAATCGTATTACTATGATGTCAAAATCAAAATCCCCTCTCTCAAGAGGGCTGCGGGTCCTTTATCTGATCCCGCTTACATGCATCGGACTTGGCATGCAAGCCCGTACCATCTATGTCGCACCAGACAAAGATAATGAAAAAATCCTTTCGGAGAGACTTTCAGGGACAGCTAGGACCGGTGTTTTTCAAAAGAACCAGGCAGTACTTCCGGAAATAGTTGTAGTGAAATATGCAGATGCTTCCGTGAAGCCTGAGGACATCAATCATGGGGCGTCGCTGGAGGATCTCCAGATCAGCGATGTGCTCGAAGCAGACACCGCACCAGTTTGTTCCGAGAACTTTGCAATGTGGCTTAATACCAAGCTATTCTACCCACAGGGCTGCCTGCATGACGGAACTGTCCTGGTTCGTTTCACTGTGAACAAGAACGGAAAGGTCAGCGATGTTAACGTGATGAATGGTATATGCGAAGAACTTGACAATGCCGTGGTGAAACTCATCGGGAAGTCTCCGGTTTGGACTCCAGCCACCAGGAAAGGCAAGAAAGTAGCAGTCCAGCTGGTCCAGCCGGTCATCTTCGCAATCCGCACTAAGTAATCCGGGCTATTAGTGCCAGTCCGGTGATTCTCTTTTGATAGACAAGGTTCCTGCCTTTTTATATCCTTGCAGAGTCTGGAATCTATCTGCGATAATTTGGCAAGTTGATATAACCCGGATTCAAGTACGAAACGCAACTCTCGACATTTGCCGAGTTAAAAAATAAGTGATAATCTTATTTGCAAAGGTAATCACTGGACTATACTATTTATCATGAGTATGAAACGTCCACTCATCGCTATCCTTACGGGGTTGCTTCTCTGCATGAATGTGAGTGCACAGGAGTTGAAAAAGGCCACCGCAGATTTCTCAGACTACATTTCGCTATTGAAAAAATCTGGTTATGCAATCTATTCGTTTGATATTTCTTCATTAAAAGATGAGACCTATTTGATTTCGTTTATGGTGAAGGATTATTCAAATGGAGAATTGGTTAGAGATAAGAATAAAGGGGGAACATTCCTAATCTCCAACAGGGATATGATTGAAGATTTCCCTGAAGAGTCACAAAAAAGAATACTGTCAGAAGGGACCGCTTATGATTCAGAAAAAGGCATTTATTCACTTAGTGAGAAACTGACAATCGGATTCTGTCCCGCTATCGATTCTTTGCGTAAAGTGAATATGTCTGTCGTGAATATGGGAGAGATGGCAAGGAATCTTGCCATGAAGCCATTGAGCGCTCCCGGATATGAAGGCCGATATATGTATGATATCCGACCTTTTCAATTGGGGAATATTCAGATAGGCGGATTCACCCCTCTATTGCTATTCGGCTCTTATTGGTACGATGAACAAAAGCAGGTTGTACGTTTTTGCGGTGAGAATGCATTCTCTCCCGATATGGCCTCTCCTACTCTCAAACTGATACCTCATTACTATGTCATTGGGGTATATGTTATGAAGAAGAACAGATAGTTCTGTCTATTGTTCTTCTCAAGGCTATTCTTGGTGATGTATCTGATTTGATAAGTACTCTCCGAAGACAAAACATATATGGTCACAAATTTTATTGCCGTGAGCGCTATAACCAAGGCTGTCATCCTGGACTATCAAGCCTCAATGAACCAATATCTTGACTATGTGACTACCAATGGTTACTGCCACCAGGTGCCTGAACAGAGGAATACGCTTGGAGGTGGTAGCAAAGCTCCTCGGGCACAGCACAACCAGAATAACACAACACTATGCAAAGCTCCTTAAAGATAATATCTTGAATGAGGTTAAGGATGCTTTTGAGAAGTCACATTGAAAAAACGTTATCTTTGACAGTTAGATAAATCAGTTACTATGTTTGTATTCCAGAGTGAGTCTTGAGGACTCACTTGGCACCGCCGCCTCGATATACGCCCCTCGGCGGCTACAGCTCGCCAG
>ONPI01000074.1 GCA_900319685.1 uncultured Bacteroidales bacterium
GGTTGAAGTCGCCGAAGAGCACGTCTGCTATCGCGGTGCCTCCTTCCTGGCCCGGATACCAGGCCTGCAGGATAGCGTTGCAGAGCTTGGCTTCGTCCGTCAGGGCGATGGCGCTTCCGGAGAAGTTGACCAGTACGACTTTCTTCCCGGCCTGGGCAAGAGCGGCGATGAGCTGCTTCTGGATGGCAGGAAGCTCGATGGATGTCCTGTCTCCACCGGAGAAACCAGGGATCGTGACAGGCATTTCCTCGCCTTCAAGGGATGGTGAAATCCCGCTTGCGAATATCACTATGTCGCAGTCTTCGAATTCCTTGACCACGGCGTCGATGTCGGTGGCGGTTGAATCGAGTTCGGCGGCGTGTGAACAGCCTTTGACATATTCAATGTCAGGGATCCTGGCCTTAAGCGCATCCAGGAGGGTGACGGTGCGCAGAGGGAAGCCGTTGTAATTTCCCCACATCATCACGGAATCAGCGGCGTTCGGACCCGTAAGGCCGATCCTGGCATCTTCTTTCAGAGGCAGGGTCCCATCGTTGGAAAGCAGTACGAGGCTCTTCCGGGCGATGTCCAGGGCCTGCTCCGAGTGACTCTCCGAGCAGAGCACTTCTTCAGGAATATTGTCCCAAGGGGACTCGAAATCCATCTCTCCCAATGCGAACCTGACCGTAAACAACTTGGTCAGCCTCTCATCTATCGTGGCTTCGTCGAGCAGGCCTTCCTTTACCGCCTTGACTGCGAGAGGGGTAAGCGCTCCGCATTCGAGGTCCATTCCGGCGTTTATGGCTGCAGCTATGGCTTCCACAGGATTGTCGGACCAGCCGTGGCCTTTGAAGAAGTCACTTACTGCCCAGCAATCACTGACTATCAATCCTCCGAAGCCCCATTCATCCTTCAGTATGTCCTTCAACAGACGTTCACTGGCGCCGCAAGGATATCCCTCGAAACGGTTGTAAGCGAACATCACCTCATCGACCTTGGCCTTGACCACGAGGTCGCGGAAAGCCGGCAGGTAGGTTTCCCGCAAGTCCCTTTCCGATACCCTGACATCGAAACTGTGGCGTGTGGATTCCGGACCGGAATGCACCGCGAAGTGCTTTGCGCAAGCCTGCGCTTTCAAGTCTCCGTTGTCACGGTCACCCTGGAGTCCCCTGACCACTGCCATTCCGAGCTGGCCGGTCAGGTACGGATCCTCTCCGTATGTTTCCATTCCGCGGCCCCACCTCGGATCCCTGAATATGTTGATGTTCGGGGTCCAGAATGTCAAGCCCTTGTACCAGTAATTCTCAGGATTCTCCACCGTCCTCGCCAGCCGGTACTTGACCCTGGCTTCGTCGCTTACGGAAGTGAACACCTCTTCGATAAGCTGCGGGTCGAAGGTCGATGCCATCGCGACCGGCATCGGATACACCGTGGCGTTTCCGTTCCTTGCAACTCCGTGAAGGGCTTCGTTCCACCAGTTATAGGCAGGGATACCGAGCCTTTCGACCGCAGGGGAATCGTAGCGCAGCAGCGCAGCTTTCTCTTCAAGGGTCAGCCTTCCGACGATGTCTGCGGCCCTTTGTTCCGGGCTGAGGCTCTTGTCCTGGAATGGAAGCTGTGCGAAAGCGTTCGCGGAAAAGAATACGGCCATCAGCATGGCGAGAGTCTTGGTGATTATTGTTCTCATCGTGTATTGATTAAGTGTATTCCCAAATATAAGAAAAAACTTATATTTGCAGACAACTTATCGTATTTCGGAATGATACTGATCATAGAGAGCGGAGCTACCAAGGCGGATTGGTGCGCAGTGACCGGTGAAGGAATCCCGGTATTCATCAAGACTGGCGGGATCAATCTGGCAACCATGTCCGAAGAGGTTAATGAAACGACTGTCAACCAGGCGCTTGCGGAGCTGGAGGCGGAAGACCTGCGCGAGAAGGTGGACAGGATCCATTTCTATGCCGCCGGATTGGTTTCATCTGAAGGAGACGAAGTTCCGGAGTTGGCCAGGGGACTGGACAAGGTACTGAAAGCACATTTCCCTGATGCCGTCATCGAATATGCTTCCGACCTTCTGGCTGCAGCCAGGGCCGTCTGTGGGCACAAGCCTGGTATCGCGGCGATACTCGGGACCGGCTCGAACAGCTGCCTTTACGACGGTGAGCGGATCGTGAAGAATATCCGCTCCGGTGGATTCATACTCGGAGACGAAGGCGGCGGGGCAAGGCTCGGAAAGCTTTTCATGTCCGATTTCCTGAAAGGACTGGTTCCGGAACCGGTGGCAGAGGAGTTCGCGAAGGATTTCAAGGTGGATTACATGACCGTGGTCGCCAACGTTTACAGGGGCGGCGCTCCTGCCGGGTATCTTGGCTCCTTCGCTCCTTGGATCATGGAGAGATATTCCTCTTCCGAATATGTCAAGTCATTGGTGGATGGTAATTTCCGCGACTTTTTCGAACGCGTCCTGAAGCAATACGACATCGAACGCCATCCTGTCGGGGTGGTCGGCGGGTTCGGATATGCCCACAGGGAGATACTCCTGAAGGTGGCCGAACCGTACGGGGTGAAGTTCTCCACCATCATTCCTTCGCCACTGGAGGGACTTGTGCGTTACCATTGCGGAGAAGAGGACCTCGTGGAGAAGGGGACGAAGATGATCATGGAAGCGACCGGAATCGAAGACTTCGGACAGGCACGTTCCCTCCTGTATTCATGTGGATCGGTGCGCAGTGCCATTGCATCCTTGCAGGCCAGGACTTCCATCGCCTGATTTAAAAGGACGAGAAATGATTATTCCTGAAAAATACCCTTCCAAACTTCTTGAAAACGCAGTGCAGGCGATAGGCTCGCTCCCGGGAGTGGGGAAGCGGAGTGCCTTGAGGCTTGCCCTGCATCTGCTCCGCCAGCCAGAGGAGAATGTCCATCATTTCGCTGACTCGATCGTTCGCCTCAGGGACGAGGCTAAGTATTGCAGGGAGTGCAGCATGATCTCCGATGAGGAAATATGCCCGATCTGTTCCGACAAGTCCAGGGACCGCAGGACCGTCTGCGTCGTGGAGAATGTCAGGGACGTGATGAGCATAGAGAATACAGGTCAGTATCACGGGTTGTACCATGTCCTGGGAGGGATCATATCCCCGATAGCCGGAGTCGGTCCTTCCGACATCACGGTGGCAGCCCTCGTGGAGCGGGTAAAGTCCATGGTTACGTCTGGAGAGACTGCCCCGGAGGACATCGAAATCATACTGGCGCTGAGCGGCGACGTGGAAGGGGAGACGACTTCATTCTATATCTACCGCCTTATTTCCGGCTTCGGGATCAGGGTTTCTTCCCTTGCTCGCGGACTTGGTTTCGGCGATGACCTGGAATATGCCGACGAACTTACCCTGGGCCGTTCCATCGTGAACAGGCAGCAGTTCAAACCATGATGGGATATGTGGATCCTTGAAGCGATATTACTTGCACTTTCCCTTTGTGCCGACTGTTTTGCAGTCACCACCTGCTCAAGTCTCACCCTGAGGAGGGTGACTTGGAGGGAGGTCTTTCCCATAGCCTTGATATTCAGTACTATCCACATCATCCTGATGCTGTCGGGCTGGCTTTTCGGCGACCTGTTCGCGGGCTATCTTCACAGGATTGCGGACATCATCGGATTCCTGCTCCTGCTCTATGTGGGAGGCTCGATGGTCCTTGAAGCCATAAAAGGAAAGGAACGGCAGCAGAACCTTAATGGTTTCAAGAATATACTGCTGGGAGCTGTCGCCACCAGCATAGACGCGTTCGCCGTAGGAATCAGTCTTTCACTCTGCGGTACGCCGCTCAGGACCATGGTAGCGGACCTGATAACCCTGTTCATCGTGACTTTCCTGGTGGTGACGGTCGGTGTATTCGGCGGGGTGAAGATAGGCAGCCGCTTCGGACGACCGGCAGAAATCGTCGGGGGTGCGGTATTGATCGCCATCGGCATCGGGGTGCTTACCGGCTTGATCTGAACGATTTTTTCCTCTATCTGAGCATCTTTTGCGAAAATATTCCTATTTTTGTAAGCTGACTATTCCGTAATGTCAGCTACTTGACAGGAAGATTATGATTGCTATTTTCTACAGACAGAACGGCAAGCTGTTGGTATCCCAGTCTGAATCGGAGCTTTCCACAATGAATAGGGACGACGTCCTCTGGATAGATATGCTTTCACCATCGGGTGATGAGAAGCATACCGTCGACGAGTTCCTGGAGGTGGAAATACAGAGCCGTGCGCAGGCTGAGGAGATCGAGAGTTCATCCCGTTTCTCTGAAAGCGAGAAAGCAATCTTCGCCAATACCAACTTCCTGATGCCTGGACCTGAGGACTATTCCATGGAGGCGGTTTCCTTCACTTTCGTCGGCAATACCCTTGCTACCCTCCGTGATGTCCCTCTCCGTTCATTCACCGAACTTCAGAGGAGGATAATCGCAATGCCGCAGCTATATGCGAGCGGCTACACGGTGTTCGCGAGCATCATGGACCAGCGAGTCGACCTTGATGCTGATATGATCGAGTTGATGTCCAAGGAGATCGCCCTGTACAGCAAGCGCATCAACCAGCAGGAGGATATCAATGAGGACTTCCTTTTGGATATCAATCAGTTGCAGGAGAATACCATGCTTGTCCGCGAGAACATCGTGGATAAGCAGCGCCTGATTTCCAACCTGCTCAAGAGTGACAAGTATCCTCGTGATCTCCAGGGACGTTTCAACGTCATCCTCCAGGATATCACTTCCCTGATCAACCATGCCGATTTCAGTTTCGAGAGACTGGAGTATCTTCAGGAAACCGTCGTAGGTCTGATCAACCTGGAGCAGAACAACATCATGAAGATATTCACCCTGGTTTCGGTGCTCCTCATGCCTCCGACACTTGTTGCGAGTTTCTACGGAATGAACGTGCCGCTTCCGTTCATGGACAAGTGGTGGGCATGGCTCCTGCTACTCGGAGTGATGCTCCTAACGGTCGCTTTCGTCCTGTATATCTTCCGCAGGAAGAAAATGCTCTGATTTTTTCCTTTTTAATCATTGTAAATCAGATATTTTTGTCTAATTTTGCGAGCCTTTTGACCGGCCTCGCCTTCAAAGCTCGTCCGGTAGGGTGTTAAAATATTGTTAAACAACTAGTTATCTTTATTGAAATTATGGCAGAAGAAAAATTTCTCAACGCTTCAGTCGCTCCTGAGGACTTCGATTGGGAAGCCTTTGAAGGAAGCTCCGAAATCTACGGAAAAGCAGACAAGAAAGAGATTGAAGAGGCCTATGACCAGACCCTTTCCAAGATCGTCGAGAACGAGGTCGTCGAGGGTACCGTCACCGGCATCAACAAAAGAGAGGTTATCGTAAATATAGGTTACAAGAGCGAAGGTGTCATCGCGGCTCCTGAGTTCCGTTACAACCCTGACCTCAAAGTTGGCGACAAAGTTGAGGTCTATGTAGAGTCCGCAGAGGACAGGAAGGGTCAGCTGATCCTTTCCCACAAGAAGGCTCGCGCCCTCAAGTCCTGGGACCGTGTCAATGAGGCTTGCAACAACGACGAGATCGTCAAGGGCTTCATCAAGACCCGCACCAAGGGCGGCATGATCGTCGATGTATTCGGAATCGAGGCATTCCTTCCTGGTTCCCAGATCGACATCAAGCCTATCCGCGACTACGATGCTTATGTCAACCAGACAATGGACTTCAAGATCGTCAAGATCAACCAGGAGTTCCGCAACGTCGTCGTATCCCACAAGGCTCTTCTCGAGGCAGAGCAGGAGCAGCGCAGGGCTGAGCTCATCAGCAAGCTCGAGAAGGGACAGATCCTTGAAGGAACCGTCAAGAACATCACCAACTACGGTGTATTCGTCGATCTCGGCGGTGTTGACGGTCTCATCCACATCACCGATCTTTCCTGGGGCAGGATCGACAATCCTGAGGAAGTCGTCGCCCTCGACCAGAAGATCAAGGTCGTCGTCAAGGAATTCGACCCTCAGCAGAAGAGGATCGCCCTCGGTTACAAGCAGCTCACTCCACATCCTTGGGACAATCTCGACCAGAACATCAAGGTCGGTGACACTGTCAAGGGTAAGGTAGTCCTCATCGCCGATTACGGTGCGTTCGTTGAGATCGAGCCGGGTGTCGAAGGACTTATCCATGTTTCCGAAATGTCTTGGTCTCCAAGGCTCCACAGCGCTCAGGAATTCCTGAAGGTCGGCGACGAGGTCGAGGCCCAGGTTCTTTCCATCGACCGTGAGAACAGGAAGATGTCCCTCGGTCTGAAGCAGCTTACCCCTAACCCTTGGGAGAGCATCCGCGACAAGTACCCTGTGGGTTCCGTTCACAAGGCAGTCGTCCGCAATATCACCAACTTCGGTGTATTCGCAGAGCCGGAGGACGGTGTCGAGGGTCTGATCCACATCAGCGACCTCTCCTGGAACAAGATCAAGCATCCTTCAGAGCTCGTTTCCCCTGGTGAGGAGATCGACGTTATGATCCTTGACTTCGACGAGGCCAACCACAAGCTCAGCCTCGGTCACAAGCAGCTCACTCCTAACCCTTGGGATGCAATCGAGGAGAAGTATCCGGTCGGTTCCACAGTCGAGGGTACCATCGCTTCCCTTACCGACAAGGGCGCCAACATCAAGCTTGACGGGGAAGACGAAGGCTTCGCATTCTCACGTGACCTTATCAAGGAAGACGGCAAGCCGGCTATCGCAGGCGAGACCCTTCCGTTCAAGGTTGTCGAGCTTCGCAGGAGCACCCGCAGGATCCTTCTTTCCCACCTGAGGACCTATTCAGAGGCCAAGATGGAGAAGGCCGCTGCAGAGGCTGGCGCTACCAAGAGGGCTGTCAAGAAGATCAGCTCCAACCTGGAGAAGACCACCCTTGGCGACATCGATGCTCTTGCTGCTCTCAAGGAGAAACTCGAAAAAGGTGAATAATACATGGATTTCACTTTGACGGTCCTGGGTACCGCTTCGGCGAAGCCCTCTACCGGAAGATCACAGAGCGCCCAGGTACTTACCGTACACGGGCGCTCATTTTTAATCGATTGCGGGGAAGGCGTGCAGACACGTCTCCAGGATTGTCACATCCATCTCCTGAGGATCGATTCAATATTCATATCCCACATCCACGGTGACCACGTATTCGGGATATACGGGCTCCTTTCGACGATGGGGATGTTTGCCAGGCCGCAGCCTCTGAATATCTACGCTCCGGCTTCCTTCGGCCCCCTGCTTAAGTTCTTCCTCTCTTATTACGGGGAGGGTATCGGTTTCGAAATCAGGCATATCCCGCTTTCCATGAAGGCTCCGGAAGTGGTATATGAAACCAAGTCGCTGGAGGTTTCCGCCTTCCCGCTCAATCACGGGATAGAGACCTTCGGTTTCCTCTTCAAGGAGAAGGAGCCTCAGTTCAACGTCCGGAAATGGAAGATTTCCGAATATGGGCTCTCGCTGGCTGAGATTGCTGCGGTCAAGAGGGGAGAGGACGTGGTACGTGAACTCCCGGACGGCAGCGTCCTTACACTTCCTTTTGAAGAACTCGGCTACAAGCCGTTCACGCCTAGGTCTTACGCTTATTGCTCCGACACGGCTCCTTTCGCTGAGGAAGCTTCCTGGGTTAGCGGTGTAGACCTGCTTTATCACGAGACTACCTATATTGAAGAGATGGCGGACAAAGCCGCTCAGCGGCATCATTCCACCACCCTCCAGGCCGCCCGCTGTGCCCTTGAGGCGGGTGTCGGCAAGCTGGTGATCGGGCACTATTCTTCCCGGCACCAGAACATTAAGGACTACGAGGCCGAATGCCGCACCATCTTCCCCGAAACCTACGCCGCCTCCGACGGCGACATCTTCGACGTTCCGCTGGATAAGAACGAGGGGTAGAGTCATCCCCGGCTCGATCGTCATTCCCGACCTGATCGGGAATCTCTCCGTCGGCCCCTGCATGGCACGGCGAAGTCCATCCTTGCTTCGCTGTGGCTGAGTATCGCCTTAGCCCTCAGGGGACCGCCGGGGCCGCCGCCTGCCCATTCCGGCAAGGTCAGATGATGGAGGTGGATATATAGGAAACAAAAAGCCGGGAAGTCTGCTTTCGCTGCGCTTCCCGGCTAATTAAGGATGTCTATGATGAATTATTCCCCAGAAGGATCTGGAATAACATAATATGAGTCTGACTCTGATTCTTTAATCATTAAGATGTTACAAGCATTTGCTCTTGTGGCACCATTCTCATTCATCCAACAAGTATCATAATCAAACCGAATTTGATAACACGTCTGTCCAGCTACGACCCAACGTGAGAGGCAATTACCAGTATTCCTCCAGTAGACGGCTTCAGGTATATGTGCTCCTCTTTTATAACCTTCAATTCCATCATAAGCTGTTACTAATAAATAATCATCTAAAGCCTCTAGTCCTTGTGGAACCATAGTATCGCATACTTCGCCACCAACTG
>ONPI01000123.1 GCA_900319685.1 uncultured Bacteroidales bacterium
ATAGTCTCCCAGACAGGCGCATATTCGGGATATTCCTTCGCGGTTCCTGCCAACATCGTCAAGAAGGTCGTAGGTGACCTCATCGATTTCGGTTCCGTCAAGAGGGCTGTCCTCGGTATTTCCATGAGCGACCTTACCGAAGCCCTTGCCAAGAATCTCAAATACGAGTCGGTGGACGATATGGCGAAAAAATTGAAACTTTCTTCCTTGAACGGCGTATATATTAACGAGGTTGTCAAGGGCGGATCCGCCGACAAGGCAGGGATCAAGGCGGGCGACGTGCTCGTAGCCATTGACGGACAGAAAGTAAGCAACGGCTCTGCAGTCCAGGTGAAGGTCAATTCCTTCCATCCTGGCGACAAGGCCAGGCTTACCGTCGTCAGGGACGGAAAGGAGAAGAACGTTGAAGTCGAATTCCAGTCCAGCAGTTCGGAGACGGGAACCGTCGTAGGTGATGGCGAAATAGCTTTCTACGGCGCTACCCTCAAGGAAGCATCCCAGGAAACCCTCGCCAAGTTCGGTCTCAAGACCGGTGTGGAGGTAGTATCCGTGGGAACGGGCAAGATGCAGGAGGCCGGTGCGACCGAAGGAATGATCATCACCTACGTCAATGACGCAGCTGTCAGCAAACCTCAGGATGTCGTGGACATCGCCAAGAACGCCAGGAGGTCCATCTATGTCGAAGGCGTAACAGCCAACGGCAGGAAGGCATACTTCGGCTTCGGCAAGGAGTAGTGATTGCTGATTTAAAGAATATATGAGACAACTTAAGATTACAAAATCGATCACCAACCGCGAGAGCGCGTCCCTGGACAAATACCTCCAGGAAATCGGCCGAGAAGAGTTGGTGTCCCCGGAAGAAGAAGTAGAACTTTCCCAGAGGATCCGCAAGGGCGACCAGAAAGCCCTCGAGAAGCTCACAAGGGCAAACCTGAGGTTCGTCGTTTCCGTCGCGAAGCAGTACCAGAACCAGGGCCTGAGCCTTCCGGACCTGATCAACGAGGGTAACCTCGGACTGATCAAGGCTGCTGAGAAGTTCGACGAGACCAGGGGTTTCAAGTTCATTTCCTATGCTGTGTGGTGGATCCGCCAGTCAATCCTCCAGGCTCTTGCAGAGCAGTCCAGGATCGTAAGGCTCCCTCTCAACCAGGTAGGTTCGCTGAACAAGATCAACAAGGCTTTGTCTCAGTTCGAGCAGAAGAACGAAAGGGCCCCTAGCAACGAGGAGCTTTCGGAGATGATAGACATACCTCAGGACAAGATTTCAGACACGCTGAGAGTGTCCGGAAGGCATGTTTCCGTGGATGCACCGTTCGTGGAAGGCGAGGACAACAGCCTTCTGGACGTGATACCGAACGACGATTCACCTATGGCCGACAAAGGCCTCGTGAACGAGTCGCTGAGCACCGAGATCGAAAGGTCCCTGCAGATCCTCACCGCACGCGAGCGCGAAATCATCAAGAGTTTCTTCGGCATCGGATGCCAGGAGATGACTCTCGAAGAAATCGGTGAAAGGCTCGACCTCACCCGCGAGCGTGTGCGCCAGATCAAGGAGAAGGCGATCCGCAAGCTCAAGAAACCATCCGCAAGCAAACTCCTGAAAACCTACCTCGGCTGATGACCCCGGAACAGTTCATTGCCCGGAAGGCTTCAGAAGCCATCAAGGCAGTTTATGGCGCAGATGCCGATCCGGCAACCCTGCAAGTCAGCGTGACACGCAAAGAGTTCGAAGGCGACTTTACATTGGTCGTCTTCCCTCTTTTGCGTATGTCACATTCCACTCCGGAGAACACCGGTAACGCGATAGGCGAGTGGCTCGTGGCCAACGTGCCGGAGATCTCCCGCTTCAACTGCGTGAAGGGATTCCTGAACCTGCTCCTCTCCAATGTCTATTGGAACGAGCTCTTCAAGGAGATCGCGACGGATCCGGACTTCGGCCAGCTTCCTTCGACCGGAAGGAACATCATGGTCGAATTCAGTTCCCCGAACACCAACAAGCCGCTCCATCTCGGACATATCCGGAACAACCTGCTCGGTGACTCGGTTTCCCGCCTGCTGAAGGCCAGCGGCAACAACGTCCTTAAGGCGACCCTTGTCAATGACCGCGGCATCCACATCTGCAAGTCCATGCTCGCATGGCTGAAGGTCGGCGAAGGCGCTACCCCTGAATCATCAGGTAAGAAGGGTGACCATCTGGTGGGAGACATGTACGTGGCTTTCAATGACATATACACAAAGGAAGTCAAGGAACTGGTGGCTGCGGGAATGAGCGAGGAACAGGCGAAGAAAGAAGCTCCTTGCCTGAAAGAGGCTCATGAGATGCTCCGCAAGTGGGAGGCCGGCGATTCCGAGGTACGCGACCTCTGGCAGCGTATGAACAAGTGGGTGCTCGACGGCTTCGCCGACACTTACAAGGCTCTGGGAATATCATTCGACAGGGTATATTTCGAAAGCCAGACCTACCTCCTGGGCAAGAGCCTGGTTCAGAAGGGTCTGGATATGGGAGTATTCGTGAAGGATCCGGACGGATCCGTGTGGTGCGACCTCACCGCCGACGGCCTTGACAGGAAGCTCCTGCTCCGTTCGGACGGCACTTCGGTCTATATCACCCAGGATCTCGGCACAGCCGAAAGGCGTTTCGCCGAATACAACCTCGATTCCCACGTGTACGTCGTTGGAGATGAGCAGAACTATCACTTCCAGGTGCTCAAGCTCATCCTCTCCAAACTCGGATTCGACTGGGCCGGGAATATATTCCATCTTTCCTACGGTATGGTCGAACTTCCGGAAGGCAAGATGAAATCCCGCGAGGGGACGGTGGTCGATGCCGACGACCTCATCCAGAAGATGTACGAAGAGGCGAAGGCTACTTCCGAGGAGTCCGGAAAGCTCGCCGACCTGAACGAAGATGAGAAGGAAAGGCTCTACAGGATGATTGGCCTGGGAGCCCTTAAATATTTCATAATCAAGGTAGATCCTAAGAAGACGATGCTCTTCAACCCGAAGGAATCCATCGACTTCAACGGCAATACCGGTCCGTTCATCCAGTACACACATGCCCGTATCAGGAGCATCCTGCGCAAGGCGGCGGAGAAAGGGATAGCATATTCGGCGGAAACCCTGCCTCAGGTCGAACTCAGCGCGAAGGAGACCAGGTTGATCAAGCTCCTGAACATATTCCCGCAGAAAGTTGCGGAAGGGGCTGAAGCTTTCTCTCCTGCGGTCATAGCTAATTATGCCTATGACATCGCCAAGGAGTTCAACCAGTACTATCACGAGACTCCGATCCTGAAGGAAGAAGACGCCGGCCTGCTCAATGCCAGGCTTGTCCTGATCGACACCCTGTCTTCGATCCTCCGCTCGGCGATGGGCATCCTCGGGATCGAACTGCCTGAAAGGATGTGACCGGGACCGACTATATGTTCCCGACCTCCAAGAAAGAGGTCGAAGCTTTGGGATGGGACTACATCGATGTGATCTTCTTCACCGGAGATGCCTATGTGGACCATCCTTCTTTCGGCACTGCGTGCATATCCCGCTGGCTCCAGAAATTCGGCTACAGGGTGGCGGTCGTGCCACAGCCCAACTGGAGGGATGATTTGCGTGATTTCCGTAAGCTTGGGAAACCGCGGCTCTATTTCGCAGTCAACTCAGGGGCCATGGACTCCATGGTGAACCATTATACGGCCGGCAAGAGACTGCGGCACGACGATGCATATACCCCGGAGGGTAAGGCCGGTCAGAGGCCGGACTATGCCGTGAGCGTATATACGAAGATCCTGAAAGACATATACCCGGATGTCCCGGTGGTCATCGGCGGGGTGGAAGCTTCGCTCCGTCGCCTTGCCCACTATGACTACTGGAAGGACGAACTGCTGCCATCCATCCTCGAGTGGTGTCCTGCGGACTACCTCTGCTACGGGATGGGGGAGAAGCCTATGCTCGAGCTTACCAGGGCGATCGAAGCCCAGAGGAGCGACCGCCTGATCCGGCAGATTCCACAGCTCGCCTTCAGGATGAGCGGCAAGTGGAAGGTGAAGGATCCGCTCGTGCTCCATTCGTTCGAAGAATGCAAGCGGGACAAGGCTGCATTCGCTGAGAATTTCCACTTGATCGAGACCCACGCCAACATGATGCATCCATCGACGATAATCGAGCCTGTAGGCGATGGATTCATCCAGGTCAACCCTCCGTATCCGCCTTCGACCACCGAGGAAATGGATTCATTCTGGGACCTTCCGTTCACCAAACTGCCGCATCCTCGGTACAAAGGGAAGCGGATTCCGGCATATGACATGATCAAGGATTCGATCATCACCCACAGAGGGTGTTTCGGAGGCTGCAATTTCTGCACTATCGCGGCTCACCAGGGGAAATTCATACAGTCCCGTTCCAAGGAATCGATAGTGGCCGAAGTCAGGAAGCTGGTGAAGATGCCGTCCTTCCACGGCAATATCTCCGACCTGGGAGCACCGACTGCGAACATGTATGGAATGCACGGGAAGAACCTGGAACTCTGCGACAAGTGCCGCAGGAAATCCTGCCTGTTCCCGAATGCATGTCCGAACCTGGACAGGTCACACAAGCAGGTCCTGGAGTTGTACAAGGCGGTGGACTCTGTTCCGGGAGTCCGACATTCATACATCGGCAGCGGCATCCGATACGACCTGTTCCTGACTGAAGACGGATTCGTGGACGATACTTCCCGGCCGTACCTCAAAACTTTGATACTGGACCACACGTCCGGCCGTCTGAAGGTTGCTCCTGAACATACCGAAGACAAGGTGCTGCATTACCTCGGCAAGCCGTCCTTCAAGCTGTTCGAAAGGCTGCGTGTGGAATTCGACAGGATATGCGCCCGGGAAGGGCTGCGCACAGGGATAGTGCCTTACTTCATCTCATCCCACCCGGGATGCACGATGAAGGACATGGAGAACCTTTCGCGACATCCTGCCTTGAAAGGAATATACATGGACCAGGTGCAGGATTTCACCCCGACTCCTATGACGACCTCTTCCGTGATGTTCTACACCGGAATCGACCCTCGGGACATGAAACCGGTTTTCGTAGAGCGCGACCCTGAAAGGAAACGCCGCCAGAAGTCCTTCTTCTTCAAGTC
>ONPI01000073.1 GCA_900319685.1 uncultured Bacteroidales bacterium
CGACAGCGAAGGCGTGGTGATAGTCACACCTGTCGCTGGGATGAAAGGTTCTACCTCATCCTTGCAGGAGGTGAAACAGGCAATAGCGAAAGCTATTCCGAATATTGCGAATATCTTTTTCATTTTCATTGTCTTTTAAATCTACCTCTCCCAGTATGAGTTGGTCTGGAGTTCCTTGATAGGAATCTCCCATTCCATATCCTCAACATTCCAAGTGTAGTTGACCCAATGGTTGCTGCCGGTACGTACGGAAGGTTCGTTCCAACGTTTATGGCAATAGTAGTTGAGACCGTTCTCGCCCCACATCTCGATCCTCCACTGGAGCTTGATCAAATCCAAGGTTGAGAGGTGGCCCTTGTAGTTATCGCAGGTAAGTGCCGGTGCACCGGCCTTCGTACGGGCAGCGAGAAGCTTGTTGAGAGTAGCCTTCGCATCAGCCTCCTTGCCGGCCATGTACTGGGCCTCCGCAAGCATGAGCCATACCTCTGAAGTACGGTAGAGGACAACGTCCGAACTGACTGTTTTATAGGAGCGTTCGGTAGCGCTCTGGTGGATGGTGGCTCCGAACTTGAGGTTCGCGTACTTAGGAAGGCTTGCAGGAGCGTGGCCGTTGGTAGAGAACCAAGGGAACTCAGAGATAGCATGGTCAGCGAAACGGGCCTTGCGGTAGTCATTGTCATCCATCTTGTCGTAGAGATCGTCGCTGATCTGGAAGATCGATGAAGTGGAATTGCTAGGCTTGAGGCTATTCAGGAAGTCGTAAGGATAGATGACATCATCGTTGGTCCATCCGAACATGGCCTCAGGGTTGCAAGTCATGGAGAGGAATGCATTGTCATCATTCTTCACATCCTTCTTACCAAGGGTCCAATCATCGTTGATAGGAGTTGCGATATCGTCCAAGTACTTGGTATCGACTCCGTAGTGAGCCTCATCGATGAAGTTAGGATACTTAGCAAGGATCCTCTGGCAAGCTGCGATAGTCTTGTCGTATGCGCCATAGTCCAGGCAGGCACGTGCCAGGAAGTAATCGGACATAGTGCGGTCAATACGCCAGTAGGTCTCCTGTGAAGAAGGGTTAACTACCACGTAACCATCTGTAGCGGAATTGGTTCCGGCAGCAAAGTACTGGCCTGCGGTCTCAAGTTCCTTGATGATCCAATCCCAAGTTTCTTGTGCGGTGCTAGGGGCGACCGGAGTATTGTACCTGTATTCAGTATAGATAGGCATACCCTGCTGCTCGCTTCCGCCATACTTGTAAGCCTTGCGGAAACGCTCCATGAGCTGGAGATAACCATAAGCACGGAGAGTCTTGGCCTGTGCAGCATACATCTTCACGGAAGGAAGGGCTGTAGGTGCCGTAGCGACCTCATCGGTCAGATACATGGCTGCCTTGTTGGCCTGTGCGATGATGTACGAAGAGCTGAACCACCATCCGTTGTTCGAAGCCGTCTGGTTATTCAGTTTCGGATCGAAGCGGTGAGAGTAATATGCAGGCCAGCCATCTGTGGTAGATATGCCACTGTAGCCGTATATCACGTCTTCGCAACCGAGGTCGCGGAAAAGGCACATGTAGCTTTCCAGACCGGAACCAATCGCTTTGAGAGTTTCCTCAACCTTGGCCTGGTCTGAACTTGCGAGGAGCTCCCTAACCTGGTCGTCATTCAAACTGTTCGGATTCTTAACATCGAGCAAGTCCTGGCATGACTGGAAAACCAGCAGGACAGAAGCAACGATTAAACCGAAAAACTTAATCTTATTGTTCATAGCTAGTCAATTCTTTAGAAGTTAATGTTAAGTCCGAGGGAAATGGTCCTCATGTTAGGATAGACGTACTGACCGACCTCGAAACCACCAAGAAGTGACATCGAAGGATCAACACCCTTCTTTGCAGAGACGTAGAACAGGTTGTCAGCAGATGCGTAGAGACGCAGGTTGCTCATGTTGATCCTGTTGAGAACAGCCTTAGGAATATTGTATCCAATCTGGATATTCTTGCACTTCACGTAGGATGCACTGAACAGGGCCATGTCGGTGTATTTCCAAGAACCGATGGTAGCACCATCGTAGTAACCATTGCTGTTCCACCACTGGATAGGGAAGTAGGCATCGGTATTGTTCTCGCCGAATGTCTTGCCGATAAGGTCGGTGGATGGCATTTCCGAAGTGACGGAGCAGCTACCACTCCTGTAGATACCGTTACCATACTCGGTCGAGAAGAACTTACCTCCAAGCTGGTATGCGAACTGTGCGGAAGCATCGAAGTTCCTGAAACGGAAGTTGAATGTGAAACCTCCTATCCAGTCTGGTGTAGCGCTGCCAATTTCATAGAGGGAGGCATCGTCGCCGACGAGAGTCTTCACATTGTCGCCCTGCTTGTAGCTGGAGTAACGTCCGCCGTGGTCGCCTTCAGTGACATCCTTCTCAGTGACACGGTGCCAGTACATAGGAAGACCGGACTCCTTGTCAACTCCCGCATATTTATAGAGATAGATGTTGTACCAGTCACGTCCCTCTCCACGGAGATAACCGATGGAGACTGCGGTTGTACCTGAAGCAGAGAACGCTGCAACACCGGACTGCCAACAACCCATAGGGATGTCAAGTCCTTCGTTGTTAGGAATATTTTCATCCGGAACGTCGAGCAGGGTCGTCCTGTAATGGGTTCCGTTTGTGGTTACGTTGAAGGTAACATCCTTTGTGCGGATGAAATCAACGCTGAGTTCGAGCTCGAAACCACGGTTGCGGAGAACCGCAGCATTCTGCTGGAGTGAAGAACTACCTGATCCGGCAAGGACTGAGAAGTCTGCGTTGTAGAAGCCGTTGAGGGTCTTGTGGTCATAGAAGTCAAGAGCTCCGGTGACGCGGTGGTTGAGGAAGCTGAAGTCGAGACCGAGGTCGAACTCCCTTGTCTTCTCCCAGGTGAGCTGTTCGTTGACAAGACCGCCGCTGGTAAGCTTATACCCCAAAGGAACTCCTTGACCATTCGTGGCCTCTTTATAAGTCTGGGCAGCGTATGTCCAGGTGTGGTTACCATAGGTGCCGATACCGTTCTGGTTACCCAGTATACCCCAGCTTGAACGGATCTTAAGGAGGTCAAGCCAGCCCCTGGTAGGAGCCATGAAGCCTTCCTTGGAAATGACCCAACCTGCACCGACGGAACCGAAGAGTCCCCACTTGTCATTGACGAATTTGGAAGAGCCATCATAACGGAGGGATCCACTGAGGTAGTACTTCTCGGCATAGTTGTAGTTCAAACGGCCGATGTAGGATTCCATCCTGAGGAGGTATTGGCTCCAGCTTGGAGAACCGCTCAGGGTTGTACTGCCATTGTTGTAACGGCTGATGAAGTTACCTGGGGAAATCCAGTCATTGATGAGCTCGTAACCTGAAACCCAGATCAGATAATCGTACGAATCGTCATTCCACTCATGACCGGCCATCGCATCCACATGATGATCGCCGAAGTCATGGGAATAGTTGAGAAGTTGCTGGGTGTTGAGGATGAATCGGTTTGTCAATGACTTGTTGATTCCTCCGTTTGTTCCTCCAGCATATGTACCGATTGCACGGTATCTCATGTAATCGGTATTGTCGGAGTCGTAGTTGAAATTCACGAGGAAGTTGAGGTCTCTTGTAAAGAGCACCTGTGCATATGAACGGGAGGTCCAGATATTACGGATAGTCTCGTTTTTGTTGTGGGCCAACTCATTCATCAAACCGTAGCCATAATTATTACCTACCGTAGGTCCGAGAGGGGAATATGTCTCCGTGCTGTTGGTAACATTTTCAAGCTTGTTTCCGTTGGCATCGTAGACATATCTGTGATTCTCATCGAGCATGTAGATAGGAACGATATTGGCCGTACCATTCACATAACGGAACACGTTGGCACCTGCGGCACCAGGGTTACGTCCCCAACGTGTAGCCATTTCATTGGTCTTCGTGCGGGTGTAGCCGATGTTGGTCCCGATCTTCAACCACTTCAGAGGGTGAGCGTTGATGGCCGCACGTCCTGTATACCTGTTGAATGAAGATGTTGGGATGTATGATGGATCGTCATTGAAGCCAAGGGAAACGAAGTAGTTCAGCTTCTCTGTACCACCCCTGAGGGAGACGTTGTATTCCTGACGGAACGCATTGGTGAATATGCTGTTGTACTGGTTTTCTTTCTGGAGGAAATACTTGGCATTCGGATTGAGTTTTCCGTCCGTATTGACAAGATATTCGCCGATCATGGTGGCGGACCTGTTGATACCGGTACCGGTTGTCTGAAGGGTCATTCCCGGGACGTCATAGACGAGGGCGTTCCTAAGAGTATTACGTGAGAAACTGGTCTCGCTGTTAAGGTAGTTGAAAAGGTGCTGGGAAGCGAACAACGCGGCCTCTTCGTGAGTGTGGTTAGGATTGGAGAAGTTGGTGTAAGGAATACCATCTGCACCTATTCCAGGGTTACCCTTACCGTCCACACCGTAACGGTAGGAGTTGTAAATGGACTTCCACGCATATTCATAGATGTCGGAAGCCTTGGTCATGTTCGACATTGCGAACTGACCGACACTGTTCCAACCGATACGAGTATCGAATGAAACTTGCGCCCGGCCGCCGCCTTCACCCTTCTTGGTGGTCACGAGGATGACACCGTTAGCACCGCGGGAACCGTAGAGCGCCGTAGAAGCGGCGTCCTTCAGAACGGAGATACTCGCAATGTCGGAAGGATTGATCGTGGAGAGAGGGTTGTTGGTCTGAGCCGGAACACCGTCGATGACCACGAGAGCCATCGCGGAGCCATCGATAGTTGAAGCAGCACCACGGACACGGATGACCATATCGAGACCGGGCTGGCCGTCAACGGAAGACAACTGGATACCAGGAGCTGCACCTTCAAGGGCGCGGGAGATAGTCGAGACGTTCTGTGCCGCGATGTTCTCACCCTTGATGGCCGTCATAGCTCCGGTAAGGTCTCTCTTCTTAGCGGTACCATAAGCCACGACCACGACATCATCGAGGAAGTTCGTGTCGTTCTTCAAAGTCACATTGATTACGCCCTGGGTGACCTGGATCTCCTGGGTGGCGTAACCGATGCTGGAAAAGACCAGAACGGCGCCCTGCCTTACATTCAGGGAATAATTACCGTTGTAGTCCGTCATTGTGCCGGTAGTCGTGCCCTTTACAAGGACATTGGCTCCGACAAGAGGTTCACCAGCCTCATCCGTGATCCTTCCGGATACGGCGGACTGGGCGAATGCCTGAACTCCTATTGCAAGGAGCACGAGCAATGCCGTTATTAAACGTTTACTCATAAAACAAATACAATTAATAAAAAGTGTTTCAGGTTTATACGTTCGTTTCACTTTACCCATATATGATGATCGAATCATCCGGGGCGAGGTTCCCGTCAATTTATCAACAAATATAAGAATAGAATTAAAAAAATGATACTATTTTAAAGAATAATGATACTTTACAGCTTTTTGGCGGGATTGGATACCGCATCAGTGCAGCCCGTGAAGATGACCTCTTCGCGGGCGCATTGATTGATGAGCAGCAACCCGTTCAGACTGACGTTGCGGCAATCCTTGAAATAGACCAGTGCAGGGGCGCACCAGCCCTCCTGGAGATATCCCCTGTCCTTCTGTTCATTGATGGATGGGAGCAGCCGGGATGAATTGCCGTCGATGACTCCCAAACCGAAAAGATGGATGTTTTCCTGACCATCGGCCACCAGGATAGCCGAGGCCGCACCGTCTGAATAATAATCGTGGGCAGACGGCACACCGACAAGCACGGCACCCTCACGCAGCTGGATGGTGACATTGGACTTGAGGTACACAGTTCCTGTCAGGTAACGGCCCACCCAGAGGGTCAGGGTGTCCCCAGGACTGTTCTTGCTTATCCAGTCAACTGCATTCTGGAGGGATGTGGTATTGTTGGTAACCCCGTCCGACTTCATCCCGAAATATGATCCGTAATATTGTTTTGCCCCGAGGCTGACAGCTGCCAGCAGCAGGATGGCGGTTGCTATGGCCTTTCTCATTTCGTCTTGTATTTGATGATTTCCTTCTTCTTGCCGTTGTTCGGCTCGACAATGCTGATGTCCTTGATCTTCAGCTTATATACATCGTCTGCTACGACTGCCGGACGATAGTCCTCCATCGCAGCCACCAGACGGACCCCTTCAAGGGTGATCCCTTTCGCGTGGCGGATGTAGAGCCCCCAAGCCGGAAGTTCCTTGAACTGAGAGAATTCCGGATAGTAATCCTTCATCTCTGGGACGCTTTCAAGCTCTTCCGGAGTCGTGCCCCTGAATGCATATCCGCTGTCCCCTCCTCCGGGATACACTATCTCCACGTTCCTGAGAGTCACGTTCTCGATAGGAATCTCAGGAATACCGACGATTCCTGCAGGGGATATGTTGCGTGGCAGGTCCTCGATAGGACCCTCGTAGCTGTACCCGGCATCTGCCTTCGAGGCGGGCACTTCCACATGGATATTGGAGAGCACCACATTCCGGAGATATCCTGTCTTGCCACCGTGCCAGCGCTCCCCTGTCCTGAGGAATATGGCATTGCCGGTATTGGTCGCGTAGAGGCTGTCCACCAGTATATTCTCGATCTCAGCTCCATCTACCGAAGCGATGGTAATCGCAGACCTGTAAGTGTCATAGACCACGTTGTTGATGATCCGGATATCCTTGAATCCTCCCCTTGAAACCGTTCCGAACTTTATGGCGCTGGCGCTCGAACGAGCCCTGCAGTTCCTGATCTCGATGTCCTCGCACAGGTGATCCTTGGAATGGGATTTCAGGCACAGGGCGTCATCCGAAGCATCGATGTGGCTGTCCTTTATCAAGACGTGACGGCAGTCCACGATGTCTATACCATCGTTATTCCAATAGTTCTTGCTGTCCATGTCTATCCCGCTGATAGTCAGATGCTCGCATTGGTCGCATACGAGAGTCCACTCTCCGGCGTCCTTGAGTTTGACCCCGTCGATCAAGATACGGTCGCACTCCCTGAGATAGAACAGTTTCGGGCGGCGTGAAGTCCTGTCGTGCCTGAGGGCATCCTCCCGGACTCCCATATGCACCTGGATCACGAAATTGGTCGCAAGAGCGAATCCTTGCCCGTCGATAGTCCCTTTCCCGGTCACGGCGATATCCTTCTGGTCCTTGGAGAGGATGAAACCATAGTCGGTTCCCACGCACTCATAGTCATAAGGGTTCGTGGATCCCAGCAGGACAGCTCCTTCGAGAAGCCTGACCTCAACTCCGGTTTTCAGGAATATGCTGCCGGACAGATACTTCCCCGCAGGGAATTCCAAGACACCTCCGCCTCGGGAACTGATCAGGTCGATCGCGCTCTGGATAGACCTGGTATTCAGGGTGATGCCGTCCGGCCTTATCCCGAAACCGGTAGCATCATAGACCTTGGCTCCGGCATCGAGCGAGAGGAATACCACAGCCAGGATCAGAATGATTGTTCTTTTCATAAATACAGTATTATTGATTACTCTTTTTCAGCTTGATTATCAGGACATATATTTCGTGGTCCGCAGGGCTGTCCAGATGGATGTCCAGACCCTCGGACGAAAGATTCCACTTGACTCTCCTCTTCCCCGAAAGCAGCCTTACCGAACGGATACGGTCCCCTTCGTTGAAAGCCTTGAGTGTGTAGTCTCTCAACGGGACATTCCTCACAAGGACATATACGTAACGACCCTTGGACGTGTATCGGAAATCCGGAATGATCCCTTCGGGAAGGACTTCATATGCCCCTTCTTTGGCCTTCATCGCTTCAGCTTCCCTGACGAAGGAAGAGTCGAGACCTTCTCCGAAAGTACGCCACTGGCGGGTCCTGTAGATTGCTTCTCCGTTTACCTCGAGCCAGTCGTGAAGAGCGGCAAGGTTGTCCCGGCAAAGGTCCGGCCAGGATCCATCCCCTTTCGGACCGATATTCAGGAGAAGGTTGCCACCTTTGCTCACTATATCCGTAAAGTAGCGGATGATTTCAACGGGAGTCTTGTATTTCCTGTCATATTTATTGTAACCCCAGCCCCAACCCATCGTCATACAGGCTTCCCAAGGCTTGGGGTCTATTCCGGGAGTCAGCTTCTGCTCGACAGTCGCATAGTCTCCCATCCCGTTGCCTATCCTGTCGTTTATCAAGCACTCTGGCTGCAGGGTATGCACAAGGTCGCGCAGGGCACGGCTCTGGTCCTTGTCCACGAGTTCTGCCGTATCGAACCACATTATGTCAACCTTACCGTAATTGGTCAGCAGTTCGGTAACCTGAGGGAAAACTTTACGCTCGAGATACTTCGATATATCCTTGGCATCCTCGTCCGGATAGTCCCATGTATTGCTCCGGCCTCCCTTTTCCGGCCAGTCCGTCGGACAGTCGGGATCCTCCCAGTCCCTGCCGAGGGAATAATACAGACCCAGCCCCATCCCGTGCCTGTGGCAAGCATCGGCCAAAGCCTTGAGCGGATCCTTGCCGTATGGAGTCATCTTGACGATGTTGTAGTCGCTGCACTTGGAATCGAACATCGCAAACCCTTCGTGGTGTTTCGTCGTGATTACGAGATATTTCATCCCGGCGTGCATCGCATCCTCGACCCACCGGTCGGCATCGAAGAGATAAGGATTGAATTCTCCGGCAAGCGTTGCAAATTCCTTGAGCGGAATCCTTTCGTACAGCATAAAATGCTCGCCGCCTTTATACCGACGGCCCTGCCAGTCTCCTCCTGCCTGGGAATACAGGCCCCAATGAAGGAAAAGACCCAGTTTCAGGTCCTTGAATTCTTCGAGTTTCCTTTCTGTTACCGACAACTGTGCAAAGCAGATCGCCGAAAGGAATAAACTGAAAGCCAAAAAGAAAACCCTCTTCATAAGCATCACCTTATGCCGACTGGAATCTCTTCCGCTCCCCTTATGGTATTCACTACCGATCTCTTGGAATAGCCTACCTTGGATACAGTGAAAGCAGGCAGGTTGTATGATTCCATCAACTTCTTGTAATAGCGTCCGGGGTCGTGCTGAGGCAGCAGGAAAGGCTTCGCAGCATTCCCGGATGAATCGACGTGACAGAAATACGGCCGTGTATAGAGACCGTCATCCCTGCGGCTGCTGAACACCAGCCAGCGGCCGTCGGAACTCCAGGTATGGAAACTGTCAACATCATCGGAATTGGCCTGTTCCATCGGACGTACCGTGCCGTCCGAAAGATCGACGGTCCAGAGGTCCGCATCCTTGTGCCAGATGGAGAAATTGCCGTAGCCGTGGCGTGTGAAACAAAGGAAACGGCCGTCCGGAGAGATTCGCGGGAAGGACACGCTGGCCCCTTCCGCAGGCGCATCGTACACACACTCGAGCGAATCCGAGAATGTACAGTTTTCCGGATCGAAGGCAATCCTGTAGAGGCCGTACTTCGCTTCCTTGTGCTTTTCCGGCATCGGAGCAACGGCTTCAGAGGAACAGAAATAAAGCCACTTGCCGTCAGGAGAAAAGGTCGGGAAAGTCTCGAATCTCTCTTCGGATTTTGTCAGCGGCGACCACGTAACCGTATGGTTCCTGACATCGTAAACTACCACGTCGGATGCTTCGTCATAAACCTCTATGCGGTTGGCGTCGTGGTTGTGGAAAGCCTGAAGGGTCTTGTTGACAGAGAACGCAATATAATCTCCCGAAGGGTGCCAGTAAGGATAGACCAAGGCGCTGATTGTGGAGTCGGTCTTCGTATTCAGTTTCTCCATCATTCCCTCCCGTGCAATGATGGTTCCCCCGAATGAAGACCTCACGTGGAATACCATCCTGGAAGGGTCATTGCCGCAGTAAGTGTGGCAGTTCATACAGTTTCCACCAGTCAAGTCGTTGGTTATGATAGCTTTCTGGGAATATGAAGTGAGGTCGCGCTGGAATATGCCCATTTTCTGCCAGCCCTGGTAGCCGGGAGGGATCAGGCGGTAGGAAATCCAAGGATCTATCCTGTCGCGG
>ONPI01000124.1 GCA_900319685.1 uncultured Bacteroidales bacterium
CCCAGGGATGAGACCACACCGCCCGTAATGAAAATGTATTTCGTATCCATCGATCTTCAGTTCCTGGTCAGACTAGTTGATGAACAGCATCTCGCGATACTTAGGAAGCGGCCATATCTTGTTGTCCACCAGTTCTTCAAGCTTGTCGATCGGACGCCTCAGGGCCGCGAAACTCTCAGCTATCTCATGGTAACCGAGGGCACGCTCATAGATATCCTCGATTCCGTTGACAGCCTTGCGAGCCTCACGCATCTTGTTGGCCTTGACTTGGATGTCATCGACATACTTGTTGATGTCTTCCAATAACTTCAGCTCGGTAGCACAGCCGTCGAGGTTGCCGTAAACGCTCTTCGCAAGGGTAACAGTCTGCAAAAGCTTGGCTTTGTATTCAAGGGCGGCCGGGATGATATGGTTGAGTGCCATCCTGACCATGACGCGGGACTCGATCTGGACCTTCTTGATGTAGGTCTCCCACTTGACCTCGTTGCGCGCGATAAGCTCTTTCTCCGTATATACCCCGGTCTTGGTGAACATTTCCACGGATGCCGGCTTGGTGAACTCGCAGAACATCTTCGGAACGTTCGTTTCGACATCAAGTCCGCGTCGCATGGCTTCTGCTTTCCACTCCTCGGTATAGCCGTTCCCATCGAAACAGACAGTGTCTATGATGGAAGCGATGATAGGTTTGAGTGAGTCCATCACCGCGACCTGCAACGACTTGCCCGCGGCCAGTCCGACATCCACCGCGGACTTGAAATCCATGAGCTGCTCCGCAACGATGGCATTCAGAGTAGTCATGGCTCCGGCACAGTTCGCGGATGAGCCCACGGCGCGGAACTCGAAACGGTTACCTGTGAATGCGAACGGTGAAGTACGGTTGCGGTCGGTGTTGTCGACGAATATTTCCGGAATCTCCACGAGACCCACGCTCTTGCCCTTCTTTCCAGCGATTTCAATCGGGGTATCGGACGGAAGCTCCAGCAGTTTGCGGAGCACTTCGGTCATCGTCCGGCCCAGGAAGGCAGACACGATGGCAGGCGGGGCCTCGTTCGCTCCGAGGCGATGGGCGTTCGTAGCGCTGGCAATGGTCGCCTTCATCAGTCCGTTATGCTTCTGCACTGCAGCCAGGACGTTCACGAAGAATGTGATGAACTGGAGGTTTCCCTTGGCATCCTTGCCCGGAGCCAGGAGCTGAGTGCCGTTATCCGTACCAAGCGACCAGTTGTTATGCTTGCCCGATCCGTTGATCCCGTCGAAAGGCTTCTCATGCAGGAGGACCACGAAACCGTGTTTCCTGGCAATCCGGTTCATAAGGTTCATCACGAGTTGGTTTTGGTCGTTGGAGAGGTTGGTTTCCCCATAGATCGGAGCCAGTTCGAACTGGTTGGGGGCAACTTCATTATGACGGGTCTTAAGCGGGATGCCGAGACGATAGGCAGCCACCTCCAGGTCACGCATGAAAGAGGCCACGCGAGCCGGAATGGCCGCGAAATAGTGGTCGTCCAGCTGCTGGTTCCTGGAAGAGCTGTGGCCGAAAAGGGTACGCCCAGTGATCATCAGGTCGGTACGAGCCGCATAAAGCGACTCATCCACAAGGAAATACTCCTGTTCCCATCCAAGGTAGGAATATACCTTCGATACGGACGGGTCGAACAGACGACAGATCGGAACGGCGGCATCGCTTACTGCCTTGAGGGCGCGCTTGAGCGGCATCTTGTAGTCCAACGCTTCGCCTGTGTAGGATACGAATACCGTCGGGATACAGAGCGTATCGTCCAGTATAAAGACCGGAGATGTCGGATCCCATGCAGTGTAGCCGCGAGCCTCGAATGTGGCACGGATCCCACCGCTCGGGAAAGAAGATGCATCCGGCTCCTGCTGAGCCAGCATCGTGCCGTCGAAGGATTCGATTACCCCTCCCTTGCCATCATAATCGATAAGGGAGTCATGTTTCTCAGCTGTGCCCTCCGTAAGAGGCTGGAACCAATGTGTGACATGAGTCACTCCGTGCTCCATCGCCCATTCCTTCATCCCGCGGGCTACGCCGTCTGCCGTCTTGCGGTCCAGAGGTTTGCCTCCTTCTATGCAGGAAAGCAACGCCTGGAGTGTGTCTGAGTCGAGATACTTGCACATCTTGGCACGGTCGAAAACCAGTTCGCCGTACCAGTCCGAAACCTTGCTCTCCGGGGCCTCTGCGGGTACCGCCTTCCTGATGAAGGATTCCTTGACCAAATCAAATCTGTCCATAACGATAATACACTATTATATAAACTGACCTATTCTTAAAAAGTACAGAGGCTGATTCCCTCGGGACCAGCCTCTGTACTATCTTGTATCGTATTTATCTCTAATGTGTCGCATACGGCTGGGAGTTATACGCACGAAGGAACAACCTGGGACTGCTGGCCCCAGGACTGCTGGCTCTGCTGATAGTTACTGATGCGATACATCATATTGAAGTCGATTCAATAATCGTCTGCAAGTTACGAAGTATTTCAAAAGATTACAAGGTTTTTCCGGAAAAAATGCCGCGTCAGATCAGGGATACAAGCAGATACAGGAAGTGCGCTATGACACCTGCGCACAGACCGGCCACTGCATGTGCCCCCAGAGCCTTGGAGATGACTTTCCTGTAGCCCAGGGAGTCGAGCATCGCGGTATGGGTGGAAAGGAAACCGCTCCAGCACATTCCGATGGCTGTGAATACGGCAATCGCATTGCCGTCAAGGATTCCGGCAGCATTGAAGGTCGGCAGCAACCCCAGCGAGGCACCTACTGCACCGAGAGCCGTCATCGGGAAGGCGATCAGCTCCATATGCTCGAAACCGAACAACCATTCGAACACCCAATGAATCTTCTCCGCAAGCCATGGAAGGATAGGCACACCCTGCGACGAAGAACCGTTATAGACGCCATCAGGGCCGGTCCCGAAAGTAATCATGATGACGGCCGTGGTGATGATAAGCACGCCAGGAATGATCTGAAGACCCAGTTCCACACCGTTCTTGCCGCCATCCAGGATGGCATTCAGGAAACGCATGAAAATGCTGTGCTGAGACGGGTCATCGTCTTCCGGAAAAGCTTCATCCAGCGGCTTGTCGCTAAGCTTGTCGAATACCGGGGCATCTAGTTCAGGATACGCCTTGAGGCACTTGCGCTGCATTATGCGGGTAGAGATGATGGAGCCGCAAATGGCACCGAACAGACCCACCAGTGCCCCGGTGACCTGGGCATAGCCGATCATGGTGATGATTACCACGAAACCCATTCCGAAGGCTGTACCGAAATTGGTCAGCGAGATAAGCTGGTATTTCTTGAAGTACGAGGAGAAAGTCCTGTCCTTCGAGAGCGAGATGATGGCCGGATTATCCGACAGGAAGGTCATCACACCTCCAAGTGCAGCTACTCCCGGCAGGTTATAGAGCGGCTTCATCAGCGGTCTGAGGACACGTTCCAGCAGACTGACCACACCGAACTCCGACATCAGCTTGGAAAGTGCTCCGGTCAGGACGGTGATGCCCATCAGGTAGAATACGGTATTCAGCAGAAGGTCATGGGCGGTTGCCATGATTGTCTTGAGCATATTGCTGCCACCCATCTTCAATCCCAAAGGCACGAATACTGCCACAAGGACTGCCAGGAACACGACGGCCTCCACCAAGGAGCGCCTGCGGGGAGAAAGGTTCATAAACTATGGTTTGTCGATAATATGGAAACGCCAGGTCAGGCCCGCCTGCGTGCACAGGGCCTTCTGTAAATTGTCAGTCATGAGGAAGAAGTGTACACGGAGGTTGCGGTTGCCCAGCGGGAAATATTCCAGTCCACCTCCGGCATAGATATATTCAAGCCCTGCAGGATAGTTGTAGTCGAAAGCAACGCCGTCAGGACTTGCGTTGAGTGCATCGTTTACGTCGTATCCGCCTTTAAGGAACACATTCCAGTTGCCTGCATCATAGACGAGACGCCCGATAAAAGTCATGTCCGTTAAGGACCTTTGCTGCCTGTGGATTGCCTCGCGGTCGGTCCAGTCCAGTTCCAGGGCCATGCGGCCGGCCTCGAAGCGGTTGCCCAGCGAAATGTACTGCATTCCTCCATGCAGGACATCTTCCATGTAGTTCACGGTCCAGATAGTCTTCCACCATGGGGCGATCCTGCCCGTCCAGCCAAGATTGTAGGCAAAGCAGTCCCACGTACCGCGGGACCATGGTGACTGTGTAGCCTGGAAACTGAAAGTGTGTCCCTCGACCGGAGACCAGAAAGCCTGGGTACCAAGGGCATAGACCTCTGCCACATGGTTGCAGAAACCACTCCAGTAATAGACATCTATTGGGGCGGTATCCCACTCGAAACCACCCAGTAGGACCGGCAGCTTGCCTGCGGAAAAATGCCACTTGTCCGATGGAGCCCAATCCAGCCACAGGAAATCGGTGCCGTTGAGAGGATAGTCAGGGCTGTAGAGGGGTTTGGTGAAGCGCTGCCTCAACCGATAGCTTACGGTTGGTGACAAATGCCCTGCCATATGGAAATTCAAATAGTCCACGGACGGGCCGGCATGCGGTGTACCGTCCGCATCCAGATTGAAACCCAACCCGGCACGTGCCTCGAAGTAGAGCATGTCCACCGTGGTCTGCGCCCGGACAGAAAAGATGTTTATCAATAATACGGCAACAACCGCCGCCAAGATCCTTCTCATCAGAATATATGTGGTTCGGGCAGCGAAGTTAGCAATTTATTCGTACATTCCATGCAATTGTTTATCTTTGTTTATTCATGCATCCCACAAACGCTGACCGATATGGAACATATGACTCCGAGAGAACGTATCATGGCCACCATCAACCGCCTTCCGGTGGACCGCGCACCAGTGGACCTCTGGTGCACCCCCGAAGTCCTGGATTCGCTCCGGGAATATACCTCTATCGAAGACGAGTTCGAGGTGTACGACAAACTCGGGGTAGATAAGATCGTATGGATATTCCCCGGATATGCCGGACGCTACTTCGATCCGAACGACAGCGGTGAGATCACCATGTGGGGAGTCCCAACCCGCATGGTCAAAGCCGGACTTGCTACTTATCAGGAATATATCGACCCTCC
>ONPI01000125.1 GCA_900319685.1 uncultured Bacteroidales bacterium
AATTCCGGAAGACAACATCCTCCTCTCTGCCAATTCAATCGACGTACACGGTGCAATGGGAGGCCCGGCAGGTGGACTCTACATGCCGATTAAGAAAGATAAATACGGTATTCCGTACCGCGTCCTGCTGCCGGCAGGCGCAAGGAACCTCCTGCTGACCGGACGGTGTGTGTCCGCTGATTCGGCTGCGGCGGGAGCGATCCGAGTAATGCCTCCGGCCATGGCCCTCGGACAGGCTGCAGGAACGGCCGCCGCCCTGTGCCTGAAGGACGGGGTACAGCCTGACAACCTGGATTATGGAGAACTTCGGGACGCCCTGACGAAAGGCGGCGCTTACTTGTAAAGAAATATACTATTCAACTCAATAACACTGTTTTATATGGAAAAACGAATCATTTTGACGCTCCTGGCCCTGACCCTTGGTCTTGGTACGGCTTTCGCCCAAGGCAAGGTCACGGTCAAGGGAACTGTCCTCGACAAAGAAGGACAGTCCGTCATCGGCGCCGGTGTCATCGAGCGCGGAACGCTCAACGGCACAACGACCGGAATCGACGGCAGTTATGAGCTGACCGTTTCCTCCGGAAAGGCCGAACTCGAAATCTCCTTCGTGGGATACGAGACCCAGGTCATTCCGGTTGGGAACAGAACCCGGATCGATGTCATCATGGAGGAAGATGCCAAACTCCTCGATGAGGTCCTCGTCATCGGTTACGGTACCGTCAAGAAGAAAGACCTGACAGGTGCCGTCGCCAACGTTGACGGAAACAAGATCTCCTCCATCCAGGCCACCGGCCTTACCCAGGCGCTCCAGGGATCCATGCCGGGCGTGCAGGTAACGCGTACGAGCGGTCTTCCGGGTGCTTCTGCGACAATCCGCGTCCGCGGTATCACCACCATCGGTGACTCCGACCCGCTCATCATCGTGGACGGAGTTCCTGTGGGAAGCCTCGATGACGTGGATGTGGATGCGATCGACAACATCACCGTATTGAAAGATGCTGCTTCCGCTTCCATCTACGGAGCACGTGCTTCCGGTGGTGTCATCCTGGTAACGACCAAGCGCGCCAAGCCGGGACAGCTCCATATCGACTACAACGGCAGCTACAGTATCCTTTCCAGGACGACCCACCCTATCCAGGTAAGCCCTACCCGTTTCATGGAACTCCAGAACGAGGCTCAGTGGAACGATGCAGGCAATCCTGAAGGCAGGGAGTACTTCCAGTATGAGAAAGAGTTCGTCGACAACTACATGGCCAACCACGCCCTCTATCCGGATGATTATCCTCTGAGTGACTGGGATGCCCTCATGATCGCGAAGACGGCTCCTCAGCACAAGCACCGTCTCAGCGTCAGCTACGGTAACGAATATATCAAGTCCCAGGCGATGCTCAGCTATGCCAACGAGCAGGCTCTCTACGTCGGACGTTATTCCGACGAGTACACCGCCCGCCTGAACAATGACATCAAGATCAACAAGTTCATCTCGGCTTCCGTCGATATGACCTTCAACCACCGTCTCCGCGCAAACAACCAGGTCAACCCTGTCCAGGCCGCCTTCAAATACAACCCTATCTATGCGGCTGTATGGTCTGACGGAACCATGGGTCCTGGAAACAACGGAACCAACACCTATGCCCGTATCCATGCCGGCGGTTTCGACAACACCTGGCGGGATGCCTTCTACGGCAAGGTTTCCCTCACGGTCACTCCGTTCAAGGACTTCTCCATCACCGGTGTATTCGCACCATCACTGCGCAACAGCAAGGAAAAGAACTTCATCAAGCAGGCTTACTACTATCGTGAGCCGGGTGTCCTTTCCGAAAACCCGCTCAGCGGATGCGCATTCAACACACTTACGGAAAGCCGCTCTGATTCCAAGAACATAACAAAGCAGCTCCTCATCAACTACAAGAAGGATTTCGGCAAGGCCCACAAGACCACATGGCTCCTGGGTTACGAGGACTACTACGCTTTCTCAGAGTCACTTTCCAGCGGAACAGACCAGATGGAACTCGGTTCCTACCCGTATCTGAACCGTGGTAACAAGAACTTCCTTTCCAGTACCGGCAACGCCTCCGAGAACGCCTACAGGTCATATTTCGGAAGAGTCACCTATGACATCCTCGGACGCTATCTGTTCCAGTTCAACGCCCGTTACGATATGTCTTCACGTTTCAACAGCGCGTATCGCGGCGGTTTCTTCCCTTCCGCTTCCTTCGGATGGGTTGTCACTGAAGAACCGTGGGTCAAAGCCATGGACCTCAAGACTCTCAACTTCCTGAAGTTCCGTGCTTCCTACGGAACCCTCGGTAACGAGAAGATCGGTAACTACCCTTACCAGAGTATCATGGACCTCGGATCCGTACCGATGTACACTGCGACCGAAATCATTTCCATGATGACTGCCGCACAGACTGCATATGCAATTCCGGACATCACATGGGAAACCACGAAGACATGGAACGTCGGTGTCGATCTGGCAATGTTCCGCAACAGGCTCACCCTCAACGCCGATGTATTCCAGAAGAACACCTACAACATGCTCCTTTCCCGCAAGATTCCTGATGTGCTCGGATACAGCGACCCTCAGGACAACATCGGAGACATGCACACTAAGGGATGGGAACTCCAGGTTGGCTGGAGCGACCGCGTGGGTGATTTCTCCTATGCTGCTTCCTTCAACGTCTCCGACTATACCTCCATCATGGGCAACCTGGGTGGTTACCAGAGCCTTGGAAGCAACATCATCAAGGAAGGTGTCGAATACAACGCCTGGTACGGCTACAAATCCCCGGGTCTGTTCCTGAGCCAGGAAGAAATCGACAATGCCGCCCTGCTCTACACGAACGTACGTCCTGGTGATGTCCGTTATTCCGACCTCGGAGGTCCTGACGGAGAGCCTGACGGCATAATCAACGCCGATTACGACCGTACGGTCCTCGGCAGTTCGACCCCTCACTACCAGTACGGCGGTACCCTCAACTTCGGCTGGAAGAACTGGGATCTCGCCATGGCTTTCCAGGGCGTCGGATACGTCCTCACGAAACTCGACCAGGCGATGGTCTACCGCGACGGAGATGCCTACACCTTCCCGGTTGAATATGACAAGTGGTACTACAGCGAACTGAAGACCCCTGAGCAGAATGCCAAGGCAAAGTATCCGCGTGCCACCCTCACCAACTCCGCGAAGAACAACTATGAGCAGATGACCGACTTCTGGCTCTTCAACGGTGCATATTTCCGTATGAAGAACATCACGCTCAGCTACACCATCCCGTCCCGCCTGACGAAGAGATTCAACGTCCAGCGGCTGCGGCTCTACACTTCCGCTACGGATCCGTTCAGCATCTCCAACTTCCCTCAGGGATGGGATCCTGAATCCTATGCCAACCTTAGTGCCTACATGGTTAAGACCTTCACGGTCGGTGCCCAGATCACTTTCTAAAGAAGCATGCATATGAAAAGAATATTTACACTTCTGACTATAGCCGCCCTGTTCTTCTCCGCTTGCGAACCGACCCAGGAAACAAACGGTCCTGAAGAATATGCCGGCGACCGCACGAAGGTCACCATGTCTTCAGATCCGATCCCATATTCAGGCGGATCCCTGACTGCGACCGTCGCATCGGAGCTTCCGTTCACGGTCTCTGTCCCGAAGACTGCCTCCTGGCTTACGGCTTCCGTTTCCGGAGACCAGGTCGTATTCACGGCAACCGAGAACCCGAATGCCGTACTCCGCTATGCAAGCGTGGCCATCATCGACTCCAACGATGACATCGTCATGACCCGCGTCGAAGTCCGGCAGCAGGCTAATCCGAATGCCGAACCTGTCGAGCATTCGCTTTCCGTCGAGCCTCTGAGCATTTCGGTGGAAGCTGATGCCACCACGGCATCCTTCAACATCACTTCCGACACCGAATGGGTGGTCGAAGGCACCGGCGTCACGGTTTCTCCTGAAACCGGCAACGGCAACGCAACCGTGACCGTTACATTCCCGGCCAATGACAAGACCGAAGAGGTCACCTACACCGTTTCCGTCAAGACCGGCGACCCGACCGTCAAGACTCCTGAATATTCAGTCGTGATCACGCAGGCCGCAGTCGTCATCCCTCCTGCCCATACCTTCACGGTATCTCCTGCAGAAATCTCCGTAGAAGCAGATGCAACGGCTGCCGAGATCACTATCGAAGGCGATGTTGCATGGACCGCGACAGGCGAAGGCGTAACCCTTGAACCGGCTTCCGGTGAAGGCAACGGCAAGATCGCCGTCGGCTTCCCTGCCAACGACAAGGCCGAAGCTGTCACCTATACCGTAAAGGTCAGCACGAGCACCGAAGGAGTGGAGACTCCTGAATATACTGTCGTCATCACCCAAAAGGGCATCCAGACGGGTCCTACCCTCGAGATGCTTGCCCAGTGGCACTTCTGCGCTGTCGAAGCCGATGTTCTCGGCGCACACTTTGCCGAAGAGGCAAAGATTACGAATGATGCCGGAACCAAGGTCCCGAACCCGGCTTCCAACGCAATCGGTTTCGGAGATGACCTTTATTGTGCGGCCAACGAGACCGGCAACGGCCGGATCATGTTCTACAATGCGACCGACAAGACGGACGTCAATCCGGACGGACGCTGCAAACGCGGAATCGGTAATAGCGGCGAGCCTTGCTGGTATGGTTCCTGGCTTGGAGACTATATCTGGTTCGAGGCAACGCCTGCTGCTCCTCTTGCAGCCGGAACGACCTTGAATATCTGGTTCACTCTCCGTCCAAATACACAGAATACTTTAAAGTATTGGCTCCTTGAAATCAATGACGGCGGAACCTGGGTCCCGGTCGGCGAAGTCAAGAAGGCTTCAGTGAACGGTGTCGACGTCAATTACAATATTGAACTCGTCTTCGACCCGAACGGAGCCGGAACAACCGACA
>ONPI01000126.1 GCA_900319685.1 uncultured Bacteroidales bacterium
ATATGGCTACATCGACCGGGAGAAGGTCAACTACAAGGGCGGCTGGAGCAAATTCGACCAATACCACAACTTCGCGGCCATGGCCGGACGCAAGCTCGTTGCCTGGTTCAGGTTCGACACCGCCAGGAATCCGGAACTCACCGTGAAAGTGGCGCTTTCCTCAACGGGTACGACCGGAGCCCTGAAGAACCTTGAAGCCGAAGCCGCCGGTAAATCTTTCGAGCAGGTCCGCAGCGAAGCCCGCGCAACCTGGGAGAAAGAGCTTTCCCAGATCGAGGTCGAGGGCAGCGAATCCCAGAAGAAGATGTTCTACACCTCCCTCTACCACACGATGATCAATCCATCGGTCTATATGGACGTCGACGGCCTCTACAGGGGTCTTGACCACGAAATCCACAAGGCTGAAGGATTCACGAACTACACCGTCTTCAGCCTATGGGACACCTACCGTGCCGAGCATCCGTTCCTGGCCCTCTTCAAGGAACTACACCGTCTTCAGCCTATGGGACACCTACCGTGCCGAGCATCCGTTCCTGGCCCTCTTCAAGCCGGACCGCGACAGGGACATGGTGGAGTCGATGCTTGCCCACTACGACCAGAACGTACTCAAGATGCTCCCTGTCTGGAGCCATATGGCCAACGAGAACTGGTGCATGAGCGGCTACCACGCCGTGCCGGTACTCGCAGACGCAATCACCAAGGGCCTGGACATCGACAGGAAGCGCGCCCTCGAGGCCATGGTCACCACTTCCAGGCAGCCATGGTACAGCGGCCTGGGAGACTACATGAAGCTCGGCTACGTCCCTTACGACCACATCACCACGGCAGCCAGCAACACCCTCGAGTATTCCTACGACGACTGGACCATCTGGAACACCGCGCGCCTCGCGGGCGACAAGGAGGTCGAGAAGGAATATGCCGCCAGGGCCCTGTATTACCGCAACGTATTCGATCCCGACCTTGGCTTCTGCCGCCCGAAATATGCCGACGGGTCCTTCAAGGAGGATTTCGACATCATGCAGACCATGGGCGAGGGTTTCATCGAAGGCAATTCCCTGAATTTCACCTTCCACGCCCCACAGGACGTGTATGGCGTAATGGACCTGATGGGCGGAGAGAAGAAATTCACCGCCGCGCTCGACGAACTCTTCAGCAAAGACCTGCCTGAATATGCCTATGCCACCAACGAGGATATCACCAAGGACTGCCTGATCGGAGGATACGTCCACGGCAACGAGCCGAGCCACCATATCCCTTACCTCTATGCCTGGACTTCCCAGCCTTGGAAGACGCAGTACTGGATGAGGGAAATCATCAACAGGATGTACCGTCCGGAAATCAAGGGACTGGGCGGAAATGACGACTGCGGTCAGATGAGCGCATGGTACATATTCAGCGTCCTGGGCTTCTATCCGGTCTGCCCGGGAAGCGACCAGTATGTGCTGGGAGCTCCGTACATGGAGGCTGCCAGGATTGCGCTGCCTAACGGCAACACGCTGGAAGTCAAGGCTTCCGGAGTGTCGGACAAGAACCGTTACGTCAAGAAGGTGCTCCTGCGCGGCAAGGAATATGACAAGATGTACATCACCCACGGCGACCTCCTCGCCGGCGGCACACTCGAATTCGTGATGTCCTCCAAGCCGAACAAATCCCGTGGCCGCAAAGCCTCCGACAAACCATACTCCATGACCGGCAAGGTGCGTTAACCTGTCATCCCCGGCCCCGCTTGTCATCCCCGATTCCGACCGGGGATCCCCGCCGAACTGCTGCACGCGCAGGTGCCCTACAGGCACCTGGAAGAGGGGTCTGCGTGCAGCAGTGGTCGAAATCGAGCCCTGCTGCACACTGACCCGCACTGGAAGGCCGTCGGAGGCCGGTCCCCGTGCAGCAGTTTGGCGAGAATAATCAAGTTTAGCGGACGAAGGTCCTGATTTCCGTTTCTGGAAGACGGACAAGAGTAGAGAGTTGACGGAAGGCCAGCTTGAACTGCCGGCGAAGCTGCTGGGCAAGCATGATTCTTTGAGTTGCATCCAATTTCCGCGTATCACGGGTATTGAATAACTGGCGGCTTAGTTCACCGCAGACTTTCCGAGCTTCAATATCCTCCAGCATCACACCCCTGTATTCCGCCATCCTTGCTAGCATTGCCTCTTCCCTGCTCTTGGTACTCGACAGGTAAACACGAAAACGGTTGCAAGTACCGTAAATGGATTCGAAACGTCCCACATCAACATAGTTGTCCGGAAGGATTAAACCATTGCAAACCAGCCAATCATCCGGTACCGAAAGGATTCTGGAATGGAGAATGTTGTTTCGCTCCCTCTTCCCCAAAGTACCGATGGATACAGGTTGGTGAATGATTCCTTTATCGTCAAAATACCATACAGGAGTATGATGACCGGTCCTGAAATACATCGACCCTGTTCCCCATCGATAATCATACGGCATAACCTGTTTTCCATCTTTTGTCGGTTGGATGATAGTATATACAGCCACATTACGCAAATAATCAAAGTCATCCCCTATCGGATACAATTCACAACGAAAGACCAGATCGGATCCTCCGCTTCTCCCTGCGGCTGCGTAGTGGATATATTGAGTTTCATAGAGGTATTTGTACTTGGTACAATCTTCACAGGTACCCCATAGCAGAGCATGAGGATGACTCTCCTCGATGGAAAAAGAAACGACTACCACATTCGTATTAGCTGCACAAACGCCAACCAGGTTAAATGCAGTAAAAAAGTCTGATTCACCAAGTATGAAGTTACGGGAATCTGCGCCTTTGGCGCACATATGGAAAAACTCCTGTTTCATCACAATTCTCTCACGCCTCATTCTCCCATCATCAATGCGATGACTTCGGATGATCCGTACGGATGTAAAGTTGACGATTATTCTTGATATGCACAAATAATAATGCCGACCCTTTCTCCGGATTACTCATTTTCCGCCGAACTGCTGCACGCGCAGGTGCCCTACAGGCACCTGTAAGAGGAGTTGCCGTGCAGCAGTGGTCGAAATCGAGCCCTGCTGCACACTGACCCGCACTGGAAGGCCGTCGGAGGCCGGTCCCCGTGCAGCAGTTTGGCGAGAATCATTGTTGCAGGAAATCATTATCTTTGCGAATAATCAATCGTAGTATCATGAATATCGCAAAAGGATTAGCCATTTCGGCCATTGCTGCCATAACTCTTTCATTATTACCTGTTTCCGGAAGCAATAGATCCCGGGAGGCTGCTAGCCCAGGAAACGACGGGACGAAGAGGTTGATAGATGATGTGAACGTGTTCGTGGGGACTGACGGGTTTGGGAATGTATATCCGGGACCGCAGCTCCCGTACGGAGCCATACAGATCAGTCCGGACTGCGACGACAAGGACTATGACTGCGCCGCCGGATACAAGTATTCCAAACCGTACGTGCAAGGCTTCAGCCTCACCCACCTGAGCGGTACCGGAATCCCGGACCTCGGAGACTTTCTCTTCCTGCCCGGATTGAACGGCAAGCCCGAGTATTCCAAGCTCGACCACGGCAAGGAGCAAGCCCATCCGGGATACTACGGAATCACCCTGGACAGTGGAGTAAAGGCCGAAATGACCGCCGCGATGCATTCCGGAATATTCATGTTCACCTATCCGGTCAAGCACGGAGCTGTCCTGATGATCGACCTCGACCACACCCTGAAATGGGACTGCGAATGGTCTGAAGTCCGGTTGCTTGATGAATATACCGTCATCGGCAGCAAGGTGGTTGCAGGATGGAACCCCGGCAGGAAAGTATTCTTCGCCGCCAGGTTCTCCGAGCCGATAAAGGATTTCACCATCCTGCAGGACGGCAAGCCAGTCATATATGACACCAAGCGCTTCCGCAGCTCGCTCGAAGCCTGGGGACGCAAACTGCAGGTCCTCCTCCGCTTCGACGGCGACACTTCTCCTTATAATGACCGGAAGGAACTCGCAACAATGGTGAATGCCGCTGCTGAGGCCCATGCCACCCTCGGCACTGTAAGAGGGGGGACCGCGAGCAGTGCGAGCGGTGGGGTTGAGCGAAGCGAGACGGCCAAGCAGCGGCATTCATCGTTGGAGCGTCAACCATTCCAGCTGGAAGTCAAGGTAGCAGTCTCAGGAGTCGGAACCGACGGAGCCCTCCTCAACCTCCGGGAACTTGACGGAAAAGACTTCCAGACAGTCCTGGCCGAAGCCGAATACGAATGGGAGAAAGCCCTGGGAATATATTCACTCGACTCCGGCGATGAAGTCCTCCGGCAGACCTTCTACACCAGCGTCTACCGCACCATGCTGCACCCGTTCGTATTCCAGGACACCGACG
Organism: uncultured Bacteroidales bacterium; assembly: GCA_900319685.1. Classification (GTDB taxonomy): domain Bacteria; phylum Bacteroidota; class Bacteroidia; order Bacteroidales; family UBA932; genus Cryptobacteroides. The sequence goes on from ONPI01000126.1 coordinate 4,333, forward strand.
GCAGGTTCCGCGAACATGACGGCACCATCGGAAAGGCCGAAGGCTTCACCAACGTGACCACGTTCTCCTTCTGGGATACCTTCAGGGCCTTCGAGCCCCTGATGAACCTGGTCAACAGGCCGCTGCAGGCCGACATAGCCAACTCCATGCTCGCCCACTTCGACAAGAGCGCCGAGCATATGCTTCCGTACTGGTCATTCTACGGCGGCGAGACCTGGTGCATGATCGGCTACCACTCCTGTTCCGTACTGGCGGACATGATCATGAAGGATGTGCCGGGCTTCGACTACGAACGCGCCTTCCAAGCGATGAAGACCACCGCCACCAATGCCCATTACGACTGTATCCCTGAATACACCTCCCTCGGCTACGTTCCTTTCGACCTGGAGAAGGAATCCGTTTCCAAGACCCTGGAATATGCCTACGACGACTGGTGCATCGCCCAGGTTGCTAAAAAGCTCGGCCATGAGGAGGACTATGAGTTCTTCATCAACAGGTCGATGAACTACAAGAACCTCATCGACCCTGAGACCGGATACATGCGCGGCAAGGACTCCAAGGGTGCATGGCGTACTCCTTTCGCCCCTATCGCCTACCAGGGCCCGGGCTCGGTCAACGGATGGGGTGACATCACCGAAGGATTCACGATGCAGTACACCTGGAGCGTCTTCCATGATTTCGACGGCTATGTCAGCATTGCCGGAAGGAAGAGGCTCAAGGAATATCTGGACAACCTCTTCACCATCGAACTTCCGGAAGATATCCCTGGCGCCCACGACATCTGGGGACGCATCGGCGGCTACTGGCACGGTAACGAGCCTTGCCACCACGTCACCTATCTCTACGATTATTTCGGCGAACCGTGGAATTGCCAGAAATGGGTCAGGTACGTAGCAGAAAACTACTACGGCAATGAACCGGGTTCGCTGAGCGGCAACGACGACTGTGGCCAGATGCCGACTGGTACTATGTCGGCTCCCCTTGCGTCCCTTCGATGACGATGACCTTACCGAACGGCAAGCAAATCAGGATGACCACCAAGGGCTGGAGCAAGGACGCAGTCTATGTCAAGGCAGCCTGGCTCAACGGGAAACGCCTTTCCGAACCGGTGATCCGTTACGACGACATCAAAGACGGGGCCACGCTCCACTTCGAGATGTCCCGCAAACCCGTAAAGAAGGCCTTCAAGTACTTCAAGTAGTTCCCTACAACTTCTCCTCCATCGTAATACAAAGGAGGCTGACTCTCACTTTGAGTCAGCCTCCTAATACATTTATTTACAAGGAACTACCTTGAAATACTCAAGCCTTCAGTATCGCTTTGGCTATAGTTGGCCTGATAGATAGTATTGTAAGTGGTGTTGTTTCCGCCAGGGAGAGTAGCAGGATCAGGATTGCTGCTCACCTGTACGGAGATACCGATCAGCATCAGGTTGGAAGCACCACGGGCGATGTACTGCGTGTGAGGAGTATACCTGAAGGTATTGAAGTCCTCACTGATGCACCACATCCACTCGTAGTTGCAATCATCCTTACCGAAGGTACTAGGAGCGAAATTGTAGTTGCCCCACCTTGAACCCTCAAGCTCAGGAACGAAAGCACAGTAAACGCCGTCCTTTGCAAGCTGTGTGCTCCTCTTGTCGAAGAACAGACCCATCTTCAATGTCTTGGCCTCATAGTCGATGTCGAATGCAACCTTCATAGTGGCAGCATTGTACATACCGGTGAGTTCGAATGCATTGA
>ONPI01000172.1 GCA_900319685.1 uncultured Bacteroidales bacterium
ATCAGCGTCTATTCCGGCCGCACGCCGGAGGAGATCGCCGGGGATGACTTCTCCTTCGTGGAGGAGATAGGGCTGAAGGAGAACCTGTCCCCCACCAGGGCAAACGGCCTTGCCTCGATGATAGATACTATCAAGCGGGTTGCCCGCGAGAACTGCGGGCAGTAAAGTTGTAAAGATGGACGAAAACATTAATAAAGAAGTACTTACACCGGATGATGTCAAGGAGCTCGCGCCGCTTTACGACGCGGTGGTACTTGCGTTGAAGCAGGTCTATGATCCCGAGATTCCGGTGAACATATATGACCTCGGACTTATCTATGAGCTCAACATCAACAAGGCTCACGAGGTGTACATAAAGATGACATTCACGGCTCCTACCTGCCCTATGGCAGATGAGGTGATGGCTGACGTGCAGCACCAGGTGGAGCTGACGCCGGGCATTACGAAGTGCACCATAGACCTCGTCTTCGATCCCGTCTGGGACCAGAGCATGCTTTCCGACGAAGCCAGGATCGCGCTCGGATTTGATCCTGAACTTTAGCCTGAAGCACAGAAAACAGGAGCAATGCAATGGCTGCGACGGACGTATATCTTTCTCTCGGAACGAACCTCGGCAACAGGGAGCGGAACATCCGCATAGCCCTGAACCTGCTCAGCCTGATTCTTGGCACCCCGCGCACCGGGATGTCGGAAATAATTGAAACTCAGGCTGTTGGATTCGATGGCCCGGACTTCTTGAACTGCGTGGTAAGGTATAGGACCTCCAAGAGCCCGCAGACAATCCTGTCCGTCTGCAAGCGCGTGGAACGAGAGATGGGCCGCACGGACGCCCCCGAATACGACGCCGACGGCGAGCGCATCTATCACGACCGCGTGATAGACATAGACATCCTTCTTTACGGAAACAGAAAACTCGAAACCCCCGATCTGACCATCCCCCACCCGCAGCTGGACAACCGGCCGTTTTTCAAGGAGTTGATAGCGCAGATAAAACAAAATGATTCACTATGAGAACACAGCGCCTTTTTTCGATCGTCTTGTGCATTCTTTCATCCCTTGCCTGCTTTGCCCAGAAGATTCCGGTCAATCCCAAGTTCGGAGCAGTCTCCGACGCGGAGATAGACCTGGTGGTCTATGAGCCTGACACGGCAGCGGCTGCATTGATGCTGTACCGGGAGTGTGTAGTGGACTTCAGGTTGAGCAATGGCGGGGAAATATTGAAGGAAACCACTGTCCATGAACGCATCAAGGTCCTCAAGGAAGCAGGGAAATCCTATGGCGACTATAGTTTCATCTATTACAGCAATTCCGGGACCAGCGAAAGGTACTCGGACATCAAGGTGGAGACCTTCAACCGGGAAAACGGCAAGGTCGTGCGATCCAAGATGTCCAAGAATTATGTTTTCGACGAAAAATACTCCAACACCCTGCGCAGGAGGTCCTTTTCGGCGGAAAACGTGAAGGTCGGATCAGTCATCGAAGTATCATACAAGTTCATTTCTCCAAGGTATTACGACAGCGAGGAAATCAGTCTCCAGCTTGGCATTCCCATCAACAAGACCCACGTGGAGGTAAAGATTGCCGAGTTTTTCAGCATAAACAGGACGCGGCGCGGAGATATTCCGATGCAATACCGCTCTGAAAGCTACACGGCTTCGTTAGGAACCGAAGGGGCGCTGGCTAACGTGAACGAGGAAATCTACGACGCCGTGGACGTTCCCGCTTTGCGGTCCGAGCCATATTCCTTCTGTCCTTCCCAATACAGGGCTGCCGTAATCTACACGATGTCCGGAATCAGGCACGAATCCTTATACAGGAATTTCAGCATGAACTGGGATGCCGTGGACAAGACCATCCGGGAGTCGGACATCATCGCGGCTTGCCAGAGCAGATTCCGGGATGCAGATGAATTGAGAGCCGCCGCAGGGGCCGCCGGAGACGACGAAGCTGCCATAGTCGCGGCGAGGAACCTTGTCGCAGGCAAGGTGAAATGGAACGGAGAAAGCGATCTGGTTCCGGCGGCGGGGAAAGAAGTCCTCGCCAGCGGTTCCGGTTCTGATGCGGACATCAACGCGCTCACCGCCAGCGCCCTCAATACCCTGGGATACGTTGCCGAGCCCGTGATGATAAGGCGCCGGTCTTCAGGGGGCTTGATGGATTACCAGATATCTGCCAATTCGTTCGATACGTTCCTGCTCAGGGTGACCACCAAGGACAAATCCCGCGTGTGGTTCCTGGATGCGGCGCGGGATGAGGGCTACCTTGACGTGCTGAATCCGGAGTTTCTTGTAAACAAGGCACGCCTGGTCCCGTTCGAAGGTTCCGGACAATGGCTTGACCTGACGCATCTGGCGCAGAATCGCATTACGGTGCTGGCCAGCGCCGAGGTATCGGAAGACGGAGTCCTTTCCGGCAAGGCCAAAATAAGCGCCCAGAACGAATCGTCATACTCCGTCAAGAGCCGGTACAGGAGTTTCGACAGCGAAGAAGCCTTCCTGGAGGATCTGGAGGCTGACGAAAATGTGGAAGTCACCTCTTTCAATATCCAGAAGGAGTATGGGCCGAAGGTGGAGATGTCTTACGAATTCAAGAAGGAGCACGACTCCGGCGAACGGCTGTATATCCGCCCGGTCCTCAGCCTTTACCATCCCGAAGCCGCTTTCCAGAAAGAAGAGCGGAAGATTCCTGTGGACTTCCCTTATCCGGAAAGCCTGAATTATACTTTTGTCCTTAATATACCGGAAGGTTACGTAGTGGAGGAACTGCCGGAAAGCAAGTCCCTGTCCTGCCCACCGGTCGAAGGCCGTATCGTTTTCCAGATGAGACAGGCGGGAAACAACGTTTCCGCAGTCTATCGCTTCGTGATGGGAAAGTCTTTCGTTCCCGCCGAAGATTATGCCGACCTCCGGCTTTTCTGGGAGACGGCCGCCGGAATTGAAAAAAGCACCATCGTGCTCAGGAAGAAATGAAAAGGCTATACGTAATCCTGTCCCTGCTATTGTCGTGCTGTGTCCTGGCGGCGCA
>ONPI01000130.1 GCA_900319685.1 uncultured Bacteroidales bacterium
CCAGCAAGGTCAAGCTCTACAACAAGGCCATCGACAAGTTCGACAGCGACAAGGCAAGGTTCAACCTCGGATGCGCTTACCTCGATGCCGGTGACCTCAAGAAGGCTGCCAAGGCATTCGCAAACGTCGAGACCAAGGACGAGGAGCTTACCAACGCTCTCGGTGTCCTCGCTCTCCGCGAAGGCGACTTCGATAAGGCTACCTCTCTGTTCAAGAAGGCTGGAACCAAGGTCTCCAAGACCAACCAGGGTGTCATCGACATCCTCTCCGGCGACTACGAGAAGGCTGTCTCCGACCTGAAGGATGCTGAGGGATGCTGCAACAACACCGTTCTTGCATATCTCCTCACCAACCAGTATGACAAGGCTCTAAAGGCCGCTCACTGCAAGGATCCTCAGGTCACCTACCTGAAGGCTGTCATCGCTGCCCGCCAGGGCAATTTCGACCAGGTAAAGACTTACCTCGCCGAGGTTGCAAAGAAGGACAAGGCTCTTGCCGAAAGGGCTCTTAAGGATGTTGAGTTCGCTGAGTACTACAAGTAATCGGTAACCCAAAGCCAATGACCGGAGGCCGGCTCGCCATGAGCCGGCCTCTTTGTTTGCCCTTGCCCCGTCGGCGACAGTCACCGAAGGTCGCATATTCCAGTTGAGGTGCATTTTCCGCCAGACAGACGCACACTTATAGCCCATGTAAGACCGTAGAAGGCTTATTCCTGTGCGCCACCAGCCGATTTCAGCCGTAGGCGCACGCTGACCTGCCCTGAAGGGGCGTAGGAGGCGGGTTGGTGTGCGCCTGTCTGTCGGAAAATAATTTCTTAATGGATAAAAGCCCTGACTTCCGATTCAGGAAGCCGGACGAGCATGGAAATCTGACGAAAAGTAAGTTTGAATTGCCTCCTCAATTGCTGAGCCAAGGTAACCCTCTGGCTAGAATCCAGTTTCCTTGTATCCTTGACACCGAATAATTGCCTGCATTGGTCACCGCATATTCTTCTTGCCTCCAAGTCTTCCATAGTTACCCCTCGGTACTCGGCCATCCTCGAAAGCATCATATCTTCCCTTTTCCGTGGACTTGATAAAAACACACGGAAACAATTGCACGTCCCGTAAACCAACTCGAAACGCTTCACGTCAACATAGTTGTACGGAAGGACAAAACCGTTGCAAACCAACCAGTTATCAGGAATAAGATAATTCCTGGAATGGAGCAGGATGCGCTTCTCCCTTGCACTCAAGGTCCCAAAACTGACAGGCTGACAAATCAATCCTTCATCATCGAAAAGCCATACCGGAGTGTAATTACCAGTCCGGAAATACATCGATCCAGTACCCCATTGGTAATCATATGGCATTATTGATTTACCATCTTTCGTGGGCTGTATGATCGTGTACACTGCCACGTTCCGTAAATAATCAAGGTCGTCCCCTATTGGATACACCTCACATCGCAAGATTATATCGGAGCCGCTCTTCCTGGATGACGCAGCATAATGAGTATACAACGACTCAAATAAGACCATGAAACGGGTGCACTCCTCTCTTGTCCCCCACAGCAATATATGCGGGTGGCTATCCTCTATGGAAAAAGAAACGACTACTGCATCCGTATTGGCTGCGCACAAGGCTATGTAATTGAAAGCGGTATAATAATCCGCCTTACTAAGGATAAAGTTACGGGAGTCTGCACCCTTGGCGCATAAATGATAGTATTGTTTATTCATCGCAAAACCTAACGCCTCATTCTCCCATCATCAACGCGATGACTTCGGATGATCCGTACGACATAAAAATGGTGATTTTCCCGGACCAAAACAAATAAAAGAATAATAGGCGCACACCTATAGCCCTTGTAAGGCAGTGGAAGGCATATCTCTGTGCGCCACCAGCCGATTTCAGCCGTAGGCGCACGCTGACCTGCCCTGAAGGGGCGTAGGAGGCGGGTTGGTGTGCGCCTGTCTAGCGGAAATGGCCTCGCTCCCGGATGAGGGACTAGACCAGATGCCCGAGCTGCTCGGGCAGGACGAAGGGCTGGTCGGATATGACGGGCAATAGATTCAGGCATGACGGAGGGCGGAGAAAACCGAAAGAATTGCTATCTTTGAGGTATGCGCAAGGTAACGGGAATCGGTGAGACGGTGTATGACATCGTTTTCAGGGACGGGCAGCCGCAGGCGGCAGTGCCCGGAGGATCGACTTTCAACTCGATGATATCCGTGGGCAGGTGCGGCATCCCCGCATCCTTCCTCTCGGAAGTAGGAAGCGACAAGATAGGCGAAATCATAAAGGATTTCCTGACTTACAACGGAGTAAGCACTGCTAGCGTGAACACCCTCCCGGGCAAGACTCCCCTCTCGCTGGCGTTCCTCAACGAAAACCACGACGCAGAGTATTCTTTCTACCGCGACTCCTACGACAAACATCCCGACTTCACTTATCCTGAGCTGGAGAAAGATGATATCGTCATATTCGGTTCTTTCTATGCCCTGAACCCAAAGGTCCGCCCACAGGTCAGGAGCTTCCTTGAATATGCCCGCTCACGCGAGGCTATAATCTACTACGACATCAACTTCCGCCCATCGCACAAGAAGGACGTGGGCGAATGCTGGGACAGCATTTGGGAGAATATCGGATTCGCGGACCTGCTCCGCGGCAGCCACGAGGACTTCCATACCCTCTTCGGAATCGACGACGCGGCCGTCGTATATTCGGAGAAGATCGGCGGCAAGTGCCCTCATTTCATCTGCACAAGGGGATCGGATCCCCTCGAGATATTCGATGTCGGAGGTTTCAGGAAGGAATATCCGGTAGGGAAGATCAAGACAGTCAGCACCATAGGAGCCGGCGACAGCTTCAACGCAGGCATCGCCTACGCGATAGTGAAATACGGAATCACCAGGGATATGGTCTGCAAAGGGCTGCCGGAAGAACTCTGGGACAAACTTACGGCATGCGCCCAGGCATTCTCTGCCGACTGCTGCAAGTCGATGTACAACTATATCACTCCGCAGTTCGGAGAGGATATGGCGCTATAGAACGCCTCGATCTGGCTCTATAAAGAATAACTTGCACCAACGGACGCTTACTGCTTTGCAGCCCTGTACGGGTAAATGCGTCCTTAAGGTGCAAGTTATTCTTTTTCAGCAATCTAGTACAAGAAGCGGACCTTTTCTCCTACGCGGGTGTAATCGTCGATGCGGATGTAGTCCATACCACGCAGGCGGATCTGGCTGTCGTTGCCGCCATCTGTGAAGTCATCCCCCACGAACAGAATCTGGTCAAGCGTGTAGCCGTGCTCTGCGGCGTACCGCATGACCGCATCGTACTTGTTGTATCCTGCCGGAGTGATGTCGAATGAAGTCGACCCACCTATGAATATGTTGCAGTCCTTGAACGCCTCCTGGACATCCTGAAGCATTGCGCGCCTTTTCACCTTGTCCGGATCGAAGACAAGCTTGTCGGCCTGTGCAGGCTTCGTCCCGAGGAGGCCGAAGGTAACCATCCCCGACTCATGATATTCAGCAGACTCACCCTTGTAGTCCGTGTAGCCGTGCTTCTTGCGCAGCGATGCAAGCGTCTTGTCATAAGCCTTCCTGTCAATCTTGGCCTTATCCTCACGCACCATCGTGAATACCCCGTCGACCATCCGGCTCTCCTCCATACCGTAGTTGCCCAGGATGGTGATCGGATATTCATTCATCTGCCGGTAGATGCGACGGCAGTTGCCACCACCGACCATGATGACCTCATAACGCTGCCGGAGGGTGTCCAGCACAGCCTTGCTCTCAGGACTCATATTCGTCCTGTGCTGGGTAAGGGTGCCGTCCAGGTCGAAGCAGATCAACTTCTTGGACTGCTTCCAGTTGAGTTCGCGTATGGCGCTCATCAGGTTCTGCATCGCCTGAGGCTGGTCGGAAGAAACATAATCCACCTTGTGCCTCATCGCGAAATCGGCCAGGTCGTAGCTGTTGACAGGCCACAGGACGGTCTGCAAGCCAGCCTCGTGAGCCTCGTCAAGCACGTACGGGCAGTTCATCAACACGTTGTAGTTGTACGAGACCCCTGAATACCCCTTCGATAGAAGCTCGCTGACGGCATAGACCTTCTTGCTGGAAATCGGGAAGACCAGCGCACCCTTGTGCAACCGGAGTATCTCATCGCAGAGATGCTCGCTGAAAGAGATGAAGGTCACCTGGTCGTACATGTTCATCTCGTCGCACAGAGCCAGGACCTTTTCGGCAAGCTGGGTCTCCCGCTCTGGTGTCGGATGGGACTTCAGCTCCACGAACAGCATCAATGCAGTGGTCTTCTTCGCCTGGGTGAAATATTCCATCAGGGAAGGGATCCTGTCGCCGTTCGGCAGGACGCACGACTTGACCGTGGCATAGTCCAGCTTCTGGATGTCAGGATATGGGTTCCCGGCAATCTTAGGTCCGTGGAGGATGACCAGGGAATCGTCGGTTGTGAGGTGGACGTCGAGCTCAACGCCTTCCACTCCGAGCTGCTGGGCTCCCTTGAGGCTTGTCAAGGTATTCTCGAAAGAGCCCGGATGGGCGTAATAGCCCCTGTGGGACATTATCTTGGTCTGGGCCGGCAGCAGCGACACCGCAACGAGTGCTGCCGCCAGGATGGTAATTAACTTTTTCATCA
>ONPI01000131.1 GCA_900319685.1 uncultured Bacteroidales bacterium
GCGGGAAAACCATTTTCATCAACCATTACCCGCAGGACACTTCCGTCCTCAATTACTTCGATGTAACCAGGGAACTCAAACGGATCGGGACAAGGTTCGCGATCGGCGGCCACTGGCACAGGAACACCGTTCTGGACTACGGAGGCATCCCGGGAGTACTCGGCAGGTCCACCCTTTCAGCAGGCAAGGAGCCGGGCTACACAATCATCTCGATCCAGGATGACAGTGTGACAGTCCGCGAAAGGAGGCTTTGCACTGACGGGCCGGTGCTCGAGGAACCTTGGTTCAGCAAGAGACTCTTTCCGGTCGAGGATAAAGTTGTATATGACTCCGACGGTCTGCCTTCCGACTATCCTTGGATGCGTTACGATGTGAACGGTCTACCGTCTCCTTCTGGAAAGACAGTGAAAGAAGTCTGGAAATACAAGGACAACAGCAACATAGTCGCTGGTTTCGCAAGGAGGAGAGGAAAAGCCTGGTACGCCACGGCGTCGGGAATGGTACGATGTATCTCGCTGAAGGACGGAAGGATCCTGTGGTCGGAGCGATTCCCCGGAAAGGTATTCTCGACCCCTGCGGTCAGCGGCAGGTACCTTGTCTTCGGTTGCACGGACGGCAACGTATATGCCCTGAATCCTTCGAACGGGAAGTTGAGGTGGAAGCACAAGGTTCAGAAATCCATCGTGGCAAGTCCAGTTATCGATGACGGGAAAGTGTTCATCGGAGCTTCCGACGGGTGCTTCAAGGCACTTGACCTGAGGAGCGGTAAGCCGGTGTGGGAATATCACGGAGTCGAAGGATTCGTGGAATGCCGGCCTTACGTTGACAGAGAGCAGGTGGTGTTCGGGACCTGGGGGAACCGGCTTTATTCCCTGGACCCTGCTGATGGCTCTCTCCAGTGGATATGGAAATGCGGGAAGCCGTCCAGGATGTATTCCCCTGCGGCGGTCTGGCCTGTAAAGTCCGGCGGCAAGGTATTCATCGCCGTCCCTGACAGGGTCCTGTATGTCCTGGATGCCCGTACAGGGGTGGAAATCAAGACCTTCGAGAAGTCCTGCCGCGAGTCGGTCGGGATATCTCCGGACGGCGGGAAGGTGTATTGCAAATCAATGTATCACCGGATATCATCCATTGACGTGGCCGCCTTGGAGATGGATTGGAGCGTCGAGACGGGGGCGGGGTATGACATATCCCCGACCTCCATATCCAGGGTGAGAGAAGAGGTGCTGATGCCTACCGACAAGGGCAACCTCCTTTCATTCGCTGCTTCGGATGGCCGCCTCCTGTGGATACATAAGATTTCCGTTGCCCTCCTGAATCCTCTTGAAGCCTGGGTGGACGGTGACGGAGAATATATATTGGTTTCGTCGATGGACGGGACCGTGACGTTGCTTAGAGTCAATCAATTATAATATGAAGAGAATATTTGTGCTAATTATGGCCGTGGCAGCAGCGCTGCCAGTATTTGCTCAGAAGATGGAGCCTTGGCAGGATCCGAACGTGTTCGAAGAAAACAGGATGCCTATGCGTGCAACATTCGTTACCGACCAGCAGCAGACTCTGTCCCTGAACGGAGTCTGGAAGTTCAACTGGAACGAGACCATCGCGGGCAGGACAAGGGGCTTCGAATCGCTTTCATACGATGATTCCGGTTGGGGTGAGATGCCTGTACCCGGGATGTGGGAACTGAACGGATATGGGGAACCGATGTACCTGAACATCGGTTATCCGTGGCGCGGACATTACGTGAACAATCCGCCATATCCGGCAACCGAGCACAATTATGTGGGCCAGTACAGGCGCTCCTTCACCGTGGACAAGTCCTGGATTGGCAAGCAGATATGCCTCTGCATAGGTTCTGCGACCTCGAACGTACGTGTTTGGGTGAATGGAAAGATGGTAGGCTACAGCGAAGACAGCAAGCAGGAGGCCCGCTTCGACCTTACGAAGTACGTTCGTGCGGGAGAGAACCTGATAGCCCTGGAGATATTCCGCTGGTGCGACGGGACTTACCTCGAGGACCAGGACTTCAACCGTTTCGCCGGGATCGCCCGGGGAGTGTATGTCTATACCCGCGAGAAAGAGAGGGTGGAAGACATCAATATCGTGGCCGGGATGGACGGAAGATTCACGGCGACAGCCATGGTGACTTCCGGAGTCAGGGAGGTTGGATTCGAGATTACCGACAAGGCCGGAAAGACCGTGTATTCAGGGACTGCGATTCCTCGTAAATCCATGGCTGTAGTCTCCGGTGTCGTTGGAAATCCAATGCTTTGGTCTGCGGAAACCCCTGATTTATATACCCTTAGGGTTAAAGCACTCGGCAGGAAGGATCTTGCGGAGTCTGCGGATGTGGCTTTCGGCTTCAGGACGGTTGAAATCAAGAACTCCCAGTTGCTCGTAAACGGCAAACCGATCCTCATCAAAGGGGCAAACCGCCATGAAATGAATCCATACAAGGGATATGTGGTATCCGAAGCTGACATGATCAGGGATATCCGCATAATGAAGGAACTGAATATCAATGCTGTCCGCACTTGCCACTATCCTGACGATCCGGTCTGGCTTTCTCTCTGCGACAAGTACGGACTCTATCTGGTGGACGAGGGCAACATTGAATCACACGGAATGGGTTACGGCAAGGAGACGCTTGCCAACAGGCCTGATTACCAGGCGGCCCACCTCATCAGGGACCAGAGGATGGTCCTCCGTGACATCAACCACCCTTCCGTAATAGTCTGGAGCATGGGTAACGAGGCAGGGAACGGAGAGAATTTCTCAGTATGCTACGATTGGATAAAGGCATATGATCCTTCCCGCCCGGTGCAGTATGAAAGGACCGGAGGCGGCAGGAACACGGATATCCACTGCCCGATGTACACGACTCCTGACGCTTGTGAGAAGGAATCTGCTGGCAAGCCGCCTAAGCCTCTGATTCTCTGCGAGTACGCTCATGCTATGGGCAATTCCGTCGGTAACTTCAAGGAATACTGGGACTTGATCCGCAAGTATCCGACCTTCCAGGGTGGATTTGTCTGGGACTTCGTGGATCAGGCACTCCGCTGGCCTTCTTCAGATGGAGGCACAGACCATATATTCGCTTTCGGTGGTGATTTCAATGAATTCGATCCATCCGATGCTTCCTTCAACTGCAACGGAATCATCGCGGCCGACCGCACGCTCCATCCTCACGCCTACGAAATCCGCTACCAGTACCGGAATATCCTTACCCGCGCTTCAGATGCTGCCAAGGGTAAGCTTGATATCACCAATGAGTTCTTCTTCAAGGACTTGGGTAATTACCGCATGCTTTGGGACATAACCGTCGGCGGGGAAAAGTCACTTAGCGGAGTTGTCGAGAATCTGAAAGTCGCTCCACAGGAGACAGGCAAGGTGACTTTGGCTATTCCATCTGCATTCCCTGGTGACGCGGAAGTGTTCCTGAACGTTTCCTATGTCCTTAAAACTCGTGAAGGACTGCTTCCTGCGGGTACCGAGGTCGCTTATGACCAGATACCGATCCGGGAATGCCAATCGAGGGATATCCGGAAGATGGTGGGATCCAATTCAGTGGCCGATACCCCGTTGACTTTTACCGATGATGGATTCGGCTGCAAGTTTGAAGGCTTGTTCCGCTCTGCCGGCACTGCTTCCGACAGGGTCGTACGCTGGGAGGCTGTATTCTCAAGACCGACCGGGGCCCTGTGCAGCTACAGGATAGGTGGCAGGGAAGTGCTTTCCGAGCCGCTGCTGCCTGAATTTGCAAGGGCGGTCACTGAGAACGATATGGGAGCCCGCCTGAATGAAAAGCAGAAAGTCTGGAGGTATCCGGAGTTCCTGCCGCAGGCATTCGATGTCGTGAAGGAGGAGGATGGATACAGGATTTCGGTATCTTACAAGCCGATTGCAGGAGGTGCGGCAGCCGTGAAGATGGAATATCTGATCGGCGGCGACGGTACCATCCTCGGCAAGGAGACGATGTCTGACGCCGGAGGTCTTGATAAGGCTCCGGATCTATTCAGGTTCGGAATGAAGTTCGCGATGACGGGCAATCACTCCGACCTGGAGTTCTTCGGCAACGGGCCTTGGGAGAATTACATAGACAGGAATTCCTCAGCGACGGTGGGGCTTTACCGTCAGAGTGTCAACGAGCAGTACCATTACGGATATGTCCGTTCGCAGGAGTCCGGCACCCATACGGGACTCAGGTACCTCAGGATTACCGATCCTGACGGAACAGGTTTGGAAATCACTTCAAATCTCAATTTCTCTGGTTCCGTCCTTCCGTTCTCGATCAAGGACCTGGACTGTACGGCAGATGGAACACCGGAACGTGCAAACAAGACCAACGTGGCTGTGGGTTATCCTCGACATTCTTTGAATCTCAAGGAGTTGGCACACGAAAACGATAGGTCTGCCGGAACAACGTACGTCAATTTCGACCTGGTCCAGATGGTAACTTTGCTCGTTGTATCGTGTGTAGCGAACAAAGGTTTGAAGGATAATTATTGAATCAAATATTTGTTAATTTAATGAAAAAGATCTTAAGCATCGTAGCGATTGCGCTGGTAGCGATTACTTCAGCGTACGCTCAGGAGGACAACAACCGTGACGAGAACGGTGCTGTCGTAAGAGGTCCTTATCTCACCAACGGTTTTTGGGACAACTGGTTCGTAAGCGCGGCCGGTGGTGCCAACTTCACCGTTTCAAAGGAGACCAAGTTCAGCTTCGGCGGTCCTGCAATCGACCTCAACATCGGTAAGTGGTTCACTCCTGCAGTAGGTTTCAGGTTCGGTCTCCACGGTCTGAACAACTCGTTCGACCTCAAGCCGGGACACACAACCCTGATTGACAATGGTAATGGAAACTTCGAGTTCTTCCAGTACATCCACACCGACCTGCTTTGGAACATCACCAATACTCTTTGTGGCTACAAGGAGACCCGTTTCTGGAATGTTGTTCCTTATATCGGAGCAGGATGGGTAGGTCTTAAGGATCCTACCTACAAGGATCGTGAAGGCTATGACGAGGTCAATGACGAGTGGGGTGTTGCTGCGGGTGTCCTCAACAACTTCCGCATCAGCAACAGGCTCTGCTTCTGCCTTGACTTCAGCGTCCTTAGCATCCGTAACGAAGTTCTCGAGGTATCTCCTTGGATCGGCGAGAATGACATCTTCGCTTTCATGCCATCCATAACCGCAGGTCTCTGCATCAATCTCGGACGTACCAACTTCAACCGTTTCAGCTCCGTCCTCCCGGCTCCTGTCGTGTCTTACATCGAGAAGCCAGTCGAGGTTATCAAGGAAGTCCACGATACAGTTGAAGTCCAGGGCCCTGACAAGCTCCTGACCGTCATGCTTGACAACGTGACCTTCGATTTCGACAAGGATGTCCTTACTCCTCTCTCTCAGGAGGTTCTGGACACTGTCGCTACCGTCCTGAAGAACTATCCTAACCAGCACTTCCTCATCGCCGGTTACACCGATGTCCGTGGTGGATTCGACTACAACATCGATCTTTCCCGCCGTCGTGCAAAGGCTGTTTACGATGCTCTCGTCGAGAGGGGCGTCGCCAAGAGCCAGATTTACTGGTACGGCTTCGGCAAGAAGGCTACCACCGTTCCTTACGGCGAGTCTCATGATGTCCGTCGTGGTGACCGCAAGGTTGTCATCGAGCGCATCAGCAACATGGACTACTGGAACTGGCTGATCAATTCCGGAAAGAACAACTAATCCGGTTTGATCGCTGAAGATCAAAGGAGCTGACTCCAAAGTGAGTCGGCTCCTTTTTTGTAGCTGGCAGGGATATGGGGTGCCCGGGGGACTCCGCTTCGCTCCGGCCCCTCCCATTGTCTGCTTCGTCATCCGTCTTGCGAAAGCAAGCTTTCTACCACGGATAACTCGCATCCAACGGGCCCCGTCCCCCTATACTTGTCCGGGGGTGGACAAGCCCCCGGACACCCCATATCCCTGCCAGCAACGTATAAACGATGCTCTTCTCCAGGCCTTTGCCTCCTGGACACTCGGGTAGACGTTCGTGAGGAAAGAGCAAACGGGCACCGCTGTTCCTTCCGCTCCTATTCGCCCGTGGACCACAGGGTACCTGGATGAAACCAGACCGGATCGATCAATAAAAGAGAGGATGGCTTCGAAGTCGCCGGGACTTGTCAGCCATCCTCTTTAATCCTCTCGGATGCCCTGCTGCTAATACTTGTTGAGCGGCCTTCCGGCTGTCATGTTGTGGACCCTGTGCCTTACGGTCTCAAGGACCTTTGCATATTCATCCTTGCCCTCTTCCGTGACACCGTTCACTACGTCGGCATACTTGGCGACAGCCGTGAGGACGGTATCGATCAGCTCGACGATGTCCAGCATGTCCTTCTCGACGAAGCCGCGTGATGTGACGGCAGGGGTTCCGATCCTGAGTCCGGACGTCTTGAATGGAGTCCTGGAATCGAACGGGACCATATTCTTGTTGATGGTGATCTCGGCCTTTTCGAGTTCCTTCTCGGCCATCCTTCCGGTGACATCAGGGAACTTGGTCCTGAGGTCGATCAGCATGAGATGGTTGTCGGTACCTCCGGAAACGACCTTGTAACCCTTCTCGACGAAGGCGTTTGCCATGGTCTTGGCATTGGCCATAACCTGTTTCTGGTATTCGACGAACTCAGGCTGCATCGCCTCGTAGAAAGCGACAGCCTTGGCTGCTATCACGTGCTCGAGCGGACCACCCTGTACACCAGGGAATACGCTTGAATTGATGATGGCGCTCATCTTCTTGATTTCTCCCTTCGGAGTCTTGAGACCCCACGGGTTGTCGAAATCCTTGCCGATGAGAATGATTCCTCCACGAGGGCCGCGAAGGGTCTTGTGAGTCGTGGAAGTCACTATATGTGCGTATTTCACAGGATTCTTGAGCAGGCCGGCGGCAATCAGTCCCGCAGTATGGGCCATGTCTATCCAGAGGAGGGCACCGACCTTGTCGGCGATTTCACGCATCCTCTCGTAGTCCCATTCGCGTGAATATGCGGAAGCTCCTCCGATGATGAGCTTCGGCTTGCATTCCAGGGCCTTCTCCTCCATCTTGTCGTAGTCGATCATTCCTGTCTCCTCGTTGAGGCCATATGCGACAGCGTTGTAGAGGATTCCGGAAGCGTTTACAGGTGAGCCGTGAGTGAGGTGGCCTCCCTGGGAGAGGTCGAGGCCCATGAATGTATCGCCCGGTTTAAGGCAAGCCATGATGACCGCCATGTTCGCCTGGGCACCTGAGTGCGGCTGTACGTTGGCGTATTCTGCGTCATAGATCTTGCAGATGCGGTCAATCGCCAGCTGCTCGATCTGGTCGACTATCTGGCACCCGCCGTAATACCTCTTGCCCGGGTATCCTTCCGCATACTTGTTGGTGCAGATCGAGCCCATCGCTTCGAGGACATTGTCGCTTACATAGTTTTCTGATGCAATCAGTTCGAGTCCGGAAGATTGCCTTTCCTTTTCATTTCTAATCAGATCGAAAATCTGAAGGTCTTGTTTCATAAAAAATGCAGTTAGACGTTATTCGGAATACTTCCGAAGCCGGAAGCAAATATAAGATTAAAAAACCATTTTTGCTATATTTGCTGACATAAAAGGTGAAACTGGTGAAAGACCGTAAACTGTTGAACATCGAACTTGGCCGGATTACGCCCGAGGAATACAGGAAGCGTCCCGAAACCGGGGCCGTAGTGGTGCTTGACAACATCCGGAGTGCACATAACGTAGGGTCGGCTTTCAGGACATGCGATTCTTTCGGTATGGACAAGCTCTGGCTGTGCGGGATATGCGCCGTGCCGCCTTCTGCCGAGATACACAAGACCGGCCTCGGAGCGGAAGACAGTGTTCCATGGGAGTACTGTCCGAATACCTTGGATGTCATCGGGAGGCTCCGCGCAGAAGGTTATACCGTGGTCAGCGTCGAGCAGACGGTCGCGACAAGCAAAAGCGTAATGGAAAGTAAACGACACATCGTAAAAACCTGGTAAGCGACAGAACGTCAAAAGTTTGAAGAACGGCGTAAAGCAAAGCCCGACTCGCAGTACAGCTGATTCGGAATGCAAAAAGCCGCCCTTGAATAGGCGTGAAACGTTCATCGATTGAGAACGGCCCAACGGAGACCGCTCTCGCGCTCCCTTTCCTGAGAAAGGACATTTGCTTTATTTTACCCCAAAACAGTTTGTGGGGAAAGGGGGTTGAGAAGCGTTTGCCGATTTTCAAAGAGATTGTCGGAAACAGTTACTGTTTTTCTGTATTTTTCGTTTTTGAGGATTGTGTAAAAAACAACTGTTTTA